>CAKTYF010000046.1 GCA_934631995.1 uncultured Eggerthellaceae bacterium
ACCATTTTATTACAGCTTTGTCGGCAAGATTGACTTGCCCGAAGCCTAACGCCCGACCTATCCGACACAATGCGCAAGTGCCGGATAGGAACGGCAAAGTTTTTACACTTCTATTACTTCTTTATCGCACATCAACAAAGTCTTGCGGAGTAAAATAGGATTGCCTACCATATGCAGGCAAGTCTTATAGTTGTAGCGTTTCTGTTTCATATTGCATCTGTTTTGCGGTTTTTCGATAAACAAAGGATGGTTTCGAATGCGGTGCGTCGTGTTGCGCACGCAAGATTTGCTTGCCTGCGCCAATTGAACACCCCGATATTCCGCCACCCGTGCTGCAGGACGAGAAAAAGACGCTAGACTTAGGGGAAATTCGCGTCTGATACAATGACGCAAATAATCAATCCGATTAGGGCACGGTATGCGAAACGGGGAAAAAGAAGTGCGTCAAAAGAAAAGCTACGACATCAAGACCACAACATGCCCGATGGACTGCGGGGATGCGTGCTCGCTGCTGGCAACCATTGCGAACGGCAAGGTTGTGTCGCTTCAAGGCGACCCTGAGCACCCCTTCACGCAAGGCATTATGTGCAACAAGATGCGCCATTATCCCGAACGGTTATTCGGACCGGAGCGTCTTACTACTCCGCTGATTTGCAAAAACGGCTGTCTTGAGCCCTGCAGCTGGGATAATGCGATTGATGCGATTTGTGCGCGTTGGCGTAGCGATATCAAGGAATACGGTAGCGAGAGCGTTATGTCCTGGTCGTATTCTGGTCCGATGGGCATGTTCCAACGCAATAGCGGCGATGCGTTTTTCGGCACGCTGGGAGCCACATCGCTTGACCGCACCATCTGCGCCACTGCTCGTTCGTTTGCGCTTAGGGAATCGCTTGGCGTGAGAGGCGTCTCTCTTCCAGATGATTTCGTCCCGGGCGACGTGATTCTTGTGTGGAGCATGGATCCGGCCCGCTCGCACCTGGCATTCACGCGGCGTTTGACGCAGGCCCGCCGGCAGGGAGCAAGCGTTGTACTTGTTGATGTGTACGAGAACGCCACCGCTCGTCTTGCGGACCACGTTAGTTTGGTTACGCCCGGAAGGGATCTTCAGCTTGCTTTGCTTCTTCTGGCCAAAATCGCCCAAGCCGCACCCACCGCACTTCGAAGCGCCGATGAAGTATTGACCCGTTTTTCCGATGTTGTTGCGCATGCCAAGGCACTTGATGCGAATGAAAGCGAGCATCTTTGCGGTTTGTCGCCAGAATCTGTGTCTGACCTGGCTGAACGCCTGTTGAAGGCAAATAGGGTCTATCTGGTCACGGGGTATGGTTACTCGCGGACTCAGCGCGGTGCAGCGGCAACGCAGGCCCTGGTTGCACTGTCGGTTGCGCTTACGTTGACGGGTGTTGGCGGCGGCATGTATACCATGCTCGGCGCGAATCGCGTTTTCAAGACAAGCACTCCTTCCGCGCCGCATGTTCCTGCAACGGCGCGGCGCACCAATATGTCGCATCTTGGCGAAGCGCTGCTTGATTTCACCGACCCGCCGATTCGATCTCTTTACGTTTATGGTTCCAATCCTGCGCTGGTTTCACCTGATCAAAGCCGTGTGCTTGAGGGACTGCGTCGCGACGATTTGTTCTTGGTGGTGCATGATCTGTTTTTGACCGACACCGCCCGACTTGCGGATGTCGTTCTTCCTGCGACAAGCTTTCTTGAACACGACGATTTATACCTTCGCGGCGAGTTTCCCGTTCTTCAATGTTCACGCGCGATAATCGATCCGGTTGGCGAATCGAAGTCAAATTGCGAGGTGTTTGGCCTGCTTGCGAAGCGCTTCGGTTTCAGCGCAATTGCGAATCGCTATAACGTTGACCTTATGATCCACGAGGCGATCGACAATACGGAATATCCTTTTACGGATGAGGAACGGCAGCGCGTCTTTGCGGGCAAGCCCGTTTTGCTGGAAGATCGGGGAACGGGCGCGCTTGACAAAAGGGGACGCTTTTCCGGTTACGACACCGCTAATTTCTCTTGTCTTGCAACGTGGCTTGATAACGCGCCAGCATCTTGCGTTGATGCGTTCAACTGGTTCGATGACGATGCTTCCGTTCGGTCACGCGCGGCGCTTGGGCAAAGCAACGGGTGCAAGCAGGGGAGCGGGCGCACGTTTTATCTTGCAACGGTTATCACGGATTTCTCAATCAACTCTTCGGTTTTGCATTGCTGCGATGAATCGCGGCGTAACGCATATGCCCTGATGAATCCGATGGACGTTGCGGAATGCTTACCGGCGGGCAGCGTAGCTGTGACTTTGGAAAACCGCTTCGGGCGGGCAACTTTTGAGCTGGAGCCTTCCGAGCGGGTGCCGCGCGGAACCATCATTGTGCCTGGCGTTTATCCTTTGGGCCAGACGCTTGCCGGTTCGCATGCTGCCGTTCAGTCGCGATTTTCGTCCGCATTTGCGTCCAATGCTTCGTTTTGCGCTAAAGGCGGTTTGGGTATTAATGCTTTCGCGCCGCCTTTGGAATCCGATGGCGGTGACGGGTGCTGGTTTACGGGACACCAGGTCAGAGTCGTGCACGCCTGATGTTTCGGCTGTCTTGCGATGTGCTGGAGGTGCCCTTCTATTTGCTCGCGACAATAAAATAGTTGCAAACTGATAATAAATGCGCAATCATAATGTTATAAATGATATCATAGTGTCACTCTATAAATAAGGGAAAGGAACTTTTATGCCATCACTTACTCGTCGGAACTTCCTTTTGGGAAGCGCTGTTGCTTTCGGCACGTTCGCAATGGGCGGCCTGTCCGCATGCGGCGGCTCTACCAGCGGTTCTGCAAGCGGTGCCGCGTCGGCTGCCGTAACGGATCCCTCTGAGATCATTTTTGCTTGGGAGCCCTCTAACTCCGGCACCGAATACGTGGGCATGCGCGATGCCTTCTGCGAGGCAATCGGTACGGGTGCGGGTATTCCGTGCAAACCCATGACCACTGCCGATTACAATGTTACCATCGAGGCGCTGTCTTCCGGCAAGGCTCACATGGCTTCTTTGGGTGCTTCCGAATATGTTGAGATTCACAGGAAGAATCCCAAGATCGAGGTTGCATTTGTTCTTTCCGACAAGGAAGGCAAGCTGAACCAGGTTTCTTACTACTCCCAGGTTCTGTGCCGCGAGGAAGACGTTGACAAGTACAAGGATGCAAGCGGAAACTTCTCCATTGACAACATCAAGGGCTGCAAGTATTCCTTCGTTTCCACAAGCTCTACCTCGGGTTTTGTTATTCCGGCTACAGTGTTTGTCGGCAAGTTCGGTATGTCTTCGACCGACGATTTTACCGAGCCGGGCAAGTTTTTCAGCACCGTTGTCATGGCAGGCAGCCAGCCGTTGAGCGTTTACCAGCTGGCCAGCGGCGCCGTTGATCTGTGCTCCTGCGACACTACCAGCTCTACGTCTGCCTACACCGTTGTTTCGGGCAACTTGGGCGAGGTTGGCACGGTGTACGAAGTGAAGGAAGGCGAGGGCGAGTTTGCAAAATGCTCAGGTCAGCGCCTTGTTTGCGTGTATACCATTCCAGTTCCCGCCGTTCCGTTCTGCGTTAACACCGAGTACGTTTCCGCGGAGACCATCCAGAAGATCGTTGACTACATGTGCTCCTCTGAGGTTGCTGACAACCGCAAGATCTTCAAGGACCCCAACGATGCCGATACTACTTCGAAGTGGAAGCATTCCAGCGATAAAATCTGCTTCGTGCCTGCCGATGACAGCTATTACGATGATTATCGCAAGCTGGTCGGCGCGTAGTTAATTGCGGGTCTTGTGGGTCGTTGCGGGCTGTCGCAAATCGTAGTTTGCTATCATGTTGAAGCCAACCGCTGGCGTATTGCTGGCGGTTATTACGTTAACGTGGTCTTTTCGGTGAAAATATGAATCATTGCTGCTCTAATGGACAAAACTTCTGCGAACGCGTTGTTGGCAAGGATGCATTGCTGCTTAAGGTCAATCATTTGACGAAAAGCTACGATGGCGTGGTCAACTCGCTGGACGATGTGTCGTTTTCCCTGGGAAAAGGGGAGCTTGTATCGATTATCGGAAGCTCGGGCGCCGGCAAATCAACGTTGCTGCGTTGCGTAAACCGCCTGATAGACGCCACATCGGGTAGTGTGCTGTTCAATGGTGTGGAGATGAATGGTTTGCGGGGAAGGCGGCTGCGCGCTGCCCGCCGTCAGATCAGCATGATCTTTCAAAGCTACAACTTGGTGTATCGCTCTTCGTCTATCGAGAACGTCTTGCAGGGTCGCTTGGGGTATAAAAACTCTCTTACCGGCGCGCTGAGCCTGTTCAGCGAAGAGGAGAAGATAAAAGCCTTCCAAATGCTCGAACGCGTTGGCATGAGTGATTTTTCGTACACGCGAACCGACCAACTATCGGGCGGGCAAAAACAGCGTGTAGGTATTGCGCGCGCGCTGGTGCAAGACCCGCTGCTTATTTTGGCCGACGAGCCAATTGCAAGTCTGGACCCGCGCAGCTCGCGCGAGGTCATGGAGTTGCTGCGCAGCGTTGTTGACGAGATGGGCATCACGTGCCTGGTCAGCTTGCATCAGGTGGAATACGCTTTGGAGTACTCGGATTACATCTTTGGCCTTTCGAAAGGCAAAATTTGCTGCCAGGGCGCGCCTCAGCAGCTTGATGCGGAAAAGATTTACGCTGTGTATCAGGCAGATGAGGCCTAACCATGCAGTCGGCGGAACTCCAAAAACTCGATACCTACTACAAGAAGCGCTATCTATCTGCGTTTTCGCTGGTAGTAGCATTTGTTGCGCTTTTGGCTGCAAGCAGCTCCTTTGTGGATTTCGACCCCGTGCAGTCTTTGCTGAACCTGCCAGGCGGCTTTGTCTGGCTGGCCGATAATTTCATGCCAACCGAGCGTTCGTTTCAGTATCTGCCAAAGATCCTAGGCGCGCTGGGTGCAACGTTTCTTGATGCTGTTGCTGCCTCGGTTGTTGCAGCGCTGCTGTCGTTTGTTCTGGCGGTTATTGGATCGCGCGTGGTGGGGTTTGGCGGCATTGTGCAGATTATCGTGCGCGGCATTGCCACGGTTCTTAGGAATATTCCCACGGTTGCCTGGGCCTTCATCTTGCTGTTCACATTCAGGCAAAGCGAGATCACGGGCTGGATCGTACTTTTCTTGAAAAGCTTTGGCTTTTTGACGCGTACATTTTTGGAAAACATCGAAGAAAGCGCGCAGGGACCCCTAGAGGCGGCCGTTTCCTGCGGCGCTACGCGTTTGCAGATGATAGCCCACGTTATCATTCCGAATAATCTGCCCATGATGGTGAGCTGGGTGCTTTATCAGATGGAGACGAATATTCGCGATGCGACGCTAGTGGGCATGCTGACTGGCACGGGGATCGGCTTCGTATTTCAGCTGTATTATTGTTCGTTTCGCTACGATACGGCAGGCCTGGTCATCTTATGCATCATGGTTGTTGCGATTCTGTGCGAAGCGGTTTCGAACTACGTGAGAAGGCGGGTGATGTAGCATGTCGCGAATCGACGTAAAGAAGGCCGACATGCTGCGCGCCAATGCTGCAATGTCTGCGCCCGCTGGCATGAAAAAGAAGAAAAACGGCACCATCAAGATTCACGGTTTCTCTAAGTCCACGAGCCTTTTGTGGGGGACCATTCTTGTTCTGGTGTGTTTGACGATTATCACGTTTATCCAGATGGATTGGGGTTATTCGAACCTGCTTGATGCTGCTCGCGGTTCTCTGAACAACTTTTCCGTTATGGTGCTTCATCCGGGAACCGACGGTCTTTGGACCATGGAGGAATTGCTGGGCGATTTGATGGTCACCATCTGCCTGGCGCTTTGCACCACCCTGTTCGGAGCGGTTATTGCGCTGTTCCTGGCGCTGTTGGCTGCGTGCAACTTGACGAACAAGGCTGTAAGCAATGTTGTGAAGATCATTCTTACCATTGCACGCTCTATCCCCACGGTTATTTGGGTTTTGGTGTTCGTTGTTGCTATTAGCCTGGGTGCCGAGGCGTGCATTGTGGGCATGATGTTCCATACGGTGGCCTTTTTGGCCAAGGCGTTTTCCGAGGCGTTCGAGGAAGTTGATTCGGGCGTTTTAGAGGCCGTGCGCTCTACGGGTGCGCCCTGGTTATCGGTGGTTTCCCATTGCGTTTTGCGCGAAAAAATCAACGAGGTGTTCTCTTGGATTTTTATTCGTTTCGAGAACAATTTCGTTAATACGGTTGTTATTGCTGCCATTTGCGGCTCGGGTGGCATCGGCTACCAGCTGTACCTGGCTGCCAACATGCATTTCAGCCTGCATGCCGTTGGGTTGATCACGTATATGTGCCTTGCGGTGTCGGTGGTCTTGGAAATCATTGCAACCTGCCTGCGTAAGCGGTATGTTGTAAAGCGTTAACACAAGGGATTGATGCGAGTTGCCGGGCTAAGCGCGGCGCTGCGTTAAAGGAGATGTTTATGAGCGATTGTTGTTGCGGTCATCAGAGTGCTGCCGAGGAAAACGTTTCGGTTGAAGATGAGCGGAAGGAAGCGTGCTGCTGCTCCGGGGATGACGCTGCCGAGCCGTGCTGCTGCGGTGGCGATGACGTTGCTTCCGAGCCGTGCTGCTGCTCCGGGGATGGCGCGGACGATTCCTGCTGCGCCGATGACCCCTATGCGGGTCCAATGACTCCTGCGGTGGTTGATTTTCTCTTCCTGGACCTGGCGGTGTGCGACCGCTGCCAAGGTGCCGATGACCGCGTGTTCGAAGCGGTAAAGCGCTGCAAGGGTGTTTTGCGCGCGTGTGGTTACGATTTAACGCTTAATCAGATTCTGATCGATTCTGAGGAGAAGGCGATTGAGTATCGCCTGATGAGCTCTCCGACCATTCGCGTAAACGGTGTTGATATTTGCCCCGAAGTGATTGAGGACGATTGCGGCTGCTGCAGCGATATGGCCGATAGCGCGGTTACCTGCCGTCTGTTTCCCTTCAATGGCGGCTATTACGAGGTGCCGCCGACGGATATGATTGTTCGCGGTATTATGGAAGTTGTGATGCAGGGTCAAAAGCCCCAGGATCAGGATGCGTTTGAGCTTCCCGAAAACCTGCGCACGTTCTTCGCCGGCGTCGATAAGAAGGCAGAAGAGCAAGGTGCCAATCGGCCTTCGATTCCAGAAGAGCGCAAGCGCTGCTGCTGTTGCTAGGCAAGACGCTTCGACATAACGCGTAGTTGATAAAGGCGATTCGTTCACTAAGGCGAATCGCCTTCGTGTTCTAGGCTCGTGAGCCTAGAATAAACGGGAAGCCATCGGCAACGGCGGTTTCCCTTGCGTGCGCAGCCGAATTATTGTCGGCTTGCGGTTAGTTTGCGTCTGAATCTTTCCAGGAGCTTTCTTCCCGCGCTCCCGATAAAACATACATGGTATCGGCCACGCGTTTCGCAATGGCTTCGGGCGCATTTTCTCCCTTAAAATCGCTTTCAAGCCAACGAACCAAAAGCCATACAAGACCTGCGGAAATAGCGGCGCGGCAGTCACTGGCATTTGCATGGATGCCGCTCAATCGTTTTTCAATGTGACGCGTGCTCATGCGTTGGTCAAGCATTTTTGAGACGTCCATGATGATTTGGGCAGCACTTGGTCCGTAAGCGGCGTTTCGGTAGAAAGAGCGGTGCCGGTAGACCGCTTGCACGAATTTATCCATAAGCTCATGGAAATAATCCAGGTCGTTTTGACTTCCTATTTCGTGATCAATGCGTTCGAGCGTGTCATCAAGGGATTGGATGGTGACCTCGGCAACAAGCGTGGCGGTATCGTTGAACTGCTTGTAGACGGTAGGACGGCTCACACCAGCGCGTTCCGCTATTTGAGTGAGGGTAATTTGGTTGACGGAGTTTTCGGATACAAGTTCGAACGCCGCGTCGGTAAGCGCCTCACGCACACGGGCGGTTCGAGGGTTCACTTTCTCGGACATAATTCTCTCTTTCAATATGGTCAAAAACAATGATGCAGCGATTTTTGTCCTCTTTGGACGAAGAGATTGCATGCTGAAATATATTTGTTCTTAGAGTTGCTTTTTCGCGCCCAAAGCTCTTTGCATTTTTCTCACGGATTATACCCCTTCGCGGTGTTGCATCGCGCATTGTGAATAAACGGTCCCAAATATGCGCAAATTGCCGATGCAGAGTGTATCAGCTGGCAAATACAGGCGGATAAAGCCTGTTCAGACACTAGTCTATTGACTCTCTGTCAATAGACACATTGCGCAAACCGTCAAACACAAAATGCAAAAACCTTGCTACTATGCGCTTATCATGTTGACAAGTGTAAACGAAAACGCATGAACATGAAAGGGGGTCGCAATGGAAGCGAATGAAGAGGGGAAAGGGAGAAAGGCCAAACGTCGTCGTGCACCCATTGTATGCGCCGTGGTTGTTGCCGTACTTGTGATTGCAGGTGGCGGATTCTACGCTTGGCACAACCAGCCGAGTTTTTGTAACGCGGTCTGCCACGAGCCCATGGATTTCTACGTAGAGGGATACTTTGGCGAAGGCGCTGCCGACTCTGCTCAGCTGGCAGTGGCTCATCAGCAGGAAGACGTTACGTGCTTGCAGTGCCACGAGGCAACGCTTGAGGCCCAGATCAACGAGGGAATGGCATGGGTTTCTGGCGCATACGAAACGAATGCCGACGGCAGTCTGGTGCCGCATCTTATTACCGCCGATAAGAATCAATGCGCAACGGTTGGCTGCCACGATTGGAGCGATGTGGTTGTGACGACCGAGAATTGGGGCGGTCAAAAAGGCGTGAATCCGCATAGCTCGCATCAGGGCGAGGCCATTGATTGCAGCAACTGCCACAGCGTGCACGGTCAGTCGAACATGTATTGCAACACCTGTCACGACTGGGAAGTGCCAGAAGGTTGGACGAGTCCTGAAAAGTAACGCATATTTGCTTGCCACGACTTTTCGGCAAGTCGGTTTCGAAAGAGAGGGCTGATATGAGAAAGACAACAGTGGTCGCTTGCGGCGCAACGGCGCTTATGCTGGGGCTTTCGGGCTGCGGTGCATCGTTTGAGGGCACGGGAAGCAAAGATGCCGCAACTGCTGAACAGTTGGCCATGCGCACGGATGACCCGTGGGATGCGGTTGTTCAGGCCGACCCCGTGAAGAAAAGCGATATCCCCTTGCGCGATGGAGTGTATACGGGCGTTGGGCGCGCCATGGCGGGCAATGTGACCGTCACGCTTATGGTTGACGACAATCGCATTACGTGCTTGGAAACCACGCAGGATGGCGAGACGCAAAGCGTGGGTGGCTTCGAGGCGGTGCGCGATGGCACGTTCGCCAGAATGATAGAGGCCGCGCAAGGCTCCGGCATCGATGCCATCAGCGGCGCGACCATTACCACGGCGGGCGTGAAGCAAGCTGTTGACGACGCGCTGGCAAAAGCGGCCGAGATACCCGCCAACCAGGTGCAATCGGATAAATAGAGGAAGGGGGCTGATATGAGCAAACACATGAATGAAACACGCGGTCTTACGCGCCGCAGCTTTCTGACCGCTGCTTGCGCGGTGGTGGGCAGCACGGCTGCAACAGTTGCCCTGCCCGGCGCAGCACTGGCGGTCGACCAGGGGGTTATTGGCGACTGGGCGGCAGACGGATCGAAGAACGTTACCGTACCCAAAAGCGCTGCTACCAACAGCAGTGCTGCCGATGGTACGTTTCGCGAGCATAATGCGGCGGCGTTCCCGGCAAATGATGCTTCGCCCATTGCTCCACGCGCAGTTCCCCAAACGTGGGATTACGAATGCGATATATGCGTTGTAGGTGCCGGCGGTGGCGGACTGAACGCTGCGGCGCGATCGGCTGAACTGGGTGCGGATGTCATTTGCGTAGAGGCGTTGGGCCTGCACGGCGGCAATGCGCAATCTGCAGGCATGTGCGGCATTCTGGGCGGGTATTCTGGCCAGAACAAGAAGCACTTCGCCTTCCCCAGCTATCCTTTTGACGCGCAGGCTCTTACCGACTGGGCCATGGATGAATATCATTACGCGGCTGACCCGAAGCTGATCTACAAGATTGCGAGCGAAGGCGGCAAAAGCCTTGACTGGATGGCCGATTGTGGCGTTCGTTGGCGCTTGGGCGAGGTGCCCGTATACGTTGCGCCGAAAAACTCCACGCTTGATCATCACGTTCTGAAGATGAAGGATGCCACCGACGCCATGTTTGCGTTCGGGCAGCGAAACGGCGTGCGCTATAAGTTCCAGTGCCCAGCGGCGGCGCTGGTGCGCGATGATTCCGGACGCATTGTGGGCCTGGTGGCGCGTGAGGATTTCGACCACGAGGTGTACATCCACGCTAAGGCGGCCGTTATTCTGACAGCTGGCGGCTTCTGCAACAATAAGGCGCTTCTGGAGAAATACATTCCCACGGCGGCAATGGGCTGCGCATCAAGCTACCTGGTGGGCGGCGAAACGGGCGAGTGCTTCCGCATGGGCTTGGGTGTTGGCGCCGATGTGTCGGGCTTCAACAGCTCGGCGAGTTTCGATGGCGGCGTGGACTGGGAAGCCGAAGGCGGGCAGTGGGCGCGTTTCCTGTACGATGGTATGACACAGCTGTCGCGCCAGCCGTGGTTGACCATCGACCGCTGCGGCAACCGTTTGCGCTACATGGACAGCCGCGTGGGCGAAGATGGTGCGAATGCCATTTATGCTCTTGGCGATCTGGCCACTATCCAGATGACGCCTCCGGGGCATCGCAGCTACATCATTTTCGATGCCAATTACGAGGACCATTTGGCGGGATTTGCGCAAGAGCATTGCCGTAAGCTCATTACGCCTGACCTGGAGCAGATCGATAAGGTGCCCGAACATTATCGTGACTGGCACCATGGCGTGCAAGATGCCATTGACGCCGACGTGCTCAAGCGTCGCGACACCCTTGAAGAACTTGAAACCGACCTGGGCTTTGCGCCAGGTGTGCTGACCAAGGCTGTGGCGAAATGGAACGAATGCTGCGAACGCGGCGAGGATGATTTTATGTATCCCATGCCGCCTGAGTGGCTGCATGCTATTGCAACGCCGCCGTTTTACGGGTGTCGTATTGGCGGTAACCTGTATGGAACGAAGGCGGGCCTGCTTATCAACGACCAGATGCAGGTAATTGGTACGAACGGCCTGGTTATTCCTGGTTTGTACGCCGGTTGGCATACTGCTGGCGGTGCGTGTGGCGAGAACAGCTATATTGGCGATCCCATTTTGGGGTCCCTTATGGGCGATGTTGGACTGGCGTTCTGTGGCGGCTACCTATGCGGCACTTCGGCAGTCGAGCATGAGCTTCAAGGCGCGGAATAAGAAAGGGGCGTGACGAAAATGAAGGAATCTATGCGTGTCATGGCGCGTCCTTATGCCATTTTGTTCGCTATTTCGCTAGTGGTGGCGCTGCTCGCTCGTATCGGCCTTGGCATTATGGACGCAGCGGGCTGGTTGGCCTATGATTATATTTCGGCATCGAACGTACCCATGATCGATGTGATTTGCTCCATTTTGACCGGATCGGCGTTTGTGGCGTTCCTATTCGCGGCGGCGCTTACGCTTATGGTTTCAGCGGCGGGCGCAGTGCTGCAAGCGGCGTTATTCGCGAAGGGCGTCAAGGGCGCGGGCACGCCGGCTGCGGCGTTTTTGTGGGGCTGGGCTGCAGCTTTGGTGTCGTTGGTGTGCCTTTTGGTGGCTTCAAGTGGCATTTTGTCGGGCGTGCAGGTAGGCTCCATGAGCAGTAAGCTTCCTGGTGCGGGTGTGCTGGTGTTGGCGGCGGTGTGCTTCACGGCGTTTCTTGGAACGCTTTTAGGTGCTGCTTCGCAGGTTATCTGCGCGTGCCTATCACGCACCGGCAGACATGCAAGCTGGAACTTGGTATTTGCAGCGGCAGCGTGTGGCGCTGTGGTTATGGTTCTTACCGTGCTCACGTTTTCCGCGATTAACACCGCCAGCCCGAACTTGGCGGTTGTGGGCGGTTTGTTGGTGGCGGACTGTATGGTGAACGTTGCATTGCTGCTGGTGGCAGCCAAGTTCACGAAAAGGGATGCCGTGATTGCGCAATAGCTTTGCGGTGTGATTTTCGTATGACGATTTTGGAAAGGAGTCCGCGCGGCGTGTGGGCTCCTTTTCGTGCATGAGTTAGGAATTTAATTGTGTCAATCGACTATTAGGCTGTTGACAATATCGGGGTGCAGAATAATAATTCTAGCAAACAACTAGGAATTAGCTATCGTTTTGTGCGACGCCGCTGCGAAACCGATGCGCTGAAAAAGAAAGATTTGCTATGAGCGGCATTCGCGAACAAGTCAAGGACTACTACAGTAATTTGCAGTCTTCCGGGGGTCTCAAAACAAGAGCTTGTACGTGCGGCAGCATGCCGCGTGCACTTAAGGCAATTGTGGGGACTACCTGCGGGTCGTATGCCCGCCGAGCTTGCCTCCGATCCTGTTTTGCATGGCGAGTGCATATCTGGCGCAATGTATATCGAGGACTTCCGTCGCATGATGCGCAAGGTCGGTTGGGAAGATTTTCGCTCTACGGCAACGCGCCAATCCAGCATCGACAATAAGGAGATTGCTGCGAAGGTCGAAGGCTTCACTTTTTTCTCGCGTGCGGTGCGCGCGTTCAAGATTCCCGACAAAATTGAGGATTTGTGCGAGCTGTGATGATAAAGCAGGAGGCAGAAGTTTGCTCCGTTTTCCTTGCGATCAGGGGAGATATCATGCGCTGACAAGGGGCCGTTCTTCGGGGCGGCTTTACTGTTTACTGTTTGGGGCGCGCGGGTGGTGTTTTTCTGCCAACTGCGATTCCCGGCGTCCCCGAATCGCACCATTTCAGCTGTTTCGAGGGCATGTTGTTGAAAAAACGCTTTCAAATTCGAAGTTGATGCAGGTTGGAAGTAGGTCAGGGAGGCAAATCGGGCTGTTTTTCGGAACAGATGACGTTGTGGGAAAATCTGTTTTTGTAAAGCACCAGCTCATAACTATGCTCAGTTGAGGCATATTGCAACATCAAGCCAATCTGGCGAATCAACCTACTTCCAACTTGCCACAACTTCGAATTTCAGGCCCAAAATCCAACAACATGGTTTTGCGGCTAGACGATGCGTGGGTTTCACGTTGCTGCTGCGACTGCGTACTCGATGCGGATACGGCTTCTGCCTACCCGGTAATGCTGCGGGCGAAATGCATGTCTTTGTCCTGGATTGGGACTATTACGCAGCAACGCTTCATTTGTTTCGTAAACTCATTAAAACGTGGCTATTTCCTGAATGCTGTGGTATTTTGAGCTGGGCTTTTTTAAGAGTTTCCCTCACACGCGGGGACGATCCTGGAACGGAGGAATTCATGAAGGCAAAACAATACGATAAAGTTAAGACCTCCGATGGAACCGTCGGGATTCTTGTCGAGGATTTCGGGGATGGATGGTTTCTTCTAGAATACGAGCTACTCGACGACCCGCTCGCAATGAAAGAAGTTGAGCAGAGACAAATCGTCGAGGTTTTGCAAGAGGCTTTCGACTGAAGCGTGCCTATACCTTGCGCGCTCCATCCCTCTTTCCGTTGAGAGTGCCTATAACCTGGTTAGCGCAAACGATTTCGTTTACGTTGGCGGCGGCTTTAGCAAGGTGGGCTATCGTTGCCATACCTGTGGCCAATCGAGGGCTTCTCGATCTATCAAGCTTCCAGCAGGATGCCAACGTGTCCCCCTCACACGCGGGGATGATCCCGTATGTGTTACTCTATTCAAGTACGAGGAAGGAAGGAGTACGTACTATGGAGCACTTTGGGATAAGGTACACAGACGACATGACCGGTGAATACAGCGAGTACGTCATCGATTCCGTCGACCTCCTTAACTTGCAGCTCGCACCGCATGGGATGAGCTTCTTTTTCGACACGATAGACGTCCGACAGCAGATCATCGGCGACAAGCACTGCGAGGACATGTTCGGATGGGTCGTTCCAAACGGTTTGGTCCCCGATTTCGAGCCGATTTGGCTGGCTGGCAATGACAGGGAGCTTGAAGGTTACGACTACGTCTGTGCGAACTGGGAAGACCGAGACGGCTTCC
>CAKTYF010000047.1 GCA_934631995.1 uncultured Eggerthellaceae bacterium
GTCAATCATGAGCAGGCGGTTACGAATAACATCAGGCTTGTCCAGCAACACCTTTACGGTCTCCGCTGCCTGAAACGATGCGACCGCCCCTGCCGTAAACGGCAAATTGCCCTCGGATTTCTGCACGCCTTCTCCGTTGGCATCCATGGCAGCGCCGTAAAGGGAAACGAAGGAAACGTCGCCGGGAAACACCGTGCACGTTTGACCGAACCAGCCAGCAATAGCACCGTACACAAGGGGAACATCCGCTTCCTGGCAGGCACGCGCCAGCTGAAACCGCGAAGATACATTATCCAGACAATCCACTACACAGTGGCACTCGGCTATTAAGTCTGCGGCATTATCGCTGGTCAAGTATGCTCTTACCGGCTCTACCGCAACCGAAGAGTTCACCGCAGCCAAACGCTTGGCAGCTGCATCCACCTTTGCCACACCCACTGTTTCCTCGGTGCAGAAAAGCTGACGGTTCAAGTTCGATTCCTCAAAAACGTCAGCATCAACCAGGCGCAAGCTGCCCACGCCAATACGTGCCAAGTGCTCGGCAACGTAGCCGCCCAAGCCGCCGCAGCCCACAACCGCCACCTTGCACGCTTGGAGCGCCTGGCACTCTTGGTCCGATAGCGCTTGCTTATTGCGATCGTATCGGTGTTGAAATGCCATAGCGCCCCTTTCGTTGATATCACTTCACTGACCGCTGCACCGAGTAGCCATCCGTCATCCCACGTACGCATGCAACCTGCGCCTGCGCTAACCCAGCATGTCGTCACGCCGAGCAGCACACGCGACGCACACCGCTCGATACGCCCACCGAGCAGCCACCCGTGCGCAACCGCAAACCGCAGCTGCACCTGCAACCGCGCATCCGCACAGTCACGCCACGAATAGCTACACAAAACGATACGTCTGCGCCAGCTCGTCCGCAAGAGCCTTTTTGCGACACGCATCGCAAATACCCACATCCGACATTTCGCGTGTGCCCAGAACCTGACCGCATTCTTTGCAACGAATTAACGCGAATGTGCGATTCCAGATAGTGCGCGTATCGGAATCTTCCGTAAACTCAATGCAGCCTGTAGGACACACGTTTGTGCAGCTCAAACAACCAATACAGGCATCGCTTGCCGCGCCATACGGCGTATTGACCTCTTTATCTACGCCACGATTCACGGTAGAAATTGCCCCCGCGCCCATGCTTTCACACGCCTGCACACACAGACCGCACAGAATGCACTTGCCCGCATCCAGCGGTTTAAGACGAGCGTAGCCTTCGGTCGCGCCCATCTGCAATGCCATATCCGCAATCACGTCAGATTCGGGCGCACGTGCTGCCAGCAACGCCAAAAGAACTTTGCGCTCCTGTGCGATCTTCGGCGAATTCGTGAGCACCTCGCACTCGCCTTCAACAGGATACACGCACGACGTGACCACCTTGGAGCGCCCGCACGTAATCACTTCCACAATGCACACGCGACAACACGCGCGATGCTCCGCAAACGCGTTGCTGCGGCACGGCGCCGGAATCTCAATACCATTGCGTTTTGCCACGTCCCACAGGTATTCACCATGCTGAGCGGTGCAAGGCACACCATCGATCACAATCTCGTAGGTCTTGACCATGGCTACCTCCCCTCCGTCAGCACCGCATCCACACGACACGCCTCACGGCAGCTGCCGCAAGCAATGCACGCAGAAGGATCAATCACATGCGGCTGCTTCCTTTCGCCGGAAATCGCATCAGCGGGACACGCCTTAGCGCACAGACCGCACCCCACGCACTTCTGCGGGTCAATAATGAACTTGGTCAGAGCGGCGCACACACCTGCCGGACAACGATGCTCGCGAATATGCGCCTCATATTCGTCGCGGAAGAACTTGATGGTGGTCAATACAGGGTTCGCCGCCGTGCGACCCAATGCGCACAGGGAGGCGTCCTGCATCATGTGGCCGATTTCCTCGAGCAGCTCAATATCGCCCTCTTTGCCACGGCCTTCACAAATCTCATTTAAGATATAACGCATTTGGCGCAGACCCTCGCGACACGGCGTGCATTTTCCGCAGCTTTCCTCGCATAGAAAATCAATGTAGTAACGTGCGACTTCCACCATGCAGCTGCGATCGTCCATGACAATCATGCCGCCCGAACCCATCATGGCTCCATATTCGGTCAACGTGTCGAAATCCACCGGCAAATCAAGCAGGCTCTCGGGAATGCAACCGCCCGAAGGACCGCCCGTCTGAATGGCCTTGAAGGGACGGTTGTTGATAATGCCGCCTCCAATGTCGTAGATCAACGTGCGCAGCGTGGTGCCCATAGGCACTTCCACCAAACCAGTGTGTTTGACCTTACCCACCATGGCAAACACTTTCGTGCCCTTCGACTTCTCCGTTCCTAGCTGGGCATATGCCGCGCCGCCTTGAGCCAAAATGATAGGGATGGAAGCCAGCGACTCAACGTTATTCAGCACCGTGGGCTTCTCGAACAAGCCGCTCTGAACGCTGCGGATGTACTTGGGGCGCGGCTCGCCCACCTTGCCCTCGATGGAGTTCATAAGGGCTGTGGATTCGCCGCACACGAATGCGCCGCCGCCGCGCACAATGCTCAAGTCCAGCTTGTGATTGGTACCCATGATGTGCTTGCCCAGAATGCCCGCCGCGTACGCATCGTCAATGGCGTGCTGGATATGCTCGCGCGCCAAGGCGTATTCGTCGCGAATGTAGAGCACGCCCGTCTCGGCGCCAATGGCCAGCGCGCCAATAATCATGCCCTCGATAACAGCATGGGGGCTGCCCTCCATGGTAGAACCATCCATGAACGCACCCGGGTCGCCTTCGTCGCCGTTGCACACGATGTATTTCGGCGTGGCGTCGTAGCCCGCCGCGCTGCGCCATTTGCGCCCCGTGGGAAAGCCCGCGCCGCCCTTACCGCGCAGACCGCTCTTTTCCACCTCGGTGATAATCTCGTCGGGCGTCATGGTCAGGGCCTTCTTCAGACCTTCATAGCCACCCGCTGCAAGGTACTCATCCAGGCTGAGTGGATCGATGATACCTACATCCTTCAACACCACTTTATGCTGCAAGCCGTAGAAGGGGTTGTCGGCTTGATGCTCGTGACGTTCCCCCTGCTCATCGTGATACAGAAGCTTCTCTACCGGATCGCCTTCAAGCGAAGCGATAATGTCGGGCACATCCGCTGGCTTCACCTTATAGTACATGGTGTCGCGCGGCATCAGGCGCACCAGCGGGCCTTGCTCGCATTCACCCGAGCAGCCTGTTCGGCACACCTTAAGCTCTACCTGGGCATTTGCGCTTTGCGCAGCTATTTCTTCCTCTAAGGCGCGCGCCACATCGTAGGCGCCGTTGGCAATGCAGCCCGTGCCGCAACACACCAGAATCTTTTCGGTCTTACTCATTGCTGGCCTCCCCTTCGTCGGCATCAAGCGAGCGATAATGCTCCACAATGCCAGAAACGTCTTCCAGCTTCAGCTTGTTGTGGTACGTGCCATCGACCAGCATGACCGGCGCCAGCGCACACGAACCTAGGCAATTCACCATTTCCACGGAAAACAGCCCGTCTTCGGTGGTCTCGCCCGGCTCAATGCCCAGCTCGCGCTTGAGACCCGTTGCCAAGTTCACAGAACCACGAATGTGGCACGCGGTGCCGTTGCAAATCTTAATGATATGCTTGCCCTTGGGCTTGAGCGACAGCGCCTTATAGAACGTAGCCATGGAATACAGCTGGGCAACGCCACAGTTCAGATGCTCGGCCAGCCGAGTAAATCCCAGCTCGGGAATGTAATTGAACGCATGCTGCATATCCTGCATGGCGGCCAGCGCATAGCGGCGCTCGGCAGGATACGACTGCACGATTCGAATGATTTCGTCTTCGGAAACCATAGGAGTCTCCTTCGTGTTCAAGGGGCGCAGGCGGGTGGAAGGTGGCGGCGCGGCAATCGCGCAGCAGCGGCGGCGCAGTCACGACCGCGATCACGCCTGCGTCACACTCATGTCACGCTTGCGTCACGGCGGCGTCACGGCGGCGTCACGCCCGTAGCACTGCAACCGCCGCCGCAGCATCGACGCAGCTCAACCACCTGCAACAAGCGGCGTTACCGCAACATAATCCTGCTCGGAAAGCGCGGTGTGCACGCCATCCAGATGCTCGATATGCCGTCCGCACACCAGCACAATGGCATCGCGTCCCTTATCGGTATGATCGGCGTTGAGCAGCAGACCCCGAAAATCGGGGTAGCGCTGCTCCAAAATCTCCAGCAACTCCAAAACGTCGCGGGGGGCGGGAATGTCAATGCACCCCTGCCCCACGATTTTGCGATATGTCGCGAAAAACTTGACGTTCATGCGGCGCCCTACAGCGAAAGCTCCTGGAACTTCGCCTCGGTGGGATCGCCTTCGGACGTCCAGCCGCGCGCTTCGTAGTAATCGGCCAGCATGACCTGCAGCTCCGCAACCTTGCCCTTAGCCGGGCCACTTGGCAGCTCTTCGCGCAACAAACGCGGCGGCAGCATATCTTTCTCCACGCCGGCAGCCATGTTGAAGCGCTTCTCCAAGTTCCAAATGCGCTCGCCCTTCAGCAGAATCTCTTCGTCGGTCTCATCGGTTCCCACCGCTTCACGATACAAGCCAGCCAGTTCGGGCAGGCCCAGCGCGAACGTTGTGAACAGGCATATACCCGTGGAATCGCACAGCGCCGTAAGGTCTTGGAACGTCTTCAGCAGTGCGCCCTTCCCTTCTGTGACCAGGGGATCTGTCTTTACGGGAAGACCCAACACCTCGGGGGAAATCATGTAGCCGCGCACGTGACAGCCGCCGCGATTGGACGTTGCGTACTCAAGCGCAATGCCCTGAATGGCACGGCCATCGTAAGCGGGCATCTCTTGCTTCTTCACGGACATGGACAGCTCGGGGTGACCGTAATGCTCGGCCAAACGATAAGAGCCCTGACCCAGCAGCTTGCCGAAGCCTTCGCCATCGGCCGTCATGCGCACACAGCGCACCATGGCGGCAGCGTCGCCAAAACGCAAGGGGAAGCCAATGTCGCTCTCGGGGATATAGCCCGCCTCGAACAGCTCCATAGCACAGGCAACAGTGGCGCCCAACGTAATGGGGTCCATGCCTTCTTCGTTGCAAATCCAGTTGGCTTTCAGTACGGCGGCAATGTCGTCCACACCGCAGTCGGCGCCAAAGCTCCAGCCCGCTTCGTATTCGGGGCCTTCGCCAAAGCCATAAAACTCGCTTTCATCAGGCTCAATCTTGGTCACACGACCGCATGCGATGGTGCAGCCAAAGCAGCCTTGGTTCTTCACCAGCGCGCCTTCGGCCAGCTTCTCGCCCGAAATCTCGTACGCATTCTCAAACACGGCGCCATCGCGGCCGTTGTTTTTGGGTAGGCCGCCCACTTCGTTGATGATGTTCACCAAGATCTCGGTGCCGTACGCCGCCAAGCCGGTGCCGCATACGGGATGCTCGCGCAAAATGGCGCGCGACTTCAGGCTTTCCTCCAAAAATCCCTGGTTACGCGCGACTTTCACACTGCCCGTGCCGCGAACGACTACAGCCTTCAGATTCTTGGAACCCATTACGGCGCCCATGCCGCCACGTCCAGCCGCGCGGTTCTTGTCATTCATGACGCCCGCGAACAGCACGCCATTTTCGCCCGAAGGCGCAATGGTGGCAATGCGGAACTTGCCCACTTCGGCTTCCAGCAAATCGGTGGTTTCGTGCACGTTTTTGCCCCACAAATGGCCTGCATCGCGCAGTTCCACCACGTCATCGTTGATGTAAAGGTACACAGGATGGTCGGCCTTGCCCTCGAAGATAATGCCGTCGTAGCCCGCGTACTTCAGCTCGGGGCCAAAATGTCCGCCGGAGTTTGCCGCGCCAATCGTGCCCGTGAGCGGCGACTTCGACACCACTTCGTAGCGACCCGCAGAAGGCGCAAATGTGCCGGTCAGAGCACCCGTCATGAAGATCAACTTGTTATCAGGGGAAAACGGGTCGATTTTGGGATCAACCTCGTTGCAGTAATACTTCGTGCCCAAACCGCGCGCGCCCACGTAATCGTTGGCATCTTGCATGTTCAGGGGTTCTTTTACGATGGTTCCCGCGCTCAAATTGACGCGAAGAATGGTGCCTACCCAGGCGTTTCCGATAGCCATAATCTACGCCTCCTCGATAGCGGCCATAAGCTTGTCGGCCAAAAGCTGCTTTTTACTTGGTGCTTCAACAGGGTCAACAGCGGAAATGGCACCCGTGGGACAGAACTTCACGCACATGGGGTCGCCACCGCACAAATCGCACTTGATAACCTTCTTTTTCAGCGGCGAGTACGAGATGTTGCCCAAAGGACATGCGCTCACGCACATCTTGCACACCAGGCATTTCGAAGCATCGTGCTCCACTACGCCAGCGGCGTTACGCGTCAAAGCTCCCGTGGGGCACACCTTGGCGCAGGCGGACTCGTCGCACTGCATGCACATAACCGGAACGGTAATGGCAGCCTCTTCGTAGTGGAAGACGGTGACGTTGGACAAACGGGGGTTGAATTCGTCGAAATGGCCGAAGGAGCAAGCCAGCTCGCAAGAGCGGCACGCTTTGCACTTCTTCGGATCGACTACCAGCTGTAATGCCATGAGGATCCCTTCTCTCGACTCTCGACAATAAGTCCTAAGGATATTAAAGCATGCGGTTGGGCAGAAAAACCAACGAAATGGCGCGCTGGGAGGCAAATTGCTCGTTTCTGCCCAATCCCAGGTGATATGATTAGGCAGAAAGCCAAGGGAAGGAGCCTCCATGAAGTCGTTCACCTACGCCACCATGCCCGCATCTGCCTATTCCGAGGAATGCTGGCGCCTGCACCAAATCCTTCACGAGAGCAAGGGGCGCTTTGATGCCCTGCGTGAACAGCATCAAGGCTTACTTGCGAAGCTTGAGACCCCGGCGCTGGTGGATAACGTGGATGCTTCGGCGCGCATTGATGGCATCTACCTGGACCCTTTCCGCATTCAGCAGCTCATAGACGGCGCGGAAGCCCAAAGCGCACGGGAGCGTCAGATTGCCGGATATGCCCGAACGCTGAAGGCCTTCCAGAAAAATCCCGAACGCTTCCCCCTTGATGCAGCCACGTTTTTGGCCATGCACACGGTGCTTGTGGGCGCGGCATCGGGGAAGAAAAGCGCATATCGGCAGAAAGATTACGTGAACATGATGATGGACGGCCAGGTGCAGCGTGTACCCGCCAGCCCCATCCTGGCGTT
Organism: uncultured Eggerthellaceae bacterium; assembly: GCA_934631995.1. GTDB lineage: Bacteria > Actinomycetota > Coriobacteriia > Coriobacteriales > Eggerthellaceae > CAKUOV01. The sequence goes on from CAKTYF010000047.1 coordinate 7,272, forward strand.
CGAAACGCCGCTATATCTGGGTTCTGCCTGCGACAACTTGGCAAGCGCGTTTGCCGAAGCTGCCAGCCGCAAGCTCATGATGATTCCCACCTTCGCAGTAGATGTGATGTGTATCAAGCCGTTCGATGAAGGCACAGGGCGCCTGACGCGCTTGTTTTCGCTGCTGCTCATGGAGAAAGCTGGCTTCGACGTATACCGCTACGTGAGCATCGATCGGCTGTGCGAGCGGCACGCGAGCGCATATTATGAAGCGCTCAATGCCTGCTTGAGCAGCTGGGATACGCCGGAATGCGATTATTCGCCATTCGTAGCGCTGTGGCTTTCGCTGGTGAGCGAGGCATACCAGACGCTGCTTGCGCTCATGGAAAACGAGCCGCTGGGCGCACCATCGAAAACGCAACAAGTGAAGGACCTATTCGCTTTCCGCACTACCCCCATGACGAAAGCCCAGGTTGTTGGAGCACTACCCGACGTGTCGCTCTCCACGATTGAGAATGCGCTGGGTGCCCTGGTGCGCGCGGGCCACCTGGAGAAGCTGGGCGCGGGGCGCTCCACGGCGTATCGTCGCAGATAAGGGCGTGGCGCGGGCATTCGAACGAGCGCGACAGGTGTACCAACACGCAATCAATGGGATGCGCGCGGTGTGCGGCAAGGCTACGGCGCACAACGGCTCGGCACACGTTGCAGAAATGTTACAAATTGCAACAACCATAAGTGCAATATGCGAAAATAGCCGCGATGCCCACTAATGCACCTGGAGACAAACGCCCATGCCCGCAAAAACACCGAACCAATCAAGCGAAAGCGCCCGAGAAGCAATCCTTGAAGCCTTAATCGAGCTGACCAGCGAAAAAGCGTTCTCGTCCATCACCATCGTAGAGCTTTGCAAAGCCGCGGGCGTTTCGCGCATGGCGTTCTACCGCAACTACAACGTGAAAGAAGAAGTATTCTCCCGCAAGCTTGATGAGCTGGTCAAGCAATATTGGGATACTACTGCCGCCCTGATTGAACGCGGCGACTTATGGTATGACCTGGGGCATTTAACGGCGTTCTTCGAAATCATGTACGAGAATCGCAAGCTGGTTGACAGCCTTTTTCGCTGCGGCTTCACTTGGCTGCTCGTCCAAGCCATTGCCAGCTTTCTGCTGGACACCTGGGGAAACGATACGCCCGAGGCCACGTACCTGCTCACCGGTTTCGCGGGGTTTTTGTGCTCCTGCTACGAGCCGTGGGCGGAAGGCGGATTCAAAGAAGAGCCGCGTCAGATGGCGTTGCTCGTCAACCATTTCTATCGCATCCCCAGCGAACGCAGCAAGTAGCAACACGCCCAATGGCGTCAAGCGCGGTGAGCATGCGAGCACGTCCGCAATCACTACGCCGCCGGCTCTGGGCGCTCGCGCCGGGCACTCACACCAGGCACCTACCCTGCTATCGCGCTCACACCAGACTCTTGCACCAGACGCCTGCCCCGCTACCGCGCCAACACCTTCCCCACTTTTTGCGAGAACGCAGCCATCTTATCGGGGTTCATCAAATCGCCTTTATCCATTAGATCAAGGGCCTGGCAAAACGTTGTCTCGGGCGGCGCTTCGCTCAATACCAGGTACTTTGTAACAGCAGATGCGAAATCATCCTGCGCGTCCACGTATAAACTCAATGCAGCCAGCGCCGATGTGCCGTATCCAACGTAATAAAACGGCTTTGAAAAGATATGCGCAGTGGTCGTCCATGACTCATCCTCTTGCGGCATGCGGTATTTCTCACGAACGTCAGCCCAGATGGCATCGATTTTTTCGGGTGTTACATCAGGCGTGGTATAGGCGCGATATTCGGCCTCGTTTATCGCAAACGCCTCACGTACCGTCTGCGCTTTGTCGTAGACCACGTAAGCCGCAAGCGCTTCACCATAGCCTGGACACAGCTCGTCATAAGCGCCGCAGCACAAAAGCTCAAGCGCCTGGGACATGGTTTCCTGCACGTCGGGCGCGTCGTTCGACACGAACGCATTGCTTGGAACGTGATACATGTGGTTGAAATGACCGAATTCATGAATCAGGGACTGATAATCGGTCACATCCCCTTCGGGGGCAATCACTATGAACGCATCGTTGTAGCTGGGAATCTCCATGGTGAAGGCGTCGTTCGCATACGTTTTTGCGGCACCGATATCATACAGACCGTTTCGCTGCAGGTGGTCAACCGCTTCCGCAAGCGCAGGCGATACCGCCGCGACGCATGTTCGCAAGTTCGCCAACTTTGCTTCGCTTGCATCGTTATTCTGGTCGAACACCTGAAACACCAGGTCAACGTCAAGGGAATCGGCTAAATACGCCTGATAGACAGGAACATAATCGCGCACGATCGCCTCTTGGAGCCGCACAGCATCGTCCACCGTATAATCGCGACGATACTCAACAGCATACGCATATTCGGCGTAATTATCGTAGCCGCACGCGCGAGCAAGCGCGTTATTCGTGTTCACCATTTCGACGTACAGCTCTTTAAGCTCCGTTTCGCTTACCCCTTGCGCCACCAGCTTATCATAGCGAACCACCAGGTCATTACGCTGTTTCCGAAGATCATACGCTTCAACGCTCGCATTAGCTGAACGATCAAGCGCATAGGCGAACGCGCTACCGATATGCGCGCGGAAGCCCTTACCCTGGGGCGATTCCAACGCGCGCCTGAACTGATACGCGCATTTCGCAGTCGTGTCGCTAAGTAAATCGCGTTTTGCCATGTAACGCTCAACCGCCGATGCATCGGAAGCATTCTGACGGTAATCGAAACGAGCGAGCGCATAATCGCTGTTCAAGTTCATAACATGCCCTGTCAGCTTGTCGTAAAGGCGCGTGAGCCCTGCAAGATCGGTCACACCGTTATCAACAGTGCTTTTGAACGCGTAAAAATCGTTGAGATACGCTTCTTGGTCAAACGAATCGCGTGAACGCTGGTCAAGAGGGACATCCTGGTGCTCAACGTTTGTCCTGTAGGTGAACGCAACAGGACCAACAGAGCCTATTGGGACACCAGCGGGCAAGCCGCCAGCACTTGTGCCGCCCGTGCTTCCCACGCTTCCTGCTCCGGCCCCTTCGCTGCTGCAAGCACAAAGCGATAAGGCCAACGCAAAGGCCGTAACAACAGCACCGATTTGCTCCCTACGCTTCAAACGCTTCACGTTTCCGTCCCCCTTCAACGACAAGAACTCAAGCAACAGGCTCGTATTCCCCTTCGCGCCGCCGATGCGTAGCGCCCAGCGTGCGCGTTGCCGGCTTCCCCTTCGCGCCCGCAGTATGTATCGGCCGCGATTTGTTTTCTCCAGCACGATCTCTCAGCCCTCACTTTACCTACCACTGCATCATAAAGAAAGGACTTGCGGCCCATAAACGGCAATCTGCTGCACCCCTTTGGCGCAAATGCGAGTTCTTGCGATGCGGCGCAGATGACCATTTCTTTACCTAACTTCGCAAAATACACGCCGCATTACAAGGCGTAACGCTACACTGGTAACGAAAGGTTTTAGGGGGCGAATGCGCCGAACTGCAAGGACGGTCTTTTGAGCGCGTATGTTTTGTCTTGCTGCTCGACGGTTGATCTCACCAGAGAAAAAATCGAAGCACGCGGAATAAAGTGGGTACCGTTCCATTATGAAATTGACGGAAAGGAATACCTGGATGACTTTGGAGAGACAATTCCCTACGATGATTTTTATGCCGCCATGGCAAAAGGGAGCTCAACGAAAACATCCCAGGTCAATGTAGGAGAATTCTACGAGCACTTCAAATCGATTGCGTCTGAAGGAAAGGACATTCTGCATATTTCGTTCTCGTCGGGCCTTTCAGGCGCGTATGGTTCTGCCGAGATTGCCGCGAAAACAATCAGGGAAGAATTCCCCGAACGCAACGTGACTGTTGCTGATTCGCTGCGCGCGTCATCGGGATACGGCCTGTTCATGGACAAACTCGCCGACCTGAAAGATTCAAGCATGGAAATGGATGAACTCGCTGCGTTTGCCCTGGATAGCAGGCTGAACGTTCATCACTGGTTCTTCTCCACCGATCTGCATTATTACGTTTTGGGCGGACGCATCTCGAAAGCGGCAGGCGCCATTGGCGGTGCGCTGAAGATCTGTCCCGTTTTGAACATGAGCAACGAAGGCAAGCTGACCTCGCGCGAAAAAGTTAGAACGAAGAAGAAGGCCATCGCGCGTGTGGTGGACATCATGAAAGAGCACGCGGCAGACGGAAAAGAGTATCGCGGCAAGGTGTTCATTTGTAATTCTGCCTGTCTTGAGGATGCCCAAGCTGTCGCAAACATGGTCGAGGAAGCATTTCCCCAGATGGATGGCCCCGCAGAGATTTTCCCCATTGGCACGACCATTGGAAGCCATACTGGCCCCGGAACCGTCTCGCTATTCTTCTGGGGAGACGAGCGCTTGGATTAAGGTAAAGGCTCAATTTTTGCGGACAAGATCCGCGAAAACACCCTGTTTTGCTTCAATTCTAGGCATGTTGTTGTAAAAACGGGTTCAAATTCGAAGTTGTAGTAGGTTGGAAGTAGGTCAAAACTCGATTTTGATTCGATATCATGATTATGCATCAATGAACATAATCATGAACCGGTGATATACAAAGTCATATTTTCTATAAACGGGATGTTCGCTGGAAATATCCCGTTTTCCACTTCCGACCTACTTCCAACTCGTATCATAGTTGAAGGTCTTGGTCTCAAACTCGTAAGTTATCGAGCCCGTCTCGTACCCCACGTTGCACGTGTAGTCCCCGAGGCCCGTTACCTCTATCTTGGGCACCATGATCTCGCGTGCGTTGCGCCCGGCCTGCACCATGCGGTGCCCGGAGGTTAGGCAGCCCGACACGCTCGCGCGCTGGTACACGCGATCCAGGATGCTGGTGTAGTTCTTAACGTATGCGATGCTGTTTGCCATGTCTCGGCCCTCGCTTCCTTATTCGTCGTCGGCAAGGCCGGCGAGCCTTTCCCAACGCTTCATCTGCTTACCCTCGTCGGTGGCCGTCCCCGCGTTCGGAAGCCCGGTCTTGCCGGTCTGCTTCTGCGGGGTGTCCGCGAACATCCAGGGCTCGGCTTCCTTCAATTTCTCGACGTCGCCGCCGTGATCGTCCAGGACGGCACGGGCCGCCTTCACGTTGCGACATCCGACAAGCTGCAGCTTGAAGTCGATCCGCTCGTCCTCGCCCTGCTGCTTCAGCGCGGCAATCTCCGCACGAAGCCCGTCTGCCGTCTCAGCGTTCTTGGCGGCGTCTGCGATCTGCGCTTCCAGCTCTTCGATCCGGGAATCGCGTTCAGCCAGCTGCGCCTCGTATGTTCCCGCGTCAACGCCGCTTGCGCTTCCGCCGACAGCTTCCGCGCCCTTGGCGTGCTCGCCTTGCGCTGCTTGCGCTTCTTGCCGCCCGCTCGCCTGTTGTTGCGTCTCTTGCTGCTGCCCTTCGACCTGTTGCGTTTGCGTGCCATTCTGCTCATCGTCCATGTCCGACATCCTTTCATCCAGGCGGACAGAACGAAAAATGCCCGCACCATTACGATGAGGGCATTGTCTGCGAGCGTCACAAAGTGCCGTTCGCTCGAATATGCTGCGAATAGTTAGGGCATGTTGGTGTTATCTTTTTCGGACCAAAGTCACAATAAGAATTACCACGGCAACCACCACCGCGATAATCACTAATTCGGGCACGCCCATGCCAAGAATCTTCATTTCAAATCCTTCCCTGCATTGTTACTGCACTAATCGCAACCGCTGTTTGCGTTCGTTCGCGCTGTTAATAATTTGAGCCGCGTAGTCTCTAACCATTTGCAGCTCCTTCTTGGATGCAGCCATTTCAAGACCATCGATTGCATCGAGGATCGAAAGCTCGTACTGGCTCACGCTAGGATCGCTTTTCATCGGGCTTGTCCTCACCAAGTCGTAGGCTTTTTCAATAGTCTTATCCGTTTGCTTATCGCCTGTCGCCCCTAGCTGACCCTTCAGCCTTGTGGCAGCAGTCATGATGTATGAAACCTCGGCTTCCTTGCGCACAACCGCATCCGCTGTCTTTTCATTGGTGATCATATGAGATAGGAGCATGACGAGGAAAATACCTGCGAGAATTATCTGCACGACTAACGCGATTTTGATGTCATCTTGATTAAGAACGATGAATACGGCACCGACCACCAATTCAATCAGAAAATAGGTAGCCGCAATTGAATATAACGCGAAGCCGAACACAGAGGCGTTACTGCTCTTTCGTGTGAGGAAGGGCGTTACAAGCACCATCAAATAGGCGAAATGGATGAAACCGTAGGAGAGCCATGCGGAAGGCTGATGCTCCGTTCCCCCGACAACGAAGAATACGACATTGAACACGATCAAGAAGATAAGGTCGAGCAGCGCCCATAACACATTTTGCTTGTTCATCTGATTCACCTACATCCGATTAAGTATCTCGACCTTCTTGGCATCGTATTCCTCTTGCTCGATCAACCCTGCATCCAATAAGTTTTTCAGCTTGCTAAGGGTTTCCATAGGATCATCCGCCGCCGTCCCGTTATTGCTACCGGCAGCTTGGGCGCCCTCTTGGACGAAGCGTCCAGAAGAACCTTGGTAAACTGGCTGCTGCACCGGCGCGTTGCTCATGGGTGCGAACATTTGCTGCGCCATGTTCCCGAAAGCCCCGCCGGCGGCCATCCCCATGCCGAGGCCGGCGCCCGCAGAGGCTACGCCGCCGGCGCCGGGATTGTTGGCAAGATCGCCTAGGATGTTCGCGGCTT
>CAKTYF010000048.1 GCA_934631995.1 uncultured Eggerthellaceae bacterium
CGTACGGAACACCTTGATGTTCACGCCCATGCTCTGGGCGTAGCTTTCGCCCAGCTGATAGGCGCTGATGGGCTTGCTCAGGCCAAACGTGAGTACCGATGCCACGGCAATCACGGCAATAATAACGCTTACGTCGTTCCAGCCAATGCCCGAGAAACTGCCCACGGACCAGTCGTGCAGGTTCGCGATATTCTGATCGCTGGCGAACGTGATGAAGAATTCCGTGATGGCGGAGCAAATGTAGCCAATCATAACGCCCGCTACTACCAAGATGCCCATGGAGCTTACGCGCCGCGAAATGGCCAGCACGAACGCCATAGACAGCATGGCGCCAATGAACGCCGCCACGATGAGCGCCCAGGAGCCCAGCACCAGACCCTGGCCCATTCCGACAATCATCACAATGGCTACAACAAGCTTAGCGCCCGATGAGATACCCAAAATGTACGGGCCGGCAATGGGGTTGTTGAAGAACGTCTGCAGCAGGAAGCCGGAAAGTGCCAGGCCACCGCCCAGCACCGTTGCGGCAATAATGCGCGGCAGACGGATTTGCCAGACCACCTTGTATTCAACGGTTAAATCGTTGCCGGTGCCTTGCCCGCCGTTGAACAGGATGGACGCTAAGTCGTCAACGGGAATCGCAATGCTTCCAATGCAAATGTTCAAAATCAGAAGAACCAGCAAAAGCGCGATGAGCGCTGCGAACACAACGATAACGCGCATGCGGCGGCTCTTCTGCGCTTTTGATAGCGGCGCGGGGGTGTAAGGAGCTGCCTGTTTTGCCGTGTTGGTATTGCCGGTCGCGCTTGTTGCGCAAGAGGCAGCAGCACGGCTGGCTTCCGCAGCCCCGATAGTTTCTTTTTCGCTTTTCTCGTTCAACATGGATATGATTCGTCTCCTAGTTCAATCGATAAGCGAAATCGAGCACTTCAGCGCTCTCATCAGTGAAAATGGTGTGCAGGTTCGATACAATGACGCCCGTTTCAACCATTTGCTGGTACATGTTCTTGTCGGTGCACCATACGTTTCCGTTTTCGACCGACTTGAATTCCGCCAGAAGGGGGTTCTTTGCAATCAGCTGATCAACCGAGCTCACACCGCCGTCAATGGTGGCATTGTAAATAAGAATGTCGGCGTCTTTCGCCTGCGCGTAGAACGTTTCCATCTCCATGTTTACGGTGGAAGTTGCGGTGTCTTCGCCGCCCAGGTCGGTGAAGATGTACGTGCCGCCGGCCATCTCAATCATGCGCGTCACGTAATCGCCCGGCTTGCGCACCACAGCGGCGCCGTTCGAGTTGATGTAGAAAAATGCCACGGTCTTGTCCGTTGCTTTTTCGTTTTCCAGCGCTTTGACCAGGCTTTCCTGTTCTTCAAATACGCTTTGGGCCACGTCTTCCTTGTTCAGCAGCGCGCCATAGAGCTTGACCCACTCCGTGCGTCCAAGAGGCTCGGTTTCCAGGCTGGACTTCTCAATGAGCACGGTGCAGCCCAGGTCGGTTAGGCGCTCTTTCACTGTGGGGGAGTGGTCGATCATGGTGGACTCAATGGCCAGGGGGCAGCCGGTGGATAATATGAGCTCGTAGTCGGGCTCGCGGTACTTGCCGCCGTATTTGATGGCTCCCGAAGCGATTGCTTGGGAAGCACGCTCAACGTACAGACCATCGGCGGTAACGCCGGAAAGCGACACGGTGTCGAGCGCGTCCAGCGCATCGAACAGGCAAAACGTGTCCGTTGCCACCAAGTACAAGTTGTCAAGAGGCTGCTGCAGTATCTTGATGTCGGAAGCCAGGCCATCGGGTGCGGTTGCGCCTTCGGGCACTATCAGAAAGCGCTGGTTGCCCTCGATGCAGACCAGCTTGTAGCCGCCTTCGTAGTAATCCACCGTGAAGCCTTTTGCGTAATGCAGTTCAAGGGAGCTTTCCGGTTCCCAGCCGCACCCTATGTCAGTGTTGTGGAAACCTTCGCCGTCGTTTGCTTGCGAACAGCCGGAAAGAAGACCCAGGGTAAGGGCGCAGGTCGCAGCGATGAGCGCGATGCGTTTAGCGAAGGTTGCGGTCTTGCCGGTTTTCGCTGCTGTTGTTGCGGCTGCGGCGGTTTCGGAAGCTGCAGCTGTAATGTTGTGCGCCGCGGAGGCGTAGATGTGCTTCATGGACCTACGCTGCCTTTGCGCCAGAGGCAGCGAACGTGATGGTGTAATCAATCAAGTGAGGCATGGCCATAGCGGTAGTTTCCGCTTGCACTTCGAGTGGCGCGTCAAGCGATGCTACCGGGATTTCAAATGTGGATTTGCCCGAAGTCGAGGTCGGACGGTATTCGTTGTCGTTGACAACCATAAGGTCGTAGCTCGAGCTGCTCCACGTGATGGTTGCCGTCATGCCGTTAGCGTCAACGGTAACGGTTGCGGGGGATTCAATGGTTGCCTTGCCTGAACCGCCCTCAAGCGTTGCAGGTACTTTATACGTTCCCGTTTCTTGGATAACGCCGTTTTCGACGGTGACCGGTTTTTGCTTTGCGCCACAGCCGGCAAGCAAGCACAAGGACAAAATAAGAGCGCTCATAACGCTCAACACAACCGCAATTTTCTTCATAAAAACCTCCCCCTGGTGGGCATCCTGACTCGTCTCGCAAGCGGCTTTGCAAATGCGGCGCATGACATGTGTCGCGCGCGAATCTTCATGCAAATCAACCGCTTACCTTCTGCGCTTTTTACGCAGAAGGGGATTGCCCATCCGCGCAAATCCGGCGCGTACTTTGGCGCGTTTCGGCGTGGTGATCTGACTTTACGACCGCTGAGCAGCCGTTTCACAGTGGCGGGACCGTGCAGGATTTTCGCCTGCTTCCCCAAGTCCGAAATGCTAACTGCACAGTTTAGCATATTTGTTTTTTCGCATATGCGGCAGCGCGCTATCTACATGCCTTTGCCCAGGTCTGTTTGCCATTCTCTTACGTTTGTACGTAGGATGTAAACCGTTGTCGGATGCACCGCGGAGCGGGCGGGTGTGCTACGGTATATTTGGGTGTGCAGGATAATGTTGCACCGGGAAAATAAGCGCAGCAATAAGGGGAAGATGTGGTTCAGTCGGAGCGAGATTTTCAGCGTCAATGGGAAACAATGCGGCAGCTTCTTGGGGCGGAGGCGCAAGGGAAGCGTCCGCAGGTGATGAATTCCACACGCACCCTTTTCGGCATCAAGAGCCATGTGGAAGAAGTGATGGAAGCGGTTGCCGCCGAAGATCTTGCGCGCGCGAAAGAGCGCATTGCGCAGGAGCGCGCTGAGCAGCGGAATTGTTGACAAATTACCCCACCTTTTGTCAACAATTTGCGCGGCGTAGTCCGGGTGCACCTTCTCTGATGCGATGCCGCCCAACAGCGTGGGCGGCATGATAAAAACGGCCCACTTTTCGGTGGATTTTCTTCTTTCCAATCGTTAAAAACCGACATTTCCCCGGGTCGCATAAAAGTTAGCCAAGGCAAACCCACAGAAAAGTGAGTCGTTTTTATCAAGGTGGGGAACCTTGTCGATTTTCGGCTTTAACCAGCGAAATTGTTGACAAAAGGTGGGGTAGTTTGTCAACAAAAAAAACGCGACGGACAGTGAGTCCATCGCGCTTTTGAGGGTTCGCTTTGCGGGTGCCTTTAGGAGGCTGCCCCGCGGAAACATACGGCAGGCTGCCCCGCGGAAGCTTCCAGCGGGCTGCCTTACAGATGCCTTCGGCAGTTCGCTTTGCGGGTGCCTTCAGCGATTCGCTTCGCGGGAGTGCATCGGAGCGCCCTGCTGCATGCGGGAAGGTGCGCTATTCAGCAGCGGCTTCTTCTTCATGTGCTTCTTCGCGGAATGCCTTCTCGACGGCTTCCAGAACGGGGTCAAGAGCACCGTTGATGGCGTATTCCTCGATCTTGCCCGTGTCACACAGCTGCGCAACGCTGGGGTCAATCGGAAGCGTGGCAACAGCGGGAATGCTGTACTTTTCAGCCACGGCTGCGCCCTGAGGCTCGCCGAAGATGTGATGCTCTTTGCCGCACTCGTCGCACTTGTAGTACGCCATGTTCTCAACCAGGCCAACTACGGGAACGCCCACGGATCCAGCCAGGTTCACAGCTTTGCCCACAATCATGGCAACAAGCTCCTGAGGTGCGGAAACGGTAACAATGCCATCGACCGGCAGGCTCTGGAACACGGTCAGGAACACGTCGGAAGTTCCCGGAGGCATGTCAACGAACAGGTAGTCGATGTCGCCCCAGCATACTTCGTTCCAGAACTGGCTGATGATGCCCGAAACCACGGGGCCGCGCCATGCAACAGGGGTATCTTCCTGCGGGAGCAGCAGGTTCACGGACATGACCTTGATGCCGCTTTCGGTTTCGGCAGGAATCAGGCCATCTTCGCAAGCGCTCATCTTGCCGCCCGTCACGCCAAAGGTGCGGGGAATGGAAGGACCGGTCACGTCGGCGTCCAGGATGCCCACCTTGCATCCGCGCTTGTTCATTTCGGAAGCCAGCAGAGAGCAAACGCTGGATTTGCCTACGCCGCCCTTACCGGAAACAACGCCGATGACCTTCTTGATGTTGGATTTCTTGTTTTGCGCCATGAAGCGAGGGCCGGCCTCGCGTTCGCCGCAGCCCTCTTCGCCGCAGCTGCTGCAATGTCCACTGCATTCAGACATTGATGCCTCTTTCTCTCGTGAAGTGGCAACTCGGGTAGCACTCGAAGTGTGTCACTGCTAAAAATTTACCTTTCGCATCATACCATATGGAAAGAATGCTTTGCGAAAGCTTCTGTGTGCGGTTACTATAACGTCATGCAATTATAAGAGCGAATCTAACACGGAGGTGTGTTGCAGGCGCGCTTTGAGTACGCACCAAAGGGGCGCGCTGGACGGGTGGACGGTATTTCGCAAGAAAGCCGACGATGAGTGCCGTGACTACTGACCGCTGACCGTCGGGCAGCGGGCGGGGATGAGCCGGCAAGCTGCTTGTGGAAAAATACGATAAACCAACGGAAGAGCCGACAGAAAGAGGACAACATGCTGTTTGCAGACATCACTTTGGTTGACGAGAACTTCGAATGCAAGGAACATCAGTGGGTCGGCGTGCGCAACGACCGCATTGAGTACGTGGGCGATTGCGCGCCCGAAAACGCTGCTGACTTCGGCGAAGTGTACGAAGGCGCAGGTCGCCTGCTTATGCCGGCGCTCTACAACCTGCACGCGCATGCCCCCATGACGCTTTTGCGCGGTTATGCGGAAAACCTGCCGCTCCAGGCGTGGCTGAACGACATGGTGTGGCCGTTCGAAGCGAAGATGACGCCCGAGGATAATTACTGGGCAACGCTTCTGTCCTGCGCGGAAATGGCGCGCTACGGTTGCGTTTCCTTCTCTGACATGTATTACCACACGCCCGAGCGCGCGCAGGCTGTTTGTGAAGCAGGCATGAAGGCGAATCTGTGCACGAGCCCGCTTGCGTTCGAGCCCAAGGACATTTCCGAATACCCGTGTTTCGCTGAAATGGAAGACGGCATTGCGAACCATAATGGCGAAGCGAACGGTCGCATCAAGTTCGAGGCGTGCGTGCATGCGGAGTACACGAACAACGACGTGACCTGCAAAAGCGTTGTGGAATGGGCAAAGAAAAACGGCGTTGGCATGCAGATTCATCTGGCGGAAACGGCGTCGGAAGTGCAGGATTGCAAGGATCGTCACAACGGCATGACGCCTGCTCAGTGGTTCGATTCGCTGGGTGCATTCGATGTTCCCATGACGGCTGCGCATTGCGTGTGGCTAAGCGACGATGACATTGCGCTTCTGGCGAAAAAAGGCGTTTCCGTGGCGCTGAATCCGGCATCGAACATGAAGCTGGCCAGCGGTTTTGCTCCCATCGCCGAGCTGTTGGACGCGGGCGTGAACGTGTGTTTGGGCACCGACGGCATGGCATCGAACAACAATCATGACATGTTCCAGGACATGTATCTTATGGCGCTTTTGCCTAAGGGCAATAAGCTTGATCCTGCAGTGGTCACGCCCGAGCAAGTTCTTGCGGCGGCAACGCGCAATGGCGCCGTGGCCCAGGGCCGCACCGATTGCGGTCTGGTGAAGGAAGGTTTCAAAGCCGATCTTTGCGTGCTGGATGTGACCGGTCCTTCGTGGTGCCCCATGACAGCGCCGCTGGTAAATGTTGTTTATGCAGGTCATGGAAGCGATGTGGTGCTTACGATGTGCGATGGCGCTGTGGTGTATCGCGATGGCGCTTGGCCGACCATCGATGTTGATGCGGCGAAGGCTCAAGTCGTCGAGCGTACGCAGCGCATTCAGGCGGAAGTTCGCGGCTAGCGAACGGGAACGGAGCCGGCGGCTTCGCGGGCGGTCGGCTCCGTGTGGCGCGCGGCTTAGTCGCGCTTGCGTTGGCCGGCAGGAGGCCAGGCTGCTTACGTGCTGGCCGGCTGCACTTGCGGCGCGATGCACGGTTGTACACGCGCCGGCTTCGTGGTTATATCGTATCTTTCAGGGCATCCACCATGGCAATGAGTTCTTGCTTTTTGTGGATGCCCAATTTTGCGTAAATGTGCTTGTAATGGGTGCGTACCGTGTTCTCGGACACAACGTGTTCCTCGGCAATGCGCGCAACACTGTAACCGCGCACGATAAGCTCCATGATTTCCGTCTCGCGGCTGGTCAGGCGATATTCCTCTTGAAGAATCTTGCAGCGCAGGGTAATGCGGCTCGGTCCTTTTTCCGTTGAGCGATACAGCTCGTCGGGGAAGGGGTTGCGTGCCGTGCGGCGTGTTTCGGCTTCAGCGCTTTTTGCCCCGTGCTTGTTGCTCGCACTGGCGTCTGCGCCCGAGCTTGCGCCGGCGCCTGCACGTGCGCGTGCGTCTGTGCCAGGGCCTGCACCCGTTCCCGCAGCGGCGCCCGAGGCTGTGGGAACGTTCGCGCCGTTGGTCGCGCCTTCGCTTGTCGGGCGGCTTGCAGCGTTTGCGGTGCGCGGCTCGCCACTCGCTTCGTCGCCGTTCGTGCTGCCGCCGCCCGCGCCGACGCCCGATCCAGCAGCAGCGGAAGCGTCGCTGCCAACGATCACCTGGTATTCGCCTTCGCTTAAATTAATGGTGTCATCTGCGAAAACGCTGCTATCAAGCTCTTGGTCAACAGGGACGGCGGGAGCCGCAAGGTACGCCATCAAGCGCCCGTGTTGCCCCGGCTTCATGCCAAACGAGATGAATTCCACGTTGTCGTATTGCGGCAGCTTGCTGGTGAAGCGCTCGCTTCTTCCCACGAAGGCGTATAGCGTGATGGTCAGCACCAAAAGCCCAATGACCGCCACGGCAAACGGCGTCTGCTCGCCGAACAGGCGATTCGCCACAGCAATATGCCCGAAAATAAAGCCGCCATTTTGCAGCAACCCCACAATTGACCCGAAAAAGCCATAGACGAAAAACGGATTGCAGCCGCGGTTCAGGCAGATGTGCGCGCTTTGCAGCATGACAATGATGTTTGCCAGGGAAAACAGCAGAAACACCATGCCGCTGATGAATGCGAGCGCTCTGCCTTCCACAAAGGGGAAGAACGCTAAACAGACCGCCACCAGGGGAAACGAAACCATAAACACGAAATGCAGGTTCAACGCGAACGAGCGGCGCTGCCACAGTAAAAGCATGAGACCCGCAACAACGAACAGCCCCAGAAACGATGCTGCGTTCGTGACATCGCCCAGTTGAACATCTGCCACGGCAATGGAGCGCACCAGACCCGACGCGAATCCCATGGTGCCAATGGCGAACGCGCTCTTCCAATACACGCGCACGATGCGCACGTACACGGGCACGTTTGTGCGCGGATCGTCCTGGAAAATAGGCAGGTCCTTGTTCAGTTTACGAAACGACAGCAGTACCGATAAGCCGCACAGTGGCACGAAAATAAGCGGAATCAAAAAGACGCGCACCGCTTGGGGCACCAGGTACAGCAGCGCGAACAGCAGCGGCGCGCAAAACGTGCCCGTCAAAATGAAGAAGTTGCCGCGGTCGGTGCTTTCTGCCGAGAAATAACGCGCCCATACCAGCGAGAGCAACGTGCCGCCCGCGCCCATGCAGCAGCCGGCAACGGTGACCAACGTCACGCGCCATTCGGGCAGGTACAGCGCGGCAATCAGCAGCGCGCCGCCTAGAAACGCCGGAAACGACGAAACGCCGTGCAGCGACTTCGTTACGATAGAGGGCACCTTGAACGAGCATACCAGGATAACGATATACGTGAGCAGCGATGCCATGGACTGCGCCAGCATGAACGCGAACGTGACTTCTTCGCCGTGAAATTCGTGCGGAAAGAAGGGGAACACGCCGCCCCACAGCGAGCATGCGTTGATGACCAGGAACAATGCGTATCCCAAAATGGCAATATCGAAGCCAGGCGTGCGCAGTGCGCCTCGGATTGTGGCCATTTACACCACCAGCCCTACGTTCAGATACGCGCAATAGAACGAGAAGCGCGCGACGAAAACGCCGCCCAGCGCCAAAACGAGTGCGATGGTGGCGCATTTTCGGCTCAGCAGACGCCCCTGGCGCTTCCACAGCAGCGTGAGGATAACCGCCGCTATGAGCAGAAGCGTTGACGCAGCGATGAACAGGGGATATTGCGGAAAGACTTCGACCAGGGGCGTGGTGGAACTGGTCAGTTCGTATAAATAGCTGCTTTGGATGAGCTCGGAGACAAGCAGGGCCGCCGTTGAGGCGCCTGCGCAAATGAGCGTTGTGAGCAAAATAGGCGCGTCGCAATCTTGATTGGCCATGGCGAGCGTGAACAGGAAGAGAAACGAGCCGCCCAGAAGCGCGCTCAGTATTTGGTTTATCTGCGTGAATACGAGCGACCAGCTGGAAATAGTTCCAATGTTGTAGGCGCTTGACGTGAACCAGATTTGCGCGACACCTGCCACCATGGCAAGTGGGATGGCAATGCGCAGCTGTCGCACGCTTATGCGGTCGCTGAAACCAGCCAGCCAGTAAATCCACGCTACGCCGGCAAATGCTACGGACGCCGCAACTTCGTTGGAAAGCGGGGAGCGCCCAATGCCCGCAAGAACGTACAGGGCGTTTGCGGGTTTCCCCAGATGATTAGTGGACGCAATGAGTCCTATCAGGCAAAACGCCAGCGGAATGATAAGAAAATGGTGAAGGCGCTTGCGCGTTTCCTCTTCCTTCACATACACAATGCCGTAAAGGGTGAGCAGGATAAACGCCACCACTGCCGCCGGCGCAAACGTGGTGAACAGTGCCAGCGAAAGCTGCTCGAAGCCTTGAGCAATGCCGGATTCCATGGCTTACGCCTCCTTTTTCGTGGTGCTTTGACGGTCATCGCGAAGGGAAATTTCGCTCAGAAGCTGCGCAGCCTTCGCTTCATTCCCCTTTGCGATGCCGGAAGCGTCGTTTGGGGAACCGTCCGCGGACCCGGATTCGGAGTCTTCTTCAGCAGGGGAAGTCTCGATGCAGCTGCGGTAAAGTTCCTGGTAATCGTGCGGTTCCACCACCAAGGCATCCACTTCGCGGAAGCGCGCGGCGCCGGTGCTGTCACGCTCGATAACGCCGAATGCGGCGAAAAGCTTCGCGTTGGCTGCGGAGTCGCAAGCGGCGTTGGCTGCGCCGGTGGCGTCGGTCGCGGCGCCGGCCCCCGCGGGATTACCCGCAGCGCCGTCCCCTGCAGCGCTACCGTTCGCCCCCAAAGCGGACAAGACGGCGGGCAGATCGGCGGGTGCGAACTGCACCATGCGGCCTTCAACGTCCAACGCATGGGCGCACCCGGCAGCTTCCAGCGCATCTGCCAGCGCACATGCAGGCTTGCCAAAGCAACGCACCGTTTCGTAGAAGAAATTTTCCTGCGAGAACGTGTAGAGCGGAATCTCGCGCGCGCCGACACCGTTTTGCTCGTATATCTGGGCGGTGTTTTTGTTCTCCAGTGAGCAATAATGCAGATTGAGCGTGGTTCCGCGCTCGATTTCCTCCAGCATGAGCCGCAGCGCCAGTTCTTCGCTGCCTTCAATGGGAAGCGCGCCGGCATACCCGTAATCGTAAAGCACTTCGTAGGGGTTCGCCTTGAGTTTGAGCCCACGCGCCTTGAACGTTTTTTCGTGATGGAGCGGAAAGCACAGCTCCAGCAAGTTGATGCCGAATGCACCTGCGCGTTCCAGTTCGCGTAAAACGTGCAGCATTTCGTCGTGCGTGCCGGGGATAACGGGCATTTCTACCATAACAGTAGGAATAATGCTTACCGCTGTACGGATGTTATCCCACGTGCGCTGCTGGTTTTCGGGCGCATCGTCAAGCTTGATGCTGAAGCGGATCTCGTCAAGCCCTGCCGCGCGCAGCTGCTCAAGAAGCGCAGGGGTCAACTGATCGCCCGAGGTGTACAGGCGCAAATGCGCACTTGGATTATCACGCCGCGCCTGCCTGAAAAACGCGCACGTCTCGCTGGCGAACAAAAGCGGCTCGCCGCCCGTGAGTGCTACATAATCAAGCCCGCCCATGCTTTTATTGAATGCGGAAAGTTCGCTGCGCCAATCTTTTTTATCGTTCTTATAAAGATGGTAGTCGCACTGATTCTCGTTGAAGCAAAACCAGCACGACCGATGGCACGCCAGCGAAAGGAATTCCGAAACGCTTTTTACGCCCGTGCGACAGCGCGCGCATGCGGGCGAGATGCTTCCGTAGGCAATGCTTTTGCCGCCGTTGCGCACGCGTGCCCCCGCCGCCACAAGCCGTTCGCGCAACGCCGCAACGCGTGCCGGGCTGTTTTCGTCGCTTGAAACGGGAACGCCAAAGCTTGCCATGGTGCGGCGAAATTGCGCGCGCTGTTGCACGAAGTGGCGTAAATATGTTGCATACTCGTCGCTTGTGTCGCGCGGAATATCGGCGGCCGAAATCGGTCTCATAGCGTTCCCTTCCCCTGCTTTTTTCGCATCGTCAAAATAAGTAGTTTTTTGCCGTGGGCATCTTAAAGCAAAACGAAAAACACGCGAAGAATCTGTGCCGCGAAAACCGCAATTTCCTTTTATTATTGCGCTTGCCGAACATTATGTGACTTGCGTGTGATGTGCCCTCCCACTTTTCTCTGTGTGCATGTTACCTTGTTTTTATGTGTTCTACCAGGGGAAATCGAAATATCACATATTCTATGTGATGCAATTTCTTGCGCACGCTCGTAAAGTACATGACGTAAAAGGGAAGCTTTGCGCGGTGCGGTGCATCGCAAGAGGTCATCGTCTGGGGGCGCGGGGAAACGCGAGAAGCCCGCCGCACCAACCGCCGATGACGTTCGCTTGCAAACGATGCTTGCGAGCGTTAAAAGCGCCCAGCGTGCAAAGGCTCTTCCCGAAAAAAGAGAGATCAATGAAGGAGGGAAAATGGAATCGAACACGGGACTGAATGTTTCGCGCAGAACGCTGATCAAGGGCGCTTCTGCTGGCGCCGTCGGCGTTGCCCTGAGTGGCATGCTGCTCGATGACATGTTCGAAAAGGCCGAGCCGGCATTCGCCGCCGAGGCTAACCAGGAAACCGCAGAGGAAACCGTCGTTCAGAGCCACTGCTCTTGCAACTGCGCAAGCCGTTGCCCGCTGTGGATGCATGTGAAAGACGGCGAGCTCCAGTGGATCCAGTCCGAAACGAAGGCGTGGGACAACGAAGAAACCAGCCGTCAGCGCGCATGCTTGCGTGGCCGTTCGGTACGCCGCTGGATCAACGACCCCGATCGCTTGAAGTACCCCATGAAGCGCGTGGGCAAGCGTGGCGAGGGCAAGTTCGAGCGCATCACCTGGGAAGAAGCCATTAAAACCATCAACGACAAACTGCAGTACACCTACAAGAACTTTGGCCCCGAGGCCGTGTACTGGACGCTAGGTTCTGGCGTTTACAGCTTGACCGGTCGTCCTATTGGTCGTTGGCTTGCTTGCACGGGTGGCTACCTGGGATATTATGGCACGTACTCTGCTGCTCAGATGACCTTCATCGCTCCGTACATGTGGGGCGCCAAGGCTTCTTCGACTCCTGCCGCCATCAAAGACGCTGACCTGGTTATTTGCATGGGTTGGTCGCCTTCTGACTCCATGATGGGCTCCACGGGCGAGGCAAAGCACGGCTTTGAGTACCAGCATCGCACGAACACGAAGGCAAAGTACATCCACATTGACCCGCGTTTCAACGACACGCTGTGCAACACGAACGACGAGTGGCTGCCTATTCGTCCTGGCACCGATGCCGCCCTGGTTGCTGCTATTGCATACGTGCTGATCAAGGAAGGCAAAGTTGCACGCGACTTCCTGGATACGTACTGCGTTGGCTTCTCCGAAGACACCATGCCCGAGGCGTACGCTGGCAAGAACATGTCTTATGAGTCCTACGTTATGGGCCTGGGTTACGACAAGGTAGAGAAGACCCCCGAGTGGGCTGCTGCCATTACGCTGATTCCGGCCGAGCGCATCACGAAGCTGGCGCATGAGCTGGCAGAAGCTAAGGCGCCGTTCATCGGCCAGTACTACGGCATTCAGCGCCACTCCAACGGCGAGCTTGCTTGCTTGGCTGTTTCTCTGCTCACGCTGCTGGTGGGCAAGCTGGGCCAGCCGGGTACTTCTTCTGGTCTGGACGTTGCCGCTTACAGCATTGGTCTTCCCTGGATTGGCGGCGACAACCCCTGCAAGTCCAAGATTTCTATCTTCACCTGGGCAGATGCAATTGATCACGGTCACGAGATGACTGCGCTGCACGATGGCGTTCAGGGTACCGACAAGCTGTCTACCGACATCAAGTTCCTGGTTGAGTACGGCGGAAACTGCTTTACGAATCAGCATTCCGACGCAAACGTTGCGCACGACATTCTGGTTGACGAAACGAAGTGCGAGTTCATTTTGGTGTTTGAGACCCTAATGAATGACGCCGCGAAGTACGCCGACATCCTGCTTCCCGATATCATGCGCGCCGAGCAGCGCGGCATTATCAACGACGGCTGGTCCGGCGACGTTGCTTCCGTTCACTTCGCCAGCCCCATTGACCCTACCACCATGGGTCAGAAGTTCGAGCGCCGCAGCTCCTTTGACGTGTGCGCCGACCTGTGCGCTGCCGCCGGTGCCGACATCAAGGAGAAGTACCTGGACGGCAAGGACCAGGACGGCTGGACTAAGCAGCTGTACGAAAGCGTTCAGGCAAAGGACCCGCGCCTGCCCGAAATCGAAGAGGGCTACAAGATGGGCGAGTTCCATTACCGCAACCCCGCTGGCTACACGCCCGCATACAAGGCATTCGTGGAAGATCCCGAGAAGAACAAGCTCACCACTCCTTCCGGTAAGATCGAAATCTTCTCTGAGAAGCTGCAGAAGATGGCCGAAACGTGGCAGCTGGACGATCCGCGCGATGTGATTGCTCCTATTCCGCTGTACACCCCCGGCGTTGACAGCTACGAGGATTGCACCGCCGAAATGCCGTTTACGCTGATTGGCTTCCACTACAAGGCCCGCACGCACTCGAGCTGGGGCAACGTTGAAGTTGTGAAGCAGGCTGCGCCGCAAGAAGTGTGGATCAACACCATCGATGCCGAGAAGCTAGGCATTGAGAACGGCGAAACCGTAAGCGTATTCAATGAGCATGGCGAAGTGCACATCCAGGCGAAGGTCACGCCGCGTATCATCC
>CAKTYF010000049.1 GCA_934631995.1 uncultured Eggerthellaceae bacterium
GGCATCAGCATCAAGCGCCTGCTCATTGCATTTGGCATGGCCGCTTCGGTTGGCGTGGTTCTGGGTTCGCTTATGGGCTACTTTCAACGGTTTTACGCCATTGCCATTGTGCCCGTGGCAATCTACCAGATGATTCCCGGCCTGGCGTGGCTGCCGGTGGCTATCCTTATGTTCGGCCTGGGCGACGACTCAGCCATATTCATGATCTTCGCTGTGTCATCGATGGTCATCACCATTGGCGTCTCGGGCGCTATCCGTACCGTCCCGCCCGTTATGGTGCAAGCGGCGAAGATGAGCGGAGCGCGCCCGGTAACCATTTTCCTGCGCGTTCTTATTCCGCAAGCGGCGTGTTCCATAGTGAATGCGTTGCGTTTGGGCATGTCATCGGGATGGCGTGTGCTAGTTGCTGCCGAAATGATCGTGGGCACCGGCGTGGGCATGGGTTATTCCATTCAGCTTGCGCGCGACTTGCTTGATTACGTGGGCGCCTTCGCCTGCATTACCGTTATTTGCCTGTTCGGCCTGTTTTTGGACCGCGTTGTTCTTGCCAGCATTGAGCGCTGGATGAATCGCAAATTGGGGGCTGATCAATAATGGTTCTTATCGAAATGCGCGATGTGAGCAAGGCGTTCCTCACGAACAAACGCAAAGCGCAAGCTCAAGTGGTGCTTGAGCATGCGAATCTGTCTATTGAAGAAGGCGAATTCGTGAGCCTTATTGGTCCGTCTGGCTGCGGGAAAACGGTGTCGCTTTCCATGATGGCGGGTTTTCTTGCTCCTACGCAGGGGGAAGTGCTGTTCCGCGGTGCACCCATTGAATCTCCCGGCCCCGAACGTGGCGTGGTCTTTCAGGAATATAGCCTGTTCCCGTGGCTCTCCGTTCTGCAAAACGTCATGTTCGCGCTAGAAAACGCTACGCGCGCACAAGGCCGCAGTTGGGATGCAAAGCGGGGCGAAGCACGTTCGCGCGCGGCATTGGCGCAGGTCGGGCTCGAGGATAAAGCCGACATGCGTCCCAACACGCTGTCCGGTGGCATGAAGCAGCGCGTGGCTATTGCGCGCCTTCTGGCAATGGACTCCGAGGTCTTCCTTATGGACGAGCCGTTTTCCGCGCTGGACGAGCAGACACGTGGCCGCCTGGACGAAAGCCTGCGCCGTCTGTGGCTGAAAAAACGCAAGACCGTCGTGTTCGTTACGCATAACATCTCAGAAGCGGTTGCTGTCTCGTCGCGCATCGTGCTGTTTTCGGGCTCGCCCGGCACCATTTTGCGCGAGTGGCGTCTTCCCGAGGACATGGATCGCTGCAAGACCTCGGCGGAGGTTACGGCGCTTTCTGCGGAGATTTTGGACTGCATGCCTTTTGACTCGGCGTCGTTTGGCAACGCTGAGTGATACAGGAGACAAAAAACAACAAGGAAAGAAGGAAAGAAAGCATGAAGAAGAAACTATTTTCCCTCGCTGCTTGCGCTTGCGCGCTGGCGCTGGGCGGCACCTTGCTGGCGGGCTGCTCATCGAATGCTGCGTCTTCGGCATCGGGCAGCGCATCGGCTGAGTCGTACGAGCCGCTGAGCATTGCCTACCTGAATAAGGGCGGCTACGAAGACATCATTGTTGCCGATAACCAGGGCTTTTACAAGGATTGTGGTCCGGAAATCACGCTGAACCCCGTTACGGGCTCGGGCGCTCAGTCCGTTGAGGCGCTGCTTTCAGGCGCTTCCGACATTGCCGCCACCGGCCAGGGTCCCGTGGCCGACGCGCTGAAGAACTACGGCGACCGCATTGTGGTGCTGGCGGGTACGAACATCTCTACGGGCGGCCAGGTTTGGGTTGCCGGCGCGGGCATGACGGGCGATAAGGCCCTTGTTCCCTTCGACAAGGCCAAGGACAACAAGGCAGAAGTTGCTGCGTCGTTCCAAAGCGCGGCGGCTGCTAACGGCGGCACCATCAAGTGTGGCGTGCAGAAGGGCGCAACCACCGAAAGCGAATTCAAGTCGTGGCTGAAGAAGATGGGCATTTCCTTCAACGACTTTGGCACCGAAGGCGACGGCGTGGTGACGCTGGTTGACCTGAAGGCGAACACTATTCCCACTGCGCTGGTTTCCGGCGACATTGACATGATGGCGGCCAGCCAGCCGTACCCCGACACCGCGCTGAAGCAGATCGACGGCTCCTACAAGGTTGGCTGCAATGCCGACGTTGACTCTTACGGCGTTGCCATGCTGATCACCACAAAGGAAGTTTACGAGCAGAAGGAAGCCTCTATCAAGGCATTCCTGCAGGCCGAGAAGAAATCCGTTGACTTCATGAACAGCAACGCTGATGAGGCCATGAAGATTTGCGCCGATAGCATTGGCACCGACCTGGACGCGCAAAAGGCAACGTGGGACATCGCAAACTTCCGCGTTGACATGAGCGACCAGAAGATCAGCACGCTGAAGGCCACGTGCGCGAAGAAGGGCCTTGAGATCACCGAAGAGCAGCTGAAGGCACAGGCTCCTTTGGCGCAGTGGTGCGAGGACGCGCTGAATAAGTAAGCAGCGCGCGCACGGATTGCGCGGGCGGAAGCTTCGCAATGAAATAGAGTAAAAAGGCGGAAGTCGTACGGATTTGAGTGCGGCTTCCGCGTGCTGTTATGCGAAAAGAGCATAGCGGCACATCGGGACATACAGACAGGGAGCAAACATGAACGAGCAGTTCAAGCAGAAAATCGATGCCATTGCTCAGGAGTGCTTGCGTGGCGCGCAGCAGAGTCGCGCGACAATCGTCGAGCTTCTGAGTGTTGATTCTTCATCGGAGGAAGCGGCGTATATGTGCAGCGTGGCGCACGACGTGGCGCTACGCGTGTCGGGCGGGTGTGCGAAGGTCGGCGGCTGCATTGGCATTGACTACGCCCCCTGCAAAATGAATTGCTCGTTTTGCTCGTTTGCGGAAAAGCTGGGCATTGTGACCACTGCGGTGCGCTTGAGCGATGATCAGATTTTGGCTATTGCCCGCGATTACGTGCAAGCTGGCGTGAACACCATCACGCTTCGCACCACGGAGTTCTTCGACATGAACGAGGTTTGCCGCTTAGTGACTTTGATCAGGCAAAACGTGCCAGGAACTTATGAGATTTGCCTGAATGTAGGCGAGCTTTCTCCTGAGATGGCGCGCCATGCGTTCGAATGCGGCGCCTCGAGCGCGTACCATGTTTTCCGCTTGGGCGAAGGCGTGGACACGCCGTTTGACCCCGAAGTGCGCAAGCGCACGGTCAGGGCAATCTCCGAGTCTCCCTTGAAGCTCAACACGGGCATTGAGCCGATTGGCGTCGAGCACACAAACGAGCAGCTAGCTGATCATATTGTGTTCGCACTTTCGTGCGACCCGGAGTCGTTGGGCATCAAGCCACGCGTGAACGTGCCCGGCACGCCGTTCGAGGGGAAGGCGCCGCTGTCAGATGAGCGCATTGCGCAGATTGTGGCGGTGATTCGCCTGGTCAGCGGCAGTCGCGTGAAGTACGTGTCGTCGCATCCGGGTGAAGCGCTTGCCTTGAAGGCGGGCGGCAACGGCAGCAATGTTGAGCGCGGTGCATCTCCGCATGCGGCTGATTTTTCCGAGCGTGAGTGGCGCGGCATTACACCGCAGGACAACATTGCGCTTCTTCGTGCGGCGGGATTCGGCAGTGGGCTGGTGCATCCCGACCCTCGTTTTGTCGAAGGAGCTACTTGGTGGGCGCCTGAGCGGCTGACAGCGGTGGAGAACCCGACGTTTATCGGTGCAGATGGTGCAACGCTGATGCGCGGCGCCAATGGCGGCGTGGTGTCCTTGAAGCTTGCTGGTGCCGATGAGAGCGAAGGTGTCGCGGGCGCCTCTGTTGCCGTTTGCGGTGCTGCAGGCGAGATGGGTGCCGCTGCTGGCACTGCCGCTGGCGGGGCGGTTGGTGGTGCCGCAGGCGCCGTAGATGCCTTATCCGCGGTGGATGTTGCGTCGTCGCGCTCCGTTGCTGCCGACCCGCAGGCATCTGGCGTTGTAGGTTCCGGTTCGCAAGCTGCCGACCCGCGCGTTGTTGCGGAGATCGATCGCATTGCCGACGAGGGTTTGCGCGGCGCCGTCCAAAACGAAGAGACCATCCTTCGTTTGCTTAACCTTCCTGTCGATGGTCCTGAAGTGGCGTATATGCGGCAGGTGGCAGGTGACTTCGCCTTGCGTGTTACGGGCGGTCGCGGAAGGGTTGCGGGCGCCATTGGGCTGGATCTTCATCCGTGCAAGATGAATTGCGCGTTCTGTTCGTTCGGCGAAAAATGGGGCTTGGTGCGTGAAGAGCGCATTCTTACCGCTGATCAGGTAGTTTCTATGGCGCGAAGCTATGTTGAGGCGGGTATTACGCAAGTTACGCTGCGGTCCACGGAATTTTACGACTTGAATGAAATCGCAGATATGGTTGCGCGCATTCGTGCCGAAGTGCCTGGTGACTATGAAATTTGCCTGAACGTAGGCGAGCTTTCTCCGGCCATGGCATATGCTTGCTGGCAAGCGGGTGCAAACAGTGCATATCATGTGCTGCGTATGGGCGAGGGCGTGGACACGCCTTTTGATCCCGAGGTTCGTCGCCGCAGCATCGATGCGATTTGTGCTTCGCCGCTGAAGTTCTCTTCGTGCATCGAGCCTATTGGTGTCGAGCATACGAACGAGCAGATTGCGCAGCGTATGGCGTATGTGCTGTCGCGCGAGCCGTATGCGGTGGGCATTATGCCGCGCATCCCCGTTCCGGGCACGCCGCTGGGGCACCTTCCCATGCTGGGACGTGCGGTTATGCGTCAGCAGCTGGCGGTGTTGCGCTTGTGCGCGGGCAGCCACGTGAAGTACGTGAGTATGCATCCCGATGAGGTGCTGGGTCTTGAGCTGGGTGCCAACTGTTTCTCGGTCGAACGCGGCGCAATTCCGCGCGATACGGAGTTTTCTGAGGAAGAATGGAAGGGTCTTTCGGCAGCTCAAGGGCTAGAAATTGTGCATGCTGCCGGTTACCGCTGTTGACAAAAGGTGGGGT
This sequence comes from uncultured Eggerthellaceae bacterium, assembly GCA_934631995.1. Taxonomy (GTDB): domain Bacteria; phylum Actinomycetota; class Coriobacteriia; order Coriobacteriales; family Eggerthellaceae; genus CAKUOV01. Next base: position 5,026 of record CAKTYF010000049.1, read on the forward strand.
AATTTGTCAACAATCAAGGTCCGTGGCGGGCGGCGTAGGGTCGCTTTGCTAAAATGAGCGCATTGAATCACGCGCCGCTCGAACGACATCCATCGAACGAAAACGAAAGCAGAAAAACTCATGCTCAACCAAATCTATCAAATGCTTGATCCCGTCGCGTTCTCGATCGGGCCGTTTTCAGTGCGTTGGTACGGCATTGCCTACATTTTGGGTTTCGCCTGCGCTGCGCTTATCATTGCGCGCACGGCAAAGCGATGGAAGATCTCGCTTGATACCGATTCGCTGCTGACCGTCCTTTTGGGCGTGATCATTGGCGTTATCGTGGGCGCGCGTTTGTTCTACTGCCTGTTTTACGGCGACGGCTATTATTTCAGGCATCCGTTGGAGATCTTCGCTCTCTCGCAGGGCGGCATGAGCTTCCATGGCGGTTTAGTTGGCGCGCTCTTGTCGGGCCTGGTCACAGCGCGTATGATTGGGGTTCCGTATCTCACGCTTGCCGATATGGCGGTGGTGGGCGCGCCGTTAGGGTTGCTGTTCGGCCGCTGCGCCAATTTCGTGAACGGCGAGCTGTGGGGCGCTGTTACCGATGCTCCTTGGGGCGTTGTGTTCGGCGGCAGTGCGGGCATGATGCCGCGTCATCCATCTCAGCTTTACGAAGCGGTTCTAGAAGGAATCGTGCTGTTTGTTGTGCTGTATGCTCTTTCGCGCAAGGTGCCGCCGCGGCCTCAGGGAACGTTTCTGGGCATTTTTCTAGTGGGGTATGGGCTGGCGCGCGTGACGATTGAGTTTGTTCGCCAGCCCGATGCTCAGCTGGGATATCTGTTCGGTGATTGGCTGACGATGGGCATGGTGCTATCGTTTCCCCTGATTATCATAGGGGTAGCGCTTCTTGTGTATGCGGCAAAGACGAAGCACCCGCAGCGGGGGCAAGACGCGAAGGACGAAGCCGCGTAAGGTACGCACGGGCGCAGGTCGCGCAGAGGAAGATGCGGACGCGTTGTGTCTGGTGCTTCGTCTCATGCGCACGCACGCAGGCGCGCGTGCAGCTGCGCTCCCTGCGGCACCGCAGCAGATTATTCTTCGGCTTCGGGCAAGGGAAGCGTGAGGGTGGTTTCTGCCACGCCGCGCTCTTCGTTTCCGAACGTAATGGTCACCGGCTTGTCGTTCACCAAAACGAAGCACAATGCGATATCGGCCGATTCACCAGGCTGGATGCGTTTTTCGCCCGTGTGAAGCGCGTTACCGTTTGTGTCGTATGCCACCGCGACTTTCAGGTGCGTTCCTGCGCCCTGGTTACGGGTGACGTTATACGAGCCCATGACAGATTCGGCAGACGTTCCGCGGTTTGTGACATGCAGATACAGGGCAAGGCAATCTTTGCCCGACGTGTTGCGCACGATTTCCTGGTCGTAAAGAATCATGCTCAAATTCCCCAGCGTGACTGAAGTACCCTGGTATTGTACCTGATCAGAGCTGCTGCTTTCCGATGACGTCTTGTTGCACCCCGAAAGAAGCGCCACGCTCATGCACAGCGCAATTGCCACGAGCACAGCAAGTGCGCAGACGCTTTTGTGCGACCTGCGCGCGGAAAGAGCGTGCGGCGTTGCGGACGAATTCGAGTTGAAAATGGCGCGATGCGGACTCATGCGATGAAAACTCCTTTTGCGTAATTGGTCACACCATAGTAGCTTGCCACGCCTGAAAAACGCCTGATTTTGCCCCTTTTTGAAAAAATAATCGCAAGTCGGGGTGTTGCGCAACACCTGTGCGACAAAAAAGCATCTACAATGAGGGGACGCATCGTGAATTATGCGGTAGGGGAAGGGGGAGGCGAACGTGGGCGAGGCAACAAGCCGCGAAGAACCGATGAAAAACCAGGGGTGGTATACCGCGTTTTACCGGTATGCGGAGTACCTTCGCCTGTTGACAAATGGTGAGCTCAACCATAAAACGCTGTATGCATACGTGGGCTTGAACGGCCGATATGTAAATAACCAGAACCCCGAGATGAGAAAACGCAGCGCAAGTGGACTGTCACGCCTGCTCCATTCCTCGCGCTATGCTTCCGATTTTCAGGAAAGCTTGCGTCAGAATCCTGCTCTTTTCCAGCAGGCGGCAACGTGTTTGGCACAGGATTTGCTGCGGGAAACTGATGGTGATCAGGCACGTTTAGTGGCGGATTTGCTGGAGACGGGCTACGAGCAGCTTCGTGCGGGGCTTATTGCGGAAATTCCCCAGGGGCGCATCGACATCAGCACCACGCGTCTTGATGGCGAGATCGAGCTGTTGCGTGCGTGGGCGCGTGAGCAGGTTGCGCTTGACGCCGACGCGTGTTTGCAGGCGGTTCTTTGTTCGTTTTTCTACTTGATGACGTTTGGTCACTTGGAGGAACAATTCGCGAACGGACTGGTTGACGAGAGTCCAACTGCTATGCTGACCTGCGAAGACGATGTTTCGTATAGCGAATCGTCGCGCGCGTGCATCTTGCGTGCGGTTGATGATAACCCTGCTTCCATTGAAAACATGTGGGCCATTAATCAGGGCGGCCCGTTCCTTATCGGCCGTTACGTGGACTGCGACGCGGTGGAGACAAACGGCTTGGTGTCGCGCCGTCATTGCAGCATTTTTCGCGAGCATGATGTTTGGTACGTGCGCGACGAGGGGTCGCGGTATGGCACGTCGGTGCATCGCGACGGGCGCACCGTGTGGAGCAGCGGGAACAGCGCTGATGCGGCAGGCGAAGGCGCTGCTGTGGAAGGCGGCAAGGCCGGCGCTGTTGGCGCAGGCGCGAGCGGCGCTGGCGAAGGCGATACTGGCGCGGCCGACGCGGCAACGGAAGCGGAGTGCTTCCCCTTGGCGTTTGGTGACTGCCTGGTGTTGGCAGGGCACGTGCGCTATTGGTTCGTGTCGCTGCAAAACGTTGAGCGCCTGCTTATCATTGGCTAGGTTCGATCGGCGTAAAGGAAGGGGTGTGCTTTGTGCTGCTGTGCGCGGGAGTGTCCGAAAAAGGGCCGGTCAAATCGGTGAATCAAGACGCCTACCTGGTGAAACGCGCCCAAACTTCAGCGGGCGACGTTGCGCTGGCGGTTGTTGCGGATGGTATGAGTGGCCTGCAACACGGTCAGGTGGCGTCGGGTGCAATCGTGCGCGCTTTCGACGAATGGTTCCAGCACGATCTTCCGCTGGCAGGGGAGTCGCTGGGGTTTTCGGGCGCTGCTTTCGCGCGGGCGGTGCAGGTGCAATGGGCGAATCTGTTGCAGGAAGTTAATCTCTCGCTTTTGAAACGCGGCCTGCATGAAGGGATTTCGATGGGCGCCGCGTGCACGGTGTTTCTGGTGGCGGCTGAGACGTATTACGTGATGCAGGTGGGCGACACACGCCTTTATTGTTTGGATGACCAGGCAGTTTGTCAGATAACGCGCGATCAGACGTTCGCGGCGCGCGAAATTGCTGCGGGCCGCTTGACCAGTAACGAGGCCGAGCGGCATCCTTTGCGCAATTCGTTGCTGCAATGCGTGGGCGCCTCGCATGATTTGTTGCCCGTCTTTTCCCAAGGTCGGTTCGACAAACGGTACTCTTATCTTGTGTGCAGCGATGGTTTTCGCAGGTCATTGACAGATACGGAATTGCATCAAGCGCTCAATGCATCGACGCTTCGTGCGCATGGCGCCGCGGAGCGTGGCGAAGGTGCCGGAGCGGCGGTGTCGCGGGGTGCGAGCGCTGTAGATACGGCAGTTCGCATAGGCGCCGCAGCTGCGGGCGCTGTGGGAACGTGCGCCGCGATGAGTTCTCTTCTCGCTACATCCCCCGATGAACGCCTGAAAGCATATTTGCGCCAGCTTATGGATGTGGTGTTCGCCCGCGGTCAGCGCGATAACGCGACGGTTGTTGCCGTGACGTCAGGAACGGCGCCTTCTGCTTCTTCTGACCGAGACGAATCCGAAAGGTGTGGTTCATGCTAGGGCGCGGCGAGGTGCTGGCGGGCGATTACGTTATCGATGCGCTGCTGGGAAAGGGCGGCATGGGGTGCGTGTATCGCGCGTACGTTCAAGAGCAGCCGAGCGTTGTGGTTGCAATAAAAGAGCTGCCGCCTACGGTGCGCCTGAGTTCGGGCCAGCTGGTTGCGCAGGGGATATCGTCCCAGATGAAGCTCATGAAACGTGTTGATCACCCTCATATTGCAAAGCTGCTGGATGCATTTCTTTGGAACGGGTCGTTCTATTTTGTGTTCGAGTACGTGGCTGGTCGTTCGCTGCAGAGCATCGTTGCGACAAACGGCGCACTTCCCGAGCGGCAGGCGTTGGAGTATACGCGCGAGTTGTGCGATATTTTGGGGTACTTGCATGGGCTTGAGCCTGCCGTGGTGTATCGCGACATGAAGCCGAGCAACGTGCTTCTGGATGACGCCGGTGCGCTGAACGTGGTTGATTTAGGGATTGCGCGCGAGTTCAAAGCGGCCGATGACCAGCGTAAAGATACGGTCGCATTCGGCACGCAGGGCTATGCGCCGCCCGAGCAATACGGATGTGCGCAGACGGATGCGCGGTCTGACATTTATGCGCTGGGCTGCACGTTGTGGCACTTGTTGGCGGGGTGTCCGCCGCCCATGGAGTTCCCTTTGCCATCGGTTCGTACGGTGAATCCGCAGGTCAGCGAAGCGTGCGATGCGCTCATTCAGCGATGCACGCAGCTTGATCGGGCGGCGCGCTATCAGACATGCGCGCAACTTGCGCATGACGTCCAGCTCATTTTAGAGGGCCAGGCTTGCGGGGAAGATCCTGCAGGCGAAGGGGCGCGCAATGCGGTTGCGGGTGACGCGGTCTTGACGGGTGCTGCGTTGGTTGCGCCAAGCGGGGAAGCTGCGGAAGGCGTTTCCGCCCTGCGCGCCGCCGACCAGGGCGCGGCAGGCGAGGGCGATGGTCCCGCTGAACGCCTGGCGGCAGCGTTCAAGCGCCTGCTCAAGCCGTGGCCGACGCACGCGGCATCGGAAAGTGGCGCGGCAGGTGTACCGGTGGCAGCGGCGGCATCGGGAGCTACGGCTGTGGCGGACGTGCGGGATGCGGTGGCCACGCCGGGCGAGCCCGCGCATGGCAGCAAAGCGGCTGATGCTCGGGGGAGGGGTGCAAGCGGCGTTTTGGGCGCAACCGCCAATTCCCTTGATGGCACGCAGAACAACAGGGATGACCAGGTGTTTTCGCTCCTTCGCGCTAATCGATCGGCGTTGGGTCGCTCGGAGATTGCGGATTATTGCTTTGCGCATGCCGATGCGTTGTTAGGCGGCGACGTTCCCACCACGCTCTTGGATAATCTTTTCGAAGAAGAAGGCCGCGCCACGGGCGATCTTCTTGCTGCTCCCGCTGTGACCAGCGACTTCTTCTTCACGATTGTGCAGACCGACCTTTGTGCGCACGATGATGCGGATGAGCCGGACGACTGGGAAGCCTGATAGAGCGCGTCGTTCGATCGCGGCTTCCCTGCGGCGCCTATGCCGCTCGCGGCTGCGCGGCAGTGCCCGCGCGCTTCCTGCTTCCCCCTGCATCATCTTCGTTACGAAAACGTGCTTTTCCGTGCTGCAGACCTCTTTCCCGCGCAAAGCGTTCTATACTTTTCGCAGACAACGGCGCGCCGCGCGTTTCAGGGCAAGACTTGCGTGATGCGCGCAACAAACAAGAAAGGAGCGCACATGGCACTTCATCAGGATATCGTTCCCGTTGGCGTGAACGATCATGACATCGATTTGTTCGAGGGGCAGTATCGCGTCCCGAACGGTATGGCGTACAATTCCTACGTGATTTTGGATGAGAAGATTGCCGTTATGGATACGGTAGATGCTCATTTCGGGCAGGAGTGGCTGGCGAATTTGAACGCTGCACTTGCGGGCCACACTCCCGATTACCTGGTGGTTCAGCATATGGAGCCGGACCATTCGGCGAATATCGCGGTATTTGCGGAAGCGTTCCCGCAGGCGGAAATCGTGGCATCGGCTAAGGCGTTTGCCATGATGAAGGCGTATTTCGGCACGGATTACGCCGAGCGCCGCGTGGTGGTGGGCGATGGCGATACGCTTTCGCTCGGTGCTCATCAGCTGGCATTTGTAACAGCGCCTATGGTCCACTGGCCCGAAGTCATCATGACGTACGATGCTGCTAGCAAAACGCTTTTCTCGGCGGATGCGTTCGGCAAGTTCGGTGCGCTTGATACGCCGGACGGCGTGGAAGAAGACGGCTGGGCGTGCGAGGCGCGTCGTTATTATTTCGGCATTGTGGGCAAGTTCGGCAAGCAGGTGCAGGCGGTGCTGAAAAAGGTGGCGACGCTGGACATCCAGACCATTTGCCCGCTGCATGGTCCCGTGCTCACCGAGGATTTGGGCTACTATCTGAATCTGTATAACACCTGGTCAAGCTATGAGCCCGAAGATAAGGGCGTCACGATTGCGTACTGTTCCGTTTATGGTCACACGAAGCAAGCGGCGCTTCAGCTGGCGCAGAAGTTGCAGGATGCCGGCGTACAAAGCGTTTCGGTGTTCGACTTGGCGCGCGACGATATGGCCGAAGCGGTGGAAGACGCGTTCCGCTATGACCGCCTGGTGCTGGTGAGCACCACGTATAACGGCGATATGTTCCCGTTCATGAAGGACTTCATTCACCACTTGATTGACCATGCGTATCAGAATCGCACGATTGCCCTGATGGAAAGCGGGTCGTGGGCGCCCACAGCGGCGCGCGTGATGCGTGCGGCGCTGGAAGGTTGCAAGAATCTCACGTTTGCCGAAACCGTGGTGACCTTGCGCGGTGCGCTTGAGGCAGATGCAGCTGCCCAAGGGCAGATGGACGCGCTTGTTGCCGAGCTTGCGCAGTAGGGTGTGCCCCTGCGCAGCGGATGGTGCGCGCCTGCTCCGCCGGGCTGCTTTGCATACCGCCGCGGAATCCGCCTGCGCGCCAGCGTGCGGCGTTGCTGGCTTTCTGCTGGCTGCAGCGCGGCAGTTCCGATCCCTTCGTCATTATTCCGCGTTTTGCGGTGGGCATTAGTGGTACGTTTGAAAGGATTTTGACATGGAAAGAGAAGTTGCTTGGAAGAAATACTCCGAGCAGGATGTGCAAGAGCTCGAAGGCCTTGCTGCCAAGTATATCGAGTTCATCTCCCAGAATAAGACCGAGCGCGAATGCGCTACTGCTGCTATTGCCGCAGCTCAGGACGCTGGGTATGTTTCGCTCGAGCAGGCAATCCGCGATGGTCGCACCTTGAAGGCGGGTGACAAAGTGTGGGCGCATACGCATGGCAAAGCGCTCATGCTGGTCCAGCTGGGCACGAAGCCTTTGACCGAAGGCTTGAATATTCTGGGCGCGCACATCGATTCCCCGCGCCTTGATTTGAAGCAGAACCCCTTGTACGAATCCGACGGTTTCACGCTGCTTGACACGCATTATTATGGCGGCATCAAGAATTACCAGTGGGTCACGTTGCCGCTGTCGCTGCACGGCGTGGTGGCGAAGAAGGACGGTTCGGTGGTGACCATTGCGCTGGGCGAGGACCCGAGCGACCCCGTATTTTGCGTGACGGATCTGCTACCGCATTTGGGAGCTGCCCAAATGGACAAGAAGGGCAACAAGATTGTCGAGGGCGAAAGCCTTGATATCCTGGTGGGCAATCGTCCCTTTGTGGCGGCCGAAGGAGACGCCGATGCAGGTGAAGGTGCAGCTCCGTCCGGCGAAAAAGATGCGGTAAAAGCTTGGACGCTCAAGCTTTTGCAGGAAAAGTACGGCATTGAAGAAGAGGATTTCCTGTCCGCCGAGCTCGAAGTGGTTCCGGCAGGTGCGGCGCGCGACCTGGGCTTTGACCGCAGCATGGTTTTGGGTTATGGCCAAGATGACCGCGTGTGCGCGTATACCTCGCTTCTGGC
>CAKTYF010000050.1 GCA_934631995.1 uncultured Eggerthellaceae bacterium
CATTGTAGCAGTTCATAAACGAGCACGCCTGATTGCTGAAGCCAAGAATGCCGCCCGCATAGCGACCGGAAACGGATGCCTTGTTCGCACAGCCGCTGAAGCTAACGGGGTCGGACGTTGCGCCGCCAACAATGCCGGCAACACGTCCCTTGCCGCTCGTTGAAGAAACAGAACCCGCAAAAGAGCAATTACTGATAGATACTTTTTGGGCAAAACCAGCGATACCGCCCGCATACTGCTTAGTCGTGCTTACGGTCCCTTCGACTTTCAGATTCTTCACAACGCAGCCATCGCCCAGGTCGGCAAAGAACCCGCTATCATCCGGTGCCTGCGTAACCGACAGCCCCGATACCGTATGGTTCGCGCCATCGAACGTGCCCGTATAATAGTAATCATTCGTGCCAATGGGCGCCCACTCCCCCGACAGAGCAATGTCATCGGTCAGCTGGGCGCAAATCCCATTATTTCCCGCGTTAACGGCGTCGCGGAAATCCGCTAAATCCTGCGCCGTTGCAATTTGGTAAGGATCATCTGCGGTTCCGCTTCCCGAAAGCGCAAGCGCAGATGCGTTTGATTGCCCGTCGCTCAATTGTTCCGGTGCGGCTTCGTCCGCAAAAGCGGGCAGCGGCATAAGCCCCAGCACCAAAACAAGAGAAAGCAGGCTGTTCAGGATTGAACGTGAACGTGAACGCTTCATCTTTTTTACCAGTCCTCCTTCGTTGTTCCCCACAAGCAACTGCTTTCACAAAAGAGGACGCGAAAGACGATGGCGAAGCGTCTTGCTGCGAAGCTCCCTGGTAGTGGCAGGTGCTCACGATATCGCGCGGCGATCTGACTCATCGTTGCCGGCAAACGCTAACAACGCATCACAGTGACCTACTCGCAGGGATTCTCACCCCATTCAGCCGGCTGCCCCAAGGGACAGCTTCGCGATTTTTACATTTTGCCAGTTTATCACCTTTGCACCTCGCTTCGGGGGCCGTGGCGCTAATAGGTAACATCGCATGCTGTGCTGTAAGCGAAGGCCCCGTGGCTGCAGGCGCGAACTGCTGGCACGAACGGCGGGCGGCGCGGGGCGACTTGCGCGGGCAACTGGAGGTCGGCGCCAGGCGGTCGGCACGGGTGGCTGGCGGATGCGGGCGGACGGGCGGCGAGCCTGGCGGTTACGGACCAGATGCCAGGCAGCGCGAACCGCAAAAATTGACAAGTTTCCGAAGCTTTTAGAGACAAGATGCGATTTTCTGGAAGCTCCAGTCGTTGCTTACTAGCGTTTCCCCAGGTCAGAGATTTTGGTTGCGCGTTCTGCTGCGCCTTCACATGATTTTCTTTCCAAAAGCTTCGGAAACTTGTCAGTAATTGCGCATCAGGTTGCACAAAACCCCAAGGCGGATCTCGGAGAAAACGATTCTATGAAGCGTACTGGATGAATAAGCGCAAAAAAAGATGCGGCACCACGTGGCACCGCATCTGAAAGAGAGGATGAATCTAAGAGTCGCGCTTTCGTCGCGCTTACCGCTCCTCGCACGAAACGGGAGCAGCGGGAGGTCGCAGGGCAGACGGCTGCAAGGCGGGCGCTCCGCACACGGGGCAGACGCGCGCATCGGAAGGAAGCTCGACGCCGCACAAAAGGCATTTTCCTTTTTCGGGCAGGCCGCTCACCTTTCCCAACCCGCACGCTCCGCAGCGGGTGCAAAACATACACGCCACAACTTCCGCCTTCCCTGTTCGCTCAAAAACTCCTACGCACGCTTTGCGCGCTTACGCGGCATGAGCACTGCAATAACAGCAGCGATTGCCATGGCAACACCAACAATCAGGAAGGAATTGCCCACCACGCCGGTCTGGTCAATGATGATACCAGCCAACCAGGGACCAAGGTAGCGACCCACAATATTGATGGTGCCCACAACGCCCGTGCCTGTTGCGCGGATGTCGTCGTCGTAGTACTCACCGGCAGCAGTCATGATAACCGTAATAACGCCCGTGGAGGCCGTGATGATAGCAACAAAGATGTAGCACACAATCAGAGACGGAGCAGCACCGCTGGTCAGGTAGAAATAGTAACCGAAACCGAAGATTGCATTCAGACCAACCATGAACGCCATGATGTTCTTGCGCTCCATGCGGTCAGACAGCTGACCCAAAACAAGCTCGGTCAGAATGGTCAGAACGCCGGCCCACGTAATGCCCAAAGATGCCTGAGCCAAGTCGAAACCAACAGACTGAATGGATGCAACGTAGTACTGGGAAGCAGCCATGTAACCAACTTGGTAAATGATGTAGAACAGACCGAAATGCCAGGTGATAGGCATGCGCAGAACTCGAGCGATAGCAGACTGGCCGTTGCCCTTCGCGTCCTTAGCTTCCGCTACTTCTTCCATCTTAGGAGCAGGAGCAGCCTGAACGCCTTCGGGAGCGCCGTAGGGAGCAAGACCCTTCTCTTCAGGACCTTCGCGGAAGAAGATGGCGATGAACACTGCAATAGCAGCATAGATGCAACCGAAGATCACGTAGGACATTTCCCAACCCATGGCGGCAATGATAAGCGGGGTGACAATGCCCAAGATGATGGCGGAGAAGTTCGCACCCGGGGTGATAAGGCTCATGCCCATGCCGCGCTTATTCGGGGCAAACCAGCGGGAAACGATCTTCGGAAGGATGGCCATAAGCAGACCAGCAGTACCGCAACCGGTAATGGACCAGGTCACGATTGCGGGAACAAGGCCCAAAGGCGCCAAGAAGCCGAACAGGATAGCGCCAACAGCGGCCAAAGCGCACGCAGCAACAATTGCCTTGCGCGTGCCGAACTTATCGGCAGCCATGCCCCACGCGAACGAAAGGCCCGCATAAAACACCATGTAGATAGAGGTGATCAAGCCAATTTCGGCGTAGTTGACGCCCAGGGACTGACGAATGGACTCCAAGGTCAGAGCAGGAAGACGCTGAGCGCTCAAAACAATAAACTGCGTCAGAAAGCCGCCCAGGCAGATGATGAATGCGTAATGCAGACCTCCGCTTTTCTTCGGGGTGGTGTCTTCAATGGTTTGAAGCATCGTGAACTCCTTTTGAAACGTTTGGAATAGTTTTCTATGATCAAGCTTTAGGAAAACAGCTGCGCGCGCACCTTGCCAAACTTCTCTCGCCGCGCCACACGCTTCTTCTCGGCATTTCGCTGTTTAGCTTCGGTTGCTGCCGCCTCGAAAGCTTTATGGGCGGCCTTACCCTCTTGCTGTTCAAGCTCGGCGTATTCGCGAATGCGATCCCAGTCCTTGATAAGCGAAAGCGCTTGCGCCTTCTTTTCGACCGGAACATACAGGTCAACGCCGTAATTCTTGTCTTTGTGCTGCGGAATGCCAATGGTCAGAATAGGATGGTTCATCTTCAACGAACCGCAATCCCTGCCATACAGATGAATGCCGCGCTTGCGAAAGATATACGCGATGCCATCGTATTGCCAGGTCTGCTTGATATTCGTCAAATAAGACCAGGTCATCTTCTTGTATTCTTCAAGATCGACAACCGTTGTCCATCCTTTTTTCTGCTGTGGAAGCATTTGTTTTCTCCTTTGGAGGGGAAAGCGCCACATCGCAAGGGACAAGAAGAGAAGACGAACGGACTCTTCTGGAGGGGTCACCCCCTGCGATGAGTGCAAGAGTAAACATAACGGGACATAAGAAGTGGCAGCTGGCGGCGCCACCATGCTCCTAAAGCGTGATTCCCTAAGGGAACCTTTTCAGCGCGAACGCTTACGGCATGAAGACAGAAACCTTCTTGCCGCCCAGCTCGATCATGCGAGCTGCCACTTGATCAGCAGGCAAGACCTCGATGATCTGGGCCAAGCAATGTTGCTGGCAGGCGGCGGGCTTGCCCTGGCTTACCCGTTCTTCACATAAGTCGCACAGGTTAGTTGGTACGGGAATATAATCCCACTCCCACGAGCCGTTGACTTTCACCGGACCGTACTGCTTGATGACAATGCCCTGCTCTTCGAAGGAAAGACCCTTCTCTTTCATGCAAGAAACGGTGCAAGAATCGCAGCCAAAGCAAAGCCCGTAATTGATAAGCATTGCGTTTTTCATAGTATGCCTCCTTCCCTGCCGTTATTTCTGAAGAGCGGCCAGCTGAGCGGGAGTTGCAAAAAGGCTCTCGTCAACAGGACATTCCGCTTTACGAATATGGCAGATACCGTTCTTGTAGGGCGCACCGTAACCGGTGACCGAAACGCTTTCATGCGGAATCAGGTTGTTCGCGTTGGATGTGAACACGCCATAGGGGTTTTCGCCCTCGCCGCTTTGCTCCGGATACCACCAAGCGTGCTCAACGTGGACGAACTTCTCGCTCACTTCGTTCGTCAAATTCGCTTTCTGCACCATGCGGCCCTGCGGGCTTTCAACCTCAACCCAATCGCCTTGGGTAATGCCGTATTCAGCAGCGGTCTTGGGATTGATGGTCACCAACGGCCAGGGATGCAGCTTACGGCACGTAAGATCCTTTTGGCGATGCTCGGAGTGAAACATGGAAATGTGACGACCACCCGTGGTGTAATACAGCGGATACTCGGCCTTGAGCTCGGGTTTCGACTCGTGGGAGAACTCGGGCTCTTCGAAGTACGGCAGCGGCTGTTCGCCGTAAGCGGCAAGAACCGGCGACCACAGCTCAATGCGGCCAGATCTTGTCTCGAAGCCAAGGTTGCCGTCGGCGCGCAGCAGACCCTTCTCGTACTTCTTGTATTCGTAGCCCGCCATCTTTGCCGGAACAGCCTTTACTTCGTCCAGGCCGTAGCCATAGTTCTCACGCAGTTTGGCGTCGAAGAACTTGTCGGGCGTTTCCATGCCTTCCCACAGCTCAGGGCGCATACGACGGCCCATATCAATAAGAATCTCCAGGTCAGACTTGGTGTTGGGATTGTCGATGATCTGGTTCATAGCGCCAATGAAGTGCTGGTTGCGGCCATAGTTCGGCGTTACCAGACCCTCGTGTTCAACGTAGGTGGAAAGCGGCAGCACAACATCGCACAGCGCCATAATGGTGGGAGTCATGAAGATGTCGTTCGCAACCACGAACTCAAGGTCCTTCATAGCCTCATACCAACGTTTAGGCTGGTCAGCCATGCAAGCAAGCGGGTTGTTGCCAATAATCCAGCACATGCGCAGCTTGTAGTAGCCTTCCATATCGGCCCATTTGCCTTCAAGCCAGTTCAGCAGCGTGTCGCCCTGAACACCGCCCATAGCAGCACCTGCGTTGAACAGGGCGTATTTGCCATCGGGATCAATAATGTGCTTTGCCGCCATTTCGGGGTCAAGAACGTCCATCATGTCGTAGCGCCACTGGCCAATGAAACTCGTAGGCTTCGTGATGGTAATGCCGCCGGGAACATCAATGTAGCCGCAAATGGCGCAAATGGCCAAGAAGCACTGAGCTGCTTGCGTGGAGGCCTTGGACTGGTCAAGCGCAACACCCCAGGTAGCAGTGGAGGGAGCATTCGTTGCGAAGGCACGCGCGGCGCCAACCAGCTGTTCGGGATCAACCCAGGCAACTTCTTGCACACGCTCGGGCGTCCATTCCTTGCAGGCCTCGGCCAGCTGCTCGAAACCATACGTCCAGCACTCAACGAACTCGTGATCATACAGGCCTTCGCTGATAATGACATTCAAAAAGCCCAGGCCAACAGCGGCATCGGTACCAGGACGAAGCTGCAAATGGAACTCCGCATGGGCAGCAAGCCACGTGACACGCGGATCGATAACGATAATCTTCGAGCCGCGCTTAATCAGGTCGATAATGCAGGGGCCAAAGAAGCCATCGGGGCTGGAATACAGCGGGTCTTTGCCCCAGACCATGATGTATTTCGGAACAACGTAGCCCGGATGATCGTAGCGATCTTCCCAGTACTGAGCGGAGTCGATTTCCGGAACGCCGGCGCCCAGCAAGTAGTTGGTGATGGTAGCACGCGGGCCGTAGCACGCTTCGCCGGAGAATGCGTACGTGGAAGCGCCGTTCGGCGTGTTGCAGATAGCGGGGCCATACACCGGAGCGTACAGCGTTGACTCGCGGCCGGTACCCGTAAGCGTGAAGATGGTCTCGGCACCCCACTTTTCCCAGATGTCGCGAATGTTCTTCTCAATCAGGTCGTACGCTTCATCCCAAGAAACCTTGCGCCACGCATCTTTGCCGCGATCCGCACGATCACGCACCATGGGGCTGGTCAGACGCTCGTCGCTGTACACCACTTCATCAAGGGTAAGGTTACGAACGTCCAAACGTCCCTGCGTGATGGGATGATCGGGGTCGCCTTCCACCTTCAGGATCTTATTATCCTTGACGGTAACGATAACGCCCCATCCTACGGGATGGTCTCCCGGCGGCGACCAAGCGCAGGTGCGCACCTTCATTACGCCATCGCTTTCTTCTAAAACGTATGGCTGCTTTGCATCAAGCATGTCTCCTCCTCTTTACTTCAGGCTCACTTGCTTGCATCTGCACGCGTTGCTTTGCTGTTGCATTTACGGTTTCGCGTGCAGCTTTCAACGCCGGGAAGCATAGGAGAATTCTGCGGTCATGCATAAGACTCAAAAGGGATGTTTTTCAAGAAAAGAGGACTTCCAAAAAGGGTTGTTTCCGGTGAACGGCTCACCAACCCTTTTCGGGTTATAGCGGTTTGAACAGGCATTTTGTAGGAATAAGCGCGAGCTGGTGACATTTTTGCAAACTTCAGCGCTCTGTGATGGACTGCATGCAAGACAAGCAGAAGCGCAGGTACTCCTTCTCGACAAAGGAATCAAAAGCCGGCAATAAGCCACGCAATGAAGCTACTTTAACGCCTTCTTTGCTTCTACCATATTGATTAATTCCTGACGGGAATGAACATCGCATTTTGCATAGAGGTTGCGAATATGGCCCTTCGCCGTGTTATACGAAATGCAAAGCTCTTCGGAAATGTATGCCGCCGTGCGACCGCGGCTCAACAGACCCAAAATCTCGGACTCGCGCGCTGTGAGCCCCTTCTCGGCGGCAAGCGCTTCGCATAAAACGTCCCAGTGCTCCAGGGGCACTTCACGGGATGCGGTTTGCATACCTTTGTCGGAATCGGATGCAGGAACAACAATAACACCTTCGCTGAACGTCTTCTCCAACGCTTCGGTGACCGTGTGCTCTCCCATGACGAATTGCAGACAAAGCAGCACTATCACAGCGCACACGATGGCAGCGATAAGCGCGCCGTCGCGAAAAGCCGGGAGCGCTGCCACAGAAAAGCCCGCCACGAACTGCCCAAGCGTCGTGCCTACCGCAGAAGCACCGCGGCCAAGACCGAAGACATACGTTGAGGAAAGCGTTGTCTGCGAGGCGATGCTTGCCAAAATACACCAAACAGCAAGAATGAAAACATTGTACGAAACATCAACGATAACCAGCTGCACAAAACGAAACGTCTCGCCCAACAACGGCGAAACCAGAATCACCAGACAAGCAATCGTCGCAATCGGGTAATAAATCTTCCCAATGTCGAAAGAATGAGCACCCAGGTAGAGCGCGCAAGCAACCAGCAAAGCAAGCTTTACGTTCAAGCTGGCGAACACCGATGCGATTGACTCATCGCGCACGATTTCCGCAGGAAGCTCCAGCGTTGCGATTCCCTTGAACACACCCACCGCCAGCGCGAAAACGAACACCACCGCAACACAACGGAAGAAAAACCCTCGGGGCAGCATTTCAATAGGAATCGCATCGGCATCATGGGCAGTACCTTCTTCGCCGCGAATAAAACAAAACAGCACCGCTAAAAACGGAAGCGACGACAGAACAACAAGGGCAAGCGGTCGCGCAATAGCAGCGCACATGAAGTAAATGAGATTCGCGATAATAGCCGTATAAAACACCGTGAAAAAAATGCGATTGCCATTCAGATACGAATACATGTCGCCAATGCGCACGCACACAAACGCCGTTCCAATGCCCGTACCCGCGCTGACCAGCACAAAAAACTCTGTTCCGAAATTGCCGCCAAACGCGCCCAGGAGAATCGCAGTGCAAAACGAAGCAAGCAGTCCCATGCAGGGAACAAGCGGTCCATGCGTGATATAGCGATACACGCTGCGATGCGCCACGCCCAAAATAAGAAGCGTTGCGCACAAAGGGACGCCCGAAGCAAGATACAGAATATTATGCGACTCGCCCGATGCAAGATGCGCCGGCATGGCAACAATGCTCGAGCCGTTCATCATGAGCAAAATCCACGCGCTGTAAAAGCCCAGGCTCAAAAACTTAACCGACGGCCAACGCACGTCGATTTCGCACAAGCTGTGCTTGAGTTTCGCTGCAAACGTATCCACGTTCTCCCCTTTTTTAGGAATATCCCGAAAATAGGCTCGCATTATAGCACCGCGATGAGATGTTGGTCGCCCTTTGCCCGCTTACTGTTCCTTCGCGATGACCAGCGTAAAGTAATCGGACATATCAGCGGGAACGTCGGCAAGATGCGGGTAGAGCGCTTCGTCTTCCAAACCGCAATTTGCCACGAGTGATGTAGTATCCAGTATGCCGGCCCGCTCTACAATTTCGCGCACGGCATCCAGCTCGCGACCGCTCTTCATAAAGACTTTCGTGCCAGGAACCGCCATGGCGGCATCCTTCGCGTCGCCCGCCATAACGGGAACAATCGTGAGCGCTTCGGGACCTTCGCATAAGGGAATGCCCAGGCGCGCGGCAGAGGCGCAAAACGAGGTGACGCCCGGGATGACCTCGGCATGATACCCCTGCTCAACTAGCATTTCGTGAATGTAGTAGTACGTGGAATACACCCCAATGTCACCAATGGCGGCATACGCAACGTCCTTGCCTTCGTCCAGCGCGGCGGCAATTTCAGCCGCAACGCCGCGGTACGCCTCAATGACTTTCGTACGATCGCGCAGCATGGGCGTGGAGCAATCGATGAGCGGCTTACCCTGAATGTATTCTTCGATGATGCCGTAGGCCGTTTGCCTGCCATGTCCAATATTCGGGACAGCCACCACATCAGCCGCGCGAAGGACGCGCACCGCCTTCAATGTGAGCAGTTCGGGATCGCCTGGGCCCACGCTTACGCCGTAGAGCGTTCCTTTCGGCGCCTCGGTTGCCGTTTCAGGAGTGGTTTCTGCAGCTTTCATGGCTTCCGCGCATCCGGCAGCGGTGACGTTTTCTGTTGCATTCATGCGAAGTTTCCTCTTTCGGTTCACTCATTTGTTGACAAATTACCCCACCTTTTGTCAACATCAGCTTTCGGGGGTATCAACCGCAACAGCTGCAGAGATTTCTTTGAACAGCTGCTTGACCTGGCCATACACAACAAGTCCCTGCTTTTGACCCAGTTTCTGAATAATGCCGCGATAGAATTCCTGCTTCGTGGTGGCCGCTTGAGCTGCTTTCGCTACAACATTCAGCTGGTCTTCAGGCAGCGTCACTTCGTGCTCGGCCAGAAGTGCAGTGGTTTTCGAGACGGCATCTGCTTTCGCCGCATCGGATTTCGCAGAGCGACGACGCCTACGGCTGCGCGTTTGCTTCGGGGCACTTTCGGACGCGGGCTCAGCGGTTGCGGGTTCGATGGCTGCGACCTGCGGCGCCACTTCAGCTGCAGGCTCGGCTGCATGCTCAGCAGCGGGTTCAGCGGCGGGTTCAGCGGCGGGCTGAGTGGCTGGCTCAGCTGCGACCCGCACTTCCGCTTCGACAGCGGGTTTGGCAGCAGGCTCCGCGTTAGCTGCGGCATCGGCAGGTTCGACGACCGCCGCCGCTTCTGCAGCAGCCGATATTTCCGCAGCAGCCGCCGGTGCTTCTGCAACAGCCGATGCTTTCACGGCGGCCGACATTTCCTCGGCAGTCGATGCTTCGCTCGCCTTCTCTGCAGGCCGCTCGGTTGTTTTTTCAGCTGACTCTTCGCCCGCTTTTTCGACTTTGTCGCCCTTATCGTTCTTGTCGGACTTCTTCTTCCGGCGCGATTTTCCGCTGCGCTTGTTCGCACGCGCAGCGGTTTCACCGTTCTTTGCGTCTTCGGATGCGGGGGTCGAATCCGTCGGCGTTGCCGACGCAGATTCTCCCGCTACGGAAACGGCGGCTTCAGCAGCCTGTTCTGCGTTCTGAGCAGCACTAACGACTTCAGCTGCTTCAGGACCTTCGCTCGCCTTTGCCTTGGCAGTATCAACGGATGCAGCGACCAGCGTGCCATCGCCAGCAGCAGTGCCTTCCGCAGGCGCACCTTCCCCAGACTCCGCGGCTTCCACCGGAGCATCAACCGCCGACGCATCGGTACCACCACGACGGCCCTTCCCCCCGCGACGCGACGACGAACGACGCTTCCCCGCCGTCTCCGCAAGCGGCGTAGGAGGAAGCCCCAAGTCTTCCGCAATGCTTGAAACGCGCCTGACCTGGGGCAATCCAAGACGCACGCCCATGCGATCCGCAGCATCGTAGCCATGATCGTTGCTCACAATCACGTGCTCTTCCGTTGCCTGTGGAAGCTCGCTATACAGCCATGCCACTAAATGGAAGTCCAGCGCATTCGGCGTTCCCACGTCAACGCTGATAAGCTCGATTTTCGCCTGCGCGCGCAACGCCTGCTCAACAAACGCAATGCGCATCGTATCGGCCTTGGGGCTATAAAAAATGCGAACAGTATCATTCGCGGTCAGCTTATCAATGCCATCGACGCCCGCGTGCACGTTTTCGTAATCAACATAATAAACAGTCATACATGCCTTCCTTGGTTTATTCCAAACGGATATTTTAACAGACTACACACGCCCGCACAGCGCTTCACAGCGAAGTTGCGCCCACAATGCGGTACAATCGCCCGCATGAACATGAAACCTATCGCACATATACGCACTGACCTGCCGCAGAAGTTCGGCATCCCGCGCAACAGCTTTCTGGCGCCGCACCTACAAGGCCGGATTATTTTCGAGCCGGAGTTCGCGCTGGATGCAGCCGTGGCTGGGCTCGAAGGATTCTCTCACCTTTGGTTAATCTGGCAGTTCGAAAACGGGTTGCCCGGCGGCACGGCGAGCGACATCGAGCTGGACGCAAGTGCGCGCGACAAGGCGCAGATGGAAGGCACGGCGAAGGTGTCGGCCGCGGGCGCGGCGGGCGGCGGCAACAACACGTCGGACGCGGCGTCGGGCGCAGCGGTATGCAACGCACCCGCACGAGCGGCGGATATCGTGAGCGAAGCAGGTGCGCACGACAAAGCAGAAGCACCCGCACAGGCCTCCGACCAGCAGAAACAACACAATACGCCCTGGTCTCCCACGGTGCGCCCGCCGCGACTGGGCGGCGTGGAGCGCGTGGGCGTCTTTGCAACACGCAGCCCCTTCCGCCCAAATCCGCTGGGGCTTACTTGCGTAAAGCTCGACCGCGTCGAGCACACCGAGAACGGTCCTATCATCCACATTTTGGGAGCTGACCTGCGCGATAACACGCCCATCTTCGACATCAAACCCTATATTCCCTTTGCCGATTGTCACCCCGAAGCAACAGGCGGCTTCATCGACGAAACGCCTTGGAATGAGCTGGATGTCGCTTTCCCCGATAACTTGCGCGAAAAAGTTCCTGCAGAAAAACAGGCAGGACTTGTTGAGGTGCTGCACCAAGATCCGCGCCGCGCGGGAAGCAAACACGAGCCTACCCGCATTTATCACCTTGCCTACGCTGGCTTGGACGTATCTTTCACCGTTGATCGGGAAACGCTTTCCGTCGTTGCAGTTGACAGCGCCGAAAAAACGGCGACCCCTGACTCCAAGTAACAACATCGAATTCGCAACATTACGGAGCCACAGACGCTGTCCCAATTATGCTGCTTCTCTTTCCATGCTGCCCCTTCATACCGTACCTCTCGGGCCCACGCGCCGCAACTGAGAACACAGCAACCCCCTGACTCCCAGCGACGATAACCGCACACACCCAGCCCGGTGACCGCTCGGTAACGCTGCCCAAAAGGAGCTTCTTGGCGGCTATCGACCCGTGATACTCTGGAATCACCGCACGTGACCGCCGCGCTCAATCTTCGTATTGGAACCACATTCGAGCGCGGCAGCCAAGAAAGGACAAAAAATGGAAGTAATCGACGTAAACAGGAATTCAGCCCATCTCAATGACACGTTGGAGATTTACCACAGCGTTTTCCCTGAATACGAGCGTATTTCCGACGATGATCTGCTTGCGCTCATTGACGCTTGCTCTTGCGTCAAGCTTTGCGCTTACCTGGAAAACAACGTTGTTGCAGCCATGTCGTTTATCTGGGACTTCTCCGAACTTCCCTTTGCCTACCTGAACTTTTTGGGCGTGTCCGAAAAATGCCAAGGCGGCGGCGTGGGTAGCCGCGTTCTTGACGCTATAAAGCAAAATTGCGCGCAGCCCGTAATGCTGGACATGGAGGTAGTCAACGATCCCAACGCAGAAAATCCCGAGCAGCGCCAGCGCCGCCTGCGCTTTTATCAGCGAAACGGATTTGAGCAAACGAGATTGAATCTTATCTTCGAAGGCGTTCCGTTTGAG
>CAKTYF010000051.1 GCA_934631995.1 uncultured Eggerthellaceae bacterium
CTACGTTATGTGCTCGTATCTTGTGCCGCAAGGCATGGATTTAGGTGCAAGCAGCGTAGAAGAGCTTGAAGACAAGCTGCGTATGCACGGCTTTCTTATTCGAAAGCTCGATGACATTCGCGGATTGGAAAAGGGCCGCTACTTCTGCGTGTCCGTGCGCACGCGCGAAGAAAACGAAAAACTCGTTGAAGCGCTGCGCCACATCATCTTGGAGCAGTAGCCGCCACCATGCGGTAGCGACTCGTCCGAAGCAACCGTCGCAATCGTCAGTGCTACAGCGGATCAGGCGGCACAGTAGCCGCCCGTCGGTAACGACCGCCAGCAACGCTCAAACACACACCATCGCTCAACAACCGCCGCCTGCAACATCCAATCCGAAGAACCAGAAAGGGGAAGCGCCGCAATCGCGACACTTCCCCTTCGTTGTTCTAGCTATAAGAATGACCCGCTCGCGACATATACAGGCACGTCGCGAGCGTAGAGTGCACGCGCAAATTAATTGAACTTGAAGATGCGCTGGGCTAAGCGATAGCCCGCAATGCCGATCTTGCGACCGTTTTCACCTGGCAAGTTCACCAAGAAGTCAATGGGCGCACGACGCAAGCGCTCATACGTTGCGGGGCGCTTCTCCTCTAGATATTCCCAGATAGAAGCACGTTTTTCTTCCGAATCACCATCGTTTATCATGCGCAGGAAAATAGAGCAGATACACATCATCATGGCAAGATAATTATGCATATAACGCGCAAGCTTCTTCTCGTGCACGTCATTTTCGATATCACATGCATCAATCATAACGCGCGTGATGCGCAACTGCTGGTCAATGCGACCCATCATAACGCTCTCGTTCACGCTTTGGTCCTCGCGGCCAATGAAGTAGCGATACATGTCAACGTCCAGGTAGTACATGGTCTTCACGTGCGGCAGCGGCACGTACACGAAAATGTTATCAACGTAGAAGCAGTGCTCGGGAAGCTCCAAATGAATATCGCGCAAGAGCTCCGTACGGTAAATCACCGAATGCATAAGCAGATACTGACTCTGGGAGAAACGGCCAATCTCAGACCAGCCGAATTCACGACCCTGCGGGAACACGTTGCGATACCTCATGACCTTCTGGGTACCTTCGTGCACCTTCTCGTACACGTAATTGCCAATCACCATATCGGTGGGTTCGGCAAGTTCCACTTGGCGACGCAAATACGCCATGATTTCCTTCATGGCATCGGCATCAAGCCAGTCATCGGAGTCAACAACCTTGAAGTAGCGGCCGGCTGCTTCGCGAATACCGGTATTCACACCCGAACCATGGCCACCGTTTTCCTTATGGATCGCCTTGATGATGTTCGGATAGCGGCTTTGCCACTCATCGGCCTTCTCGCGCGTGTTGTCTTTCGTGGAGCCGTCGTTCACGATAAGGATCTCAATGTCATCGCCGCAGGCCAAAAGCGATTCAATGCATTTGTCCATATACGCGGCAGAGTTATAGCACGGAACTGCAAAAGTAATGGTTTTCATTTCAGTCATGGTCACTCAATCACTCGTTTACCCAGTCGAACGAATCCTTGTGGATTATTCGCTCAAAATCCTGTCGCACAAATCCAAAGCGCGCTCCACAATAACGTCCATATTGTAGTAGCGATACTCCGCCAAACGGCCCAAGGGGTAGAAATTAGGCAGCGTTTCCGTGAGTTTCAGATAGCGCTCGTAATGCGCACGGTTCTCATCGTTGATAATGGCGTAATACGGAATCTGGTTCTTGGGGTCTTCGTAAGCCAGCGAATACTCGCGCATGATGGTGGTCTTCGGCGCGCGCTGACCCGTAAGGTACTTAAACTCCGTGATGCGCGTGAAGTCTTCCGTAACGGTGTAATTCACCGTGCCGCACGGCTGGAAATACTCCTGGTCAAGCGTTTCGTACTCAAAGCGCAGCGTACGATACGGAAGGCGGCCGAAACGGGACAGGAACATCTCGTCCAACGGACCGGTGTAGATAATGGGACCCTTGAATGGTTTTTCCTTAATGTAGATGTCAGAGAGCGGCGCATCTTCGTCAAGCGAAGCAAAATGCAGGTCGAAAACGCTTTCCGCCTCGGTGTTCAGACAAACCGTGATGTTCTGATGGTCAAGCATTTCCTCGAACAGCTTCGTATAACCGAAAATCGGCATGCCCTGGCACGAATCTTGGAAGTAGCCGTCCTCATACGATAGCAGTACAGGAACGCGCGCGGTAACAGAAGGATCAACTTCATCGGGCGAAAGACCCCACTGCTTCTGCGTGTAGTACAAAAACACGTTCTTGTACACGAAATCGGCGATTTCCGCCAAATCGGGGTCTTTCTGCTCGCGCAGCTCATTGATGGTTACGCGCGAGCCGGCACCGAATTTGTCAATCAGCTTTTCTTGCAGCTGCGCTGCGCGCTCTTCGCCAAAGCACATCTCAAGCGACGTCAAGTTGAAGGGCACCGGGATATACGTGCCATACCAATTCGAAAGCACTTTGTGCTTGTAGCCAATAAATCCTGAGAACAGGCGCAAATAATTGAAGACACGCGTATTGTTCGTATGGAAGATATGCGGACCATAACGATGAACCAAAATGCCCGCATCGTCGTATTCATCGTACATATTGCCGGCAATCTGCGCGCGCTTCTCAATAAT
Source organism: uncultured Eggerthellaceae bacterium (assembly GCA_934631995.1). GTDB lineage: Bacteria > Actinomycetota > Coriobacteriia > Coriobacteriales > Eggerthellaceae > CAKUOV01. The sequence goes on from CAKTYF010000051.1 coordinate 2,662, forward strand.
CAGAACGCGCTTTCCCCCTTGCTCAGCCAGCTGTCGAGCGCAAACCGCACCCGCAAACCCACAGCCTACAACAACGGCATCGTAATCGCTTATCGCGATATCCGCGAATTCGGCGTAAGCAACACCCATATATGCTTCATCCTTTCAGAGCCAGAGCGGCGTTTGTTCTTTACCACTCGCATTCTTGCGTCACCATTTTACCAAGGGGGAACGTTTCAAACGGCATCACCACAAGAACAGAACAACTCAAAGCGTATAACGTTGTAAAATACGCAACGAAAGAATTACGCATGCGCAATTCTTCACTGGGAAGAAACACACAAAAGGAGGAAGTATGAGCGCATTTCTTGATTCGATGATCGCTCAAGCAAAGCAAGAAAAGAAAACCATCGTTTTGCCGGAAGGCAACGACGAGCGCACGCTGAAGGCCGCAGAAAAGGCTTTGGCAGATGGCTTGGCAAGCCTGATTATTCTGGGTGATGTTGAAGCAATCAAAGCAAGCGGCTACAAGCTGGACGGCGCGCAGATTATCGATCCCAAGAATTCCGAATTCGAAGACGAATTCACCGACCTGTTCTACGAGCTGCGCAAGAAAAAGGGCGTTACCCCCGAGCAAGCGCGCGAAACCATTAAAGACGAAACGTTCTTTGGCGTTATGATGGTCAAGACCGGCCGTGCCGATGGCATGGTTTCCGGCGCATGCCACTCCACTGCCGACACGCTGCGTCCCAGCCTGCAAATCATCAAGACGGCTCCTACCGCTAAACTGGTTAGCTCCTTCTTCGTAATGGTTGTGCCCGACTGCGAGTTTGGCTACAACGGCACGTTCGTGTTCTCTGACTGTGGCCTGAATGTTCAGCCCACCGCCGAAGAACTGGCTTACATTGGTCTTGACGCTGCTGCCTCCTTCAAGAGCATTACGGGCGGCGAGCCCGCTGTGGCATACCTGTGCCATTCCTCTTACGGTTCCGCGAAAAACGCCGACCAGGCAAAAGTTGCCGAAGCCGTGAAGATTGCGAAAGAAACCGACCCGAGCGTGCTGCTTGATGGCGAACTGCAGCTCGACGCCGCCATTGTTCCTTCCGTGGGCGCCTCCAAAGCTCCGGGTTCCCCTGTTGCCGGCAAGGCAAACGTATTGGTGTTCCCCGACATCGACGCGGGCAACATTGGCTACAAGCTGGTTCAGCGCCTGGCAAAGGCCGAGGCATACGGCCCCATCACCCAGGGTCTGGCTGCTCCAGTCAACGACCTTTCCCGTGGCTGCTCCGCCGAGGATATTTACGGCGTTATCGCCATTACCGCTGTTCAGGCTCAGGCGAAATAAGGCTATATGTCACGCTAGCTGTTTAGTACAGCAGCGCGAACATGCGAATGAAGAAGTGCTCCCAACGATAATCGCTGGGAGCACTTTTATTGCGAGCATTGCACGGTTGACCGTTGTCGCCCGCATCGTTGGCGCAAAAACGCCAAAACGATCCCTTACTTTACGCACTCGTGCGCTAGCAGCTCCATGAAACGGCTTTTATACAGCTCGGTGTTCACTTTCGTTACCACGCGCGCGTTGTAATACGGAACATGCGGGCTGGACTCATATGTTGCGCCTTCGCGATAGAACACTACCTGACCGTAGAGCGGGCCGTCAATCGTGCACGTGTAACCGTAACAGTTCACCGCTTCTTCAAGGCAGTCATCCCACACCGCAACGGCCATGGCAACCGAATCGCAGAAATCGGCTTGACGCTTACCGCGCGTTGCAATGTTGAACTCAATGAGCTTCGCGGCACCCTTCATAAGGAATTCTCCCGGCGTGCCTTGCTTTGAGGCAATCTGGTCAACTTCACTGGAAGTAAAGCAACTCTCACCCAAACACATATCGAAGCCCAAAATGGTCACAGGAAGACCGCTGTCCAGCATAATCTTATACGCTTCCGCATCAATGAACACGTTGAACTCCGCAACAGGAGACGCGTTTCCCGCGCCGAAGCCGGGCGTGCCCATGGACCAAATATGCTTTACCTTGCTCATAGTTTCGCGATCTTGCAGAATTGCCAGAGCAATGTTTGTGGCGGGACCTAAAACAATCAGCTCAATTTCATCCGGTTGCGCGGCGACAGTTTCCAAGATGAAATCAACTGCCCGTTTATCCTGGGCGGCGCCTTTAGGATGAATCAAATCGCAATCGCCCATACCATCAGCGCCGTGGATGCTTATGGTTTCTTCGCGTTCGCGGAACAGCGGACGAAGCGCGCCCTTGTAAACGGGAACGTTGCTGCCACACGCCTCGAGCGTTGCCAGCGCATTACGCGCCGATTGCTCAATATCCACGTTTCCGGTGAGCGTAGTCACGTCCAGAATCTCAACATCGGGAGAAAGTGCTGCCAGCATCAAGGCGGCGGCATCGTCGGACGCGGTGTCGGTGTCGATAATGAATTTCCTCATAGGAACCTCCTTTTGTCAGCCTGGCACCAGTGTAGCAAAACGACACACCCGCCACATGCACCTCATGTCCCAAAAAAGAAAGAGGACCGAAGCCCTCTTTCCCATTTTTTTGCTTTTTCGCTCCCAGCTGTGAGTCGTTTGCGCTTATAGCGCTCCAGAACTCGATTCTCTGCGACGCATTACGCGTTGCGAGCAGCGGTAACCAAATCGTAGGTATCCTGCGCAATAGCAAGCTCTTCGTTCGTGGGGATAACCAAAATTTTCACCTTGGAATCCGCAGCAGAAATCTCACGCTCGGGACCGCGCACTTCGTTGAGCTCGGGATCAATCTTCATGCCCATGGGCTCAAGATCCTTGAAGATAAGCTCGCGCACCGTGGAGCTGTTCTCGCCCAGGCCAGCAGTCAGAACAACAGCATCGACGCCGCCCAAAACGGCAATGTACTGACCGATGCACTTCTGAACGGAGTATGCATACATATCGTAAGCAAGCTTCGCACGCTCGTTGCCTTCTTCGCACGCTTGTTCAATATCACGAGCGTCGTTAGAAACACCAGAGATACCCAGCAAGCCAGACTTCTTGTTCAGCATCGTGTTCGTTTCCGCGGGAGTCATATGCTCATGATCCTCGATGAACGTAACAACGGTGGGGTCAATGGAGCCGGAACGCGTGCCCATCATAATGCCGTCAAGCGGGGTCAGACCCATGGAGGTATCAACCGCAACGCCGTCCTTGATGGCAGAAATAGAGCAACCATTGCCCAAATGGCACGTAATCAGCTTCAGCTCTTCAAGCGGCTTACCCAAGAATTCAGCGGCGCGATGAGAAACGTACTTATGGGACGTGCCATGAGCGCCGTACTTACGGATGCCGTATTTCTCGTAGTACTCGTAGGGAATCGGGTACATATACGCCTTCTGAGGCATAGTGAAGAAGAAGGCGGAGTCGTACACGGTGACCATCGGCGTGCCCGGCATGAGCTTCTGGCACGCGTAAATGCCCTGCAACGCGGGCTTATTGTGCAAGGGAGCAAGTTCGGCAAGTTCGTCGATCTTGGCAATAACGTCATCGTCAACAATGGTGGAACCCTTGAAGTATTTACCACCCTGAACAATGCGGTGACCAACAGCGTCAATCTGGTCAAGGCTCTCAAGAACAGCGGTCTCGCCTTCTACCAGGCACTTCAGAACGCGGGCAATCGCTTCCTCATGGTTGTGCATGGGAACGATTTCTTTTACCTCGTTCGGCTTCATGCCATGAGTGAAAATGCCATCGTCGGCGCCAATGCGCTCGCAGGCACCCTTGGTCAAAACTTCCTTCGTTTCAACGTGCAGCAGCTGATACTTCACCGATGATGAGCCGGCGTTCAATACCAAAACGTTCATCAATGCTTCCTCTCTGTAATTTACCGTTATAGTGCTTGAACTATCCTATTGTAAATTGAACATCCTTGTCAGAAAAGGGCGCACACCAAAAACTTACCAGTTCGCATCGTTCGTCAAGGAAAAAATGACAGAAGGCATGAAAAATCGCCGAACACGGCGCACGCGCCCGCAAAGAGTTGCTCGCGGTCGGCGTCTACGAAAGCGTGGTGTCCTGCGTGGTGTCGTCGGTTGCGCCGGAAAGCTCGCCCATCAACACATCCACTTTCTGCTGCGCCTGATTCAAGCGGCCCTTCAGCGAAACGATAAGCGCTACACCGCGCTCGTATTTCTGCAGGCTGTCCTCAAGCTCAAGCGTGTTGCTCTCAAGCTGATCGACAATCTGCTCAAGCTCGGCCATAGCCTGGCGAAACGTGAGCTCATCCACACTGCCGGCAATCTGCGCTGCCACGTTTTCCTGCATATCCTCCATTATTGTTTCTCCTTATCATGAGCATGGTCTTCCGCATCAATTGCATTCACCTTGCAAGAAAGCGAGCCTTTGCCAAGGCGAACGTGAACGTCGTCGCCCACATGCACCGCGCCTGCATTATACACAACGCCGCCTTCTCCATCGAAGACAATGGAATATCCCCTGCCAAGAACCGCCAACGGCGAAAGCGAGTTCACCTGCGCTGCCGCAAGGGAAAGCTGCGCGCCAAAACGATCGAGGTTCACCGCAATGGCCTTGCCCACCCGCTGAGACACATCGGCAACGCGCTGATTGTCGGCGGCAACAAGCGTGGTAGAAAGCTTCCTCAAGCTTGCCTGAGCCGCATCCAAACTGCTTTTATCGCGCATGATGTTCATGGGAATAGCGCGCGACAACCTTTCCGCACTGTAATCAAGCCCCATCCATTCTTGCGACAAAAGCGCTTGGGAATCGCGGAACAAAGAGCGACGCACCTGACCATCCAGCCGCAACGCCTCCAAGTGAAGCTTCCGCTCAACGCAGCTTTTCATCTTGTCGGCACTTTGAGCCAGCACACCATCAAGGTAGCCATCTTCGGGGCTCACTGCTTCTGCGGCCGCAGTTGGCGTTGAGCAGCGCAAATCCGCCACTAGATCGGCGATGGTCGTATCGGGCTCGTGACCAATACCGGTTACCACCGGCACGGGACATGCGGCAATCGTGCGCGCCAGGCGCTCATCGTTGAACGGCATCAAATCCTCGAATGATCCGCCGCCACGCACCACCAGCACCAGTTCGGCACCGGCATCCACCACGGTCTTCATGCCTGTCACAAGATACCGCGGGGCATCGGCGCCCTCAACGGGAACGCCTGCAAGCAGCACCTGCGCAAACGGATAACGACGACGCAGCGTTCTAAGCACGTCGTGCACAGCCGCACCGCGCGGCGAAGTGACCAGGCCAATCTTTTCCGGCAGCGCGGGAATTGCACGCTTACGGCGCACGTCGGTCAAGCCTTCTTTCGTGAGCTTTTCCGCAAGTTGGGCAATTTTCAGGCGAATGTCGCCCTCGCCCGCCAACTTGAGCGACGACACCTCGAAGTTCATAGTGCCTTTCGCCGCATAAATGGAAAGCTTGCCCGTCACGCGCACCAGCGCGCCCACTTTCAGCTCAACGTTTGCCTGCGCATAGCGGTTTACCCACATCATGCACGGCAGCGCCGAACTTTTATCCTTGATGGTGAAATAAACCGCTTTGTAGCCCGGCTTGTTGGAAACCTGTGACACTTCGCCTTCAATGCAAAGCGGCAAGGCATCAAGCTCTTCTTTGACCAGGCGAATTGCCGCAGAGACCGAAAGCGCGTCACGCGTAGTTTGAGATTTTCCCGCCATAAACGCTTCTAACTCCCTTTTCCCGCATTTCAAAACCGCACCGTGCGCAACCGCGCTAATCGCGGTTCTGGCTGACCAGCCACAGCAGCTGCAAGATAGAGGTAAGCGCGGCAGCCACGTACGTCATGGCGCAGGAACGCAAAACAGCGCTTGAGCCGGAAATATCCGCTCCCTGATACCCCGCAAGCTGCATGTAGGCTTTCGCGCGGTTCGACGCGTTGAATTCAACGGGAAGCGTGACCAGCTCGAACAGAACCACGCAAGCGTACATGATAATAGCCGCTGTGACCAGTCCGCTTGCCTGCAAAAACATGCCTGCAAGCAGCAAGAAGATCCAGGCATTCGATGCAAGGCTTGCAACGGGAACTAAAGAGCTGCGAATCTTCATGGGAGTATAATCTTCCGCATATTGGCACGCATGACCCGCCTCGTGGCATGCAGTTGCCGCCGCTGTAATGCTTCTGCCGTTATACACCGAAGGCGAAAGCGAAATAGAGTTATTGCGCGGGTCGAAATGGTCTTGGCCTTCGCTACCCATCCTTACGGTCACGTTATAGATGCCGTAATGATGAAGCATGGTGTTTGCTGCCTGAGCGCCCGTCAAACCGTTCGAGATGGGCACACGTGCATATTTCTTCAGCTGATGGTTGACATCCCACGTAACAACACAGCCAATCAACAGAGTAACAATGACAAGAAAGGCATAGCTCATTTCTTTTTCCTCTCCATTTCCTACGTTTCTGTTGATTATGGCATAGTGCTCCCAGGGCGAAAAACATAGGAAGGTTTTGTTACCGAAGCGAGAACAAAGCGTGACGCAGAAGTGACGCGAAAAGCAAAAACTACGCACCCAGCGGCGTGACAACAAGCTTTCCTTTATTGAAGCTTAAAGCAATTTTGCCGCCTAGCAGCTGTTCGAACTCCTTGCCCACCAGCTCGTATTTCCAGCCACGCAAAAGCTCATTGTCCTCTTTGTGGCCCCGCGCCAGCGCCGCCAGGTCGCTCGTGGACGCAATCGCTTGGGGCGCAACGCCCGCCTCGCGCGCGCGCAAATGCAAAAGCGCACCCATAAGCCCCACTTCAACATCAACGTTGCGCTCGCTGCGATCGCTGCGCCCCGTTGTGGGCCATTCGTCTTCCGGCAGGTCCATGCCCTTGCACAAAAGCGCCACCACCTCGCGCGCATCGCGCGTCGAAAGCTTCTCGCGTACGCCGCGCACCAGGAACAAATCGTCGATGGTGCGGGATTCCCGCTTGCAAATCTCAACGATTTGCTCGTCGGTCATAACCCATTTGCGCGGGATGTTCCTGCTTTCCGCCCGCTGCTCGCGCCACGCCGCCAGCTCGCGTGCCGCAGAAAGCTGCATGCGCGTAAGCTGATTGCCGCGCTTCAAATGGCGGAATCGCTTGCGCGGGTCAACCGTGAAGCGCTCGGGATTGCTCAGCTCGTCAAAGTCATGCTTCAACCAGGATAAACGACCCGCTTTTTCCAGCTTCTCAACAATGGGGCCGTACATCTTCGCCAGGTAAATCACATCATCGGCCGCATATTTAATCTGAGAATCGGTCAGGGGGCGCACCGACCAATCGGTAAACGAATCGGCCTTTTTCAGCGTTACGCCGCAAATACTGTGCACCAGCGCGCCGTAGCCCACTTGCTTGGGGTGCCCCAACAACGCCGCAGCAACTTGCGTGTCGAACAACGGCTTGGGCGCAACGCCAATCTCGTGGTACAGAATCTCGATATCTTGATCGCATGCATGGAAAACTTTGACAATCGCCTCGTCTTCGAAAAGCGCGGCCAGCGGCGTGAGCGATCCCACCTTAAAAGGATCGATGATTGCAACTTCGTTTTCGGTAGCAATCTGCAAAAGACACAGTTTCGCGTAATACGTTTTCTCACGCAGAAACTCGGTATCAATCGCTAAAAAAGAAGAGGAAGACGCACGTTCAATAAAAGCTCGAAAGCTTTCCCGATTTGATATAAACACTTAAGCAACCCTTTGAGCTGAATTCGTAAAAATATGGTAGCGTCTATTCTAACAAGAGAAAGGCGTTCTGTGAAACTTCTGATAATCAATAACTTGGCATCTGGCTACCAAGAAGGCGCGATTTACGATTTTATGCGCGCTTTTTCACAAGATAACGACGAAATTGTGCTGCGCGCAACGGATGGTCGTACCGATTTACGCGCGTTTTTGCATGATGCGCGGAATTTCGACGCGGTTGTTATCAGCGGCGGCGATGGCTCCATTGCCACGGTGAGCCACGAACTTGCCAACACGGGCATTCCGCTGGTGCCCTTCCCCGCTGGCACCGCGAACTTGCTGTGTGCAAATCTTGCGCAGCCCAACGAGCCCCACGCGCTGGCAGAAATGGTGCGCGCCGGGAAAACGCTCGATTTCGATGTGGCGGAAATTGAAGTAGCCGACAAGCGCTACGGCTTCAATATTATGGCGGGCGCGGGCTACGATGCAACCATCATGAAAGACGCCGCCGCATCCAAGCAAAAGCTGGGCCAAGTTGCATACTTCGCGGCGGCGGCAACAAACATCACGCCGAAAGTCGCACATATGAAGCTCACGCTTGACAATAACGTGATTGAAAGCGATGGCGTGGGCGTTGTCCTTATCAACCATTCCAAGATTCAGTTCGACATTCCCGTCGCGCACGACACCGACCCGCGCGACGGCATGCTTGATGTGGCCGTTTTGAAAACTGCCAACGCATTGGGCCTGCTTCCGGCGCTCGGTGCGGCGCTGCTTGACAGAAACGGCGAATTCCCCGGCAGATCGTCTAACGTGGAAGTGCATCGCGCCCGAGAAGTGAAAGTGGAAGCCGCTCCTGGCTTGCCCATTGAATTCGATGGCGAGCCGCTTGACAGCACCGAGCCGTTTATCGCACGCGTGCTTCCGCGCGCCGCACGATTCATTGTCTCCCCCGAAGCGCTCAAGCTTTACGGCGAAGAAAAGAACGCGCGCGCCACCTGTTGACAAATTACCCCACCTTTTGTCAACAATTCGCCGCGATTCGACGCACTGGCTGGCAAGGGCTTACGGCGAAGAAACGAAAGCACAAGAAAAATCCGAGGGCAAACAGCACCTCGGATTTTTTGTTGACAAAAGGTGGGGTAATTTGTCAACAACACAGAAAGGAAGGATTGCCGACCGGGGGACGGATGGAACAAACCTCCGCCCCCCGTTCCACAGCCGGCAACAGCGAATAGATCTCAATCGGACCGGGCCGGAAGGACGATGCCGCCCGACCCGGCAGAAAGCCTTACGCCCAGGCTCCGTAGTGCACGAAGCGCTGGATAGCGAAGGCATCAACCGCGTCAATGGCGTCGTCGCCGTTGACGTTGGCGGCCCACAGCAAGGTCGCGCGCGTCCAGCAGGCGGGAAGCGCCAGAGCGGCGTAGCCCTCGCCGTAGCGGCCGATCGCCATGTCGTAGACCACTTGCGCGTCCACGATGTTCACGCGGCCGTTGCCGTTCGCGTCGCCCAGCGTGGCATCTGCCAGCACGTCGAGCGTCGCAACGCCGCCCATGGTCGCCTGGTAATCTAGGGAATCACCCGCAACAGCGGCGGAAGTGTCCTTCACGCCGATGGTCGCGGCATCGGCGGCCGCAATCGCGCGCAGCGTGACGGTGGCGACCACAATGCCGCCCTCCGCATCGGCCGCGGCCTCGTTGCCGTAAAAGCTGAACAGGGCTTCAGCCGCGCCCTCGGCAGGCAGGAACGACGCACCCTCGGACAGATCCGCGCCGCGCGCCACGCTCACCAGCTCGAACACGGCAGGGTCGTAATCCAGCGTGCCGGACAGCGCCGCAACGCCATCGTTCGCGGAAACAGAGACGTCCACTGTCACAGTGTCGCCGGCGCGCACGGCGGCGGGAGCAACGCCTGAGCCGCCTGCTGCAACGGCAGTGGAAACCTCAAAGTACGTCTGCATCTTGCACAGCGCATTCGCGTCGGCGCCCAGCGGGTCGTCGGTGCGGTTGAAGCCCGTCTTCCAAGCGCAGCCGGTAACCTCGGGGCAACCCGCAACGCTCGTCTCGGTATTCACGTACTTCACGCCCTCGATAGCCGTGGGGTTAGCGCAGTTCGTGTCCACGATCCACACCTTGCCAAAGCCCTTGTCGGCGCCACAGCCATGTGTGAAC
>CAKTYF010000052.1 GCA_934631995.1 uncultured Eggerthellaceae bacterium
GTTCACGAGCATCTATGGCATTGTGGACGGCTTCTTCATTTCCAATTACGCGGGGAAAACCGCATTCGCGGCCGTCAATTTGATCATGCCGTTCATTATGATTCTGGGCACGCTGGGTTTCATGATGGGTACGGGCGGCGGTGCCATTGTTGCGCAGACGCGGGGCAGCGGCGATGACGCGAAAGCGAACAGCTATTTCAGTACCATCATTTGGTTTTCTCTGGCGGCGGGCTTAACGCTTGCTGTTATCGGCGCGATTTTCATGGAACCGGTTGCTCTTGCTCTGGGTGCAAGCGCCGATATGCTGGGCGACTGCGTGCTGTACGGCCGCATCAGCATGATTTCGCTCGCGTTCTTCATTTTGCAATTCGCGTTTCAGCCCCTTTTTGCTACGGCGGGCAAGCCTCATCTGGGCTTTGTCGTTACGGTGGCAAGTGGCGTGGCGAACATCATTCTTGACTGGCTGTTAGTGGATGTTCTTGGGTGGCAAGTCGTAGGCGCTGCAAGCGCAACCGTGGCCTCTGAGCTTTTAGGCGGTATTGTTCCGCTGATCTATTTCTTGAGTCCGAACAGCAGCTTCCTTCGTTTGGGAAAGCCGCGCGCTGATTGGCGTCTTTTGGGCAAGGTGTGCGTCAATGGTTCGTCTGAAATGATGTCGATTATTGCTTCGAGCGTTGTCGCTATGCTCTACAACTTCCAGCTTATGGCATATTTGGGCGAAGATGGCGTTTCCGCGTACGGCGTAATCATGTACGCTGGCATGATTTTCGGTGCGGTGCTGCAAGGTTATTGCATGGGCACGGCGCCGCTTATGAGTTATCAGCACGGTGCGCAAAACGGTAAGGAAAAGCGCAGCTTGTTGCGCCACGCTTTCGCGATAACAGGCGTTATGGGCCTTACGATGTTCGTGCTGGCGCAGCTTTTTGCCCCCAGCCTTGCCCAGCTGTTCGTGGGTTACGATCACGAACTCTATGACCTGACCGTTCATGCATTCCGCACTTATGCGCTGTGCCTGCTTTTCGTCTACTTTTCGCTGGTTGGCTCATCGACGTTTACCGCACTCGGAAACGGCCTGATTAGCGCCGTGATTTCGTTTGGTCATACGCTTGTGTTCGAATGCGGCGCCGTTTTGATCCTGCCGGTGCTTTTCGGCATCGATGGCATTTGGTATGCCATTTTCGTGGCGGAAGTTGCGTCCACCATTCTAGTCATCTTCTTTCTGTGTCGCCTTGGGTGTCGCTATGATTTGCGTCCGTTTTTCAAAGAGAAGAAGTGAACACCATGCGTCAGGAAACGTTTCGGTTTGCAATGAACAAGTGCTCGCAATGCGTTGGCAAGGCGCATTGCGCAAGCTGCGGGGAAGACCTGGTGGAGTTGTTGTCGCTTGTTCGTGGAATTGAACGCGTGGAAGTCGATATGAAGAAGCGTACAATGATGGTTTGCTATACTTTCGACGAATCCGATTTAGAGGACGAGCTAGAAGAACGCGGTGTTTTCCGGCTGTAGATTTGTGGCTTGCAAAAGGTGGGCGGCCGCAATGGCGCTTGACCGCAATAAGGTGCGCGTCAAGACTGCACATCGTCCTTCGCGAGCAATTTTGAGAGAGGCTAAGAGAAGTTATGGATATGCGTATCACGTATTATCGTTGTCAGACCTGTAAAGAGCAAGTGCATTGCGATGGATGCGAGAAACTGCTGGTCAAGCAGCTGTCAGAAGAGTCTGAAATTCGAAACGTGCAGGTGAACATGACGGCGAAAACGTTGTCGCTGGATACCACGCTTGATGCGGACACCTTGGAAGAAGTGCTGGAGGACGTTGGCCTGTATTGCGCCTAGCGCACGAACGCAGCAGTGGGCCTTGCGCCTGCATTCGCACCCACCGAGCCCAAGGCTTCGACCACGCACGATGTTGTGCGCAGCTTGCTCTATTAGGAAACAACACAAACGTTTTGTTTCCTATTGATAAACATTTATGCCTTCGTGCGCTGCCGCGCGCGCTTTGCAGTAGCATAGCTCTTGTAGAGTAGAGAGGTGTGTCATGGCTATAGAAAGATATCTTGTTCATCGCGTAAGCTTCGATCGCGGCGTTAAGCTTCCTGTTCTGGATGGGCGTTTCGGCGTTTCCATGAAGGATGATCAAACGATGGTGTTTGATGACGTTGCGGAAGCCGAAGCGTTTGTTCGCGCTCTTTCAAGAGCCATTGCTGCCTACAAAGGCGAAGAATAAGTACCAAGAAAAAATAATAAGACGAAAACGGGGGATGCCAACTGGACATCCCCCGTTTTGCTGTTGCGCTCGTTTGCGCGGCGCTGTCATCGCTTTTGCGCGCGTTACGTGCGAGCCTTCTGCGCTTCGCTCATGCTAGTTGCTCTTTGCAAATGCCGCTTTAATCTCGGCAATGTAAAGGCGATGCTGATCTTGCGTGGTGTACCAACGCTCCCATAAGGCGCTGTCCTTGTAGCATTCGCGGGGAAGCTCCTGCTCGCAAACCTTCTCGCAAACAAGAACCAGACGCGATTCCTCAATGAACGGCGTATGCACGTGTTCGCCCAGGCCGATTTTCTCATCGTGGGTCAAATCAACGCCGCACCAGCCGGTGTGCAGACCAGCCGATTCGATTTTATGCGGGTCATCCCAGCCGTGCGCGGTACCCAGATATGTTTTCGCCTTGTTGTGTTCGTCGCCCAAGAAATCAACGGTGAACAGGGGTTCTTGGTCCATCAGGTGGCGAGAGTAGCGGTATTTTTCGCCACGCACCACTACAAACGCTACGGGCGCATTCCACATAACGCCCAAGCCGCCCCACGCAGCCGTCATGGCGTTTGCGCCCGTGGTGGGGTTGCCCATGACAAGCTCCATGTAGTCTTTGCCAATGGCCTTGAACACGTTTTCCGTAAGATCCCAAGGGTTAATCTCGTCAAATCCTTTAAGCTTTTTAACCACAATGTCTCCTAACTTTGAAACGGTGAATGCAACCCGAATTATACGTGCTGTTCGGTATTCCGTGCGTTCAAGGTATACTTTATTCAGGATAAAAATAGGGGAGTTGTTCGAAAGGCATGTATATGCGCGAATTGAAAATCAAGGGAATCTATCGGCATTTCAAGGGCGATTTGTACCTTGTCGAGGACGTTGCGCGTCATTCAGAGACCGATGAAGAGCTTGTTGTATATCGAAAGCTTTACGGCGATTGTTCCTTGTGGGTTCGTCCGCTTGAGCTTTTCTTGTCCGAAGTTGATCACGAGAAGTACCCCGAAGTTGAGCAGCGTTATCGTTTCGAGTTGCAAAACATTCCGAGTGTAGCTCATAAAGACTAAACGCCGCAGTTTGAGGCGGCGTTTGGGGTTGGGAAAGTGGCGTCGGACAGCGGCGGAAGGCGCGGCGCGCTAGGCGGCCCCGGCATCCGGAAGGCCCGGGAAGGTCTTGGCGCTTCGGGCAGCCCGAGACTCGGAGGGCCCAAGGCCGCGGCGCGCGGGTTGCTCCAGCGCACCGAAAAGCATCGGAAGCGCGCTTGTTACGGTTTCGCCAGGTACTCTTGCAGCGCGTTCCAAGTCTCTATGGCCTGTTCGTAGCCTTGTTCGTACAAGTTGAGCAGCTTTTCGGGGTCGCGCTCCATATGATCGATTTCCACGGCTTTCTGCGGGCGGATAAGAAAGATGTTGCCTTCGTCTGCTTCGCGTTGCAGGCGGCGGTACAACCGGTTGTACTCGTAGTGGCGGTATTCCACGCGCTCGCAGAAATACGGGTAGTCACCGTAGGCGGTGCGCATAAGTGCCATAAGCTTATTGGGCTGCTTCTTGTAATCGGCGGCTTGCGTAAGCACCACAATCTGCTTTTTTGTTCCCGTGGCCAGCGAATAATCCAGCGGCACGCTGTCGCAAGGTCCGCCGTCGAGCAGCTTTTTGCCATCGACTTCCACGATTTGGCTCACAAGCGGCATGCTCGAAGTGGCAATAAGATACGGCGTGTCCTTTTCGTAATCCGTGATTTCGTGATAATCCGCCTCGCCCGTTTCCAAATTGCTGCTCACGGCAACAACGTGGACGGGGGAGTCGTTGTAGGCGGCGGGATCAAGCGGATCAAGTTCGTGCGGCACTTTGTCAAAGGCAAAGTCGCGTCCATACGCATTGCCAGTAAGGGCGAAGCTTTTCATGGACAGGTAACGCGGGTCGTCGCAGTATTTCAGGTTCAGGAAACAGCTGCGGCCCAAAAGACCCGCCGCATAGCATGATCCGGTGAGCGCGCCGGCCGATGTTCCTACGATGAGCTGCGGAAAGAACTTCTTTTCCATCCAGAAATCAAGAACGCCTGCGGTGAATTGACAGCGCATGGCCCCGCCTTCAAGCACCAGATTGCACGGGGTAATGGCGGCACCCAGCCAAGCAGGAGTTTGGTAGCGATACGTTTTTTCGCCCGTTGTTTCGCTTGATGTTGCGTTTGCGGTGGCGATGGGCTCATTTTGTTCGGAGGTCTGCATGGCGTGCTCCTGTCTTTTATCTGCGACGTAAGCGTGACGCTTGTTGTTCGTACGTCATTATAGCTTGCCGGCGCAGCTCTTCGCGCGAAAGGGATGTGCATTATGCCGAATCTGTTGCCACACCGTAGGATTGCCGCAAGGTAAACTGCTTGTAAGGGAATACAATGGAGTTGTAATTGCGCATGTGGAAAGCTGCTGCGGTGTGTCCGTGCTGGGGCCGCGTGGCGGCGTCTTGATTTTGACGCGCATGGGCAATCCTATTCAGACCAAGTAATATTTCAGGAGGCAGTTATGGTTGAATCAATCACGTCTCAGCAATTCAAGGATTCCGTTCTTTCGGGAAAAGGTCGCATTCTGGTGGATTTTTCTGCCGTGTGGTGTGGTCCGTGCCGCATGCTTGCGCCGCTCGTGGATCAGCTGGCGGAAGAGAAAGCCGGCCAGCTTACGGTGTACTCTGTTGATGTGGACGTTTGCCCCGATGTTGCGGGTGCGTTCGGTGTGAGTGCCGTTCCCACGCTTATTTTGTTCGAAGACGGCAAGCCGCTGCGTCAGACCATGGGTGCGCAGCCTATCGAGCGTCTGCGCGAGTTCGTGGAGGCATAAGCCCTTCTGGTTCTTTAATCTTGCTTTGCAAATCTCACGAACTTGCTGTTTATTACGTGGATTTGAAGGGTCTAGTGAAATCGGGTTGCCCGCGCGCATTTCTTTACGGATGGAATCTGCTACAATATATGGTTGCAAAAATCGAGCGCCTATGATGGGGCGCGTTTCACGAGCATATGACATTTAAGGAAGATATCCATGCGCGATAAGCTTGAGAAGATAATTTCTGCCTTCGAGGACCTTGAGGCCAAGATGGGCGACCCGGACGTTCTGTCCGACCAAAAAGAATACAATCGCCTGGCGAAAGAATATGCCACGCAGCGTCCTTTGGCGGAGCGCGCTGCCGATTACATTCGCGCGTGCGATGACTTGGAAGAAGCAAAGCTCATGCTTTCCGATCCGGACATGAAGGAATTCGCGCAGGAGGAAATCGCCTCTATCGAAGAGAGCCTTCCCGCTATCGAGGAAGACATCAAGTTCATGCTTATTCCCAGTGATCCGGCAGACGAAAAAGACATTATCGTTGAGATTCGCGCTGCGGCAGGTGGCGATGAAGCCGCTATCTTCGCGGGCGATCTGTTCAAGATGTACGATCGTTTTTGCTCGTCTCAGAAGTGGAAGATCGAGATGCTTGACGCCTCTCCCTCGGACGCGGGTGGTTACAAGCAGGTCGAATTCAAGGTTAAGGGCGACAAGGTTTATTCCGTAATGAAGTTCGAATCGGGCGTTCATCGCGTTCAGCGCGTGCCGAAGACGGAAAGCCAGGGCCGCATTCAGACGTCTACCGCAACGGTTGCCGTCTTGCCCGAAGCCGACGAAGTTGATATCGAAATCAACGAAGCAACCGACATTCGCGTTGACGTGTTCCGCGCGGGCGGCCCTGGTGGCCAGTGCGTTAACACCACGGACTCTGCCGTGCGCATCACGCACCTTCCTACGGGTTTGGTCGTGCAGTCTCAGGATCAGAAGTCGCAATTGCAAAACAAGATTGCAGCTATGGCTGTTCTGCGTGCACGTTTGTATGAGAAGATGCTGGCCGAGCAGCAGGCAGAAGAAGGCGCGCAGCGTTTGGCGCAAATCGGTACGGGTGCTCGTGCAGAGAAGATTCGCACGTATAACGCTCCGCAGGACCGCGTGACCGACCACCGCATTGGCTTCAACAGCACGTACAACAGCGTTTTGCTGGGTGATGGCTTGCAGGATGTCATTACGGCGTTGCAAGCAGCCGACCGCGCCCGCAAGCTGGAAAGCTCAATCAACTAAGTTTTCAATCGTTTCATTCGGGGAAGTCGCGAAACGGCGGCTTCCCGTTTTTTATGCAAGGGGGTTGGCGGTGCCCGATTTGTGGACGATACGCACAACATTGGAATGGACCCAAGGGTATCTGGAGCGTAAGGGGGATACGAACCCGCGCTTGTCCGCGCAATGGCTCCTTTCTGCGGTTACAGGTTTGTCGCGTGTGCAGATTTACGCCGATTACGACAAGCCGCTTTCGCATGCCGAGCGCGATGTGCTGCGCGAATACGTGACGCGTCGCGGTGCGGGTGAGCCGCTTCAGTACATTGTGGGCGAAGTAGGATTCAGGCATATTGACGTGAAGGTGCGCAAAGGCATTTTGATTCCGCGCCCGGAAACAGAAGTGCTGGTCAGTGAAGCACTTGCTGCCCTGCCGGCAGATGAGCCGTTTTTGGCAGCCGACATTTGCACGGGAAGTGGCTGCATTGCGTGCTCGCTTGCGTATGAACGCCCTGAATGCCGTGTTGTTGCAACCGATATTTCTGCCGATGCGTTGGAGCTTGCGCGTGAAAATGTGGAAAACCTTGGACTTGACCAGCGTGTTTCGCTTTTCCAGGGTGACTTGGGCCAAGCGGTGCCTGCTGAGCTTATGGGTACGTTTGACCTGGTTATCTCGAATCCCCCTTACATTCCTACCGCCGTTTTGGACACGCTTGATAGGGAAGTGACCGCTTTTGAGCCGGCGTTGGCGCTTGATGGCGGAGCGGATGGCTTGGAACTGTTCCGTCCGCTTACTCAATGGGCGGCACGTGCGCTGAAGCCAGGTGGCGTGTATGCCGTTGAGCTGCATGAAACGTGTCTTGAGCAGGCAAAAGAGCTTGCTTTGCAGAATGGTTTCGTGCAAGGTGAAATCGTGCGCGATTTGGCGGGGCGGCCGCGTATCTTATTGGCACGCAGCGCTGGTTACGAGACTGACCAAGTGGCTGAATCGATAGTAAAATGAGCAGATGAATTACTTTTCGCTTCAAACGTTTTTGCAGGCGCATCAGGTGTTTCGGTCCGATACCTGTTAGCGAATGCGTGCTTCTTTTAAGGCCGCGCTACGTAAGCCCGCGGGGGCGGGCGCAAGAAAGGAACTATTTATGACAACGGATGCATACACGTTGAAAGAGAAAATCACGTTTGCGGCGCAACTTATCCGCACGCGGCTTGATGGACGCACACCTGAAGTGGGTATTGTTTTAGGTTCGGGTTTGGGTCCGCTGGCGGAGCAAATCGAGCAGCCGGTTTTCATTCCCTTTGCGGATGTTCCCTTCATGAAGACTTCTACCTGCACGGGTCATGTGGGTCGCTTCGTGTGCGGTGAGCTGGGTGGAAAATGCGTGTTTGCCATGCAGGGGCGCTTGCACGGCTACGAGGGCAACACGGCGCAGCAAGTGGCATTTCCCATTTGGGTCATGCACGAGCTGGGCATTCAGACGCTCATCACCACAAATGCCGCAGGTGCTATCAACGCGTCCTACCATGTGGGTGATTTCTGTATCATGACCGATCATATCAACTTTACCGGTCGCAATCCCATTGTGGGCATCGAGCCCGATCAGATTGCCTTCCGCTTCTTCAGCATGCTTGATGCGTATGACCTCGAGCTGCGCGCTTTGACACAAAGCATTGCCGATAGGGAAGGTATTCCCGTTCATCAGGGGGTTTACCTGGGGCTTTTGGGACCAAGCTTCGAGACGCCGGCAGAAATTCGCGCGTTTCGCGCATGGGGCGCCGATACGGTTGCTATGAGCGTGTGCGAAGAAGTGATTGCGGCGCGTCACGTGGGTATGCGCGTTTTGGGCATGTCGCTTTGCAGCAATATGGCATGCGGTGTTGAGAATGCCTCGCCAAACGACGTTGAAGTGTTCGAAGTCGCGAATGCGCGCTCTGCTGATTTCTGCAAGCTTATTACGTGCGTTGTTGCGGAAATGAAGTAGACGCTTGCGCGTTGCTTGTCGTGTCGGGCGGGGCCCGCGTAAGGGCGTGTGGGCAAGAGCGTGTGGTAAAGGACGCGCAGCAGCAAGGTGGTAGCGCGAGGAAGCAAAAAAATGATTCGGGGCGCCTCCTTTGGGGCGCCCCGCGTTGCAAGCGAAAGAAAAAGAAAGCCGCTTAGGGCATGGGAATTATTCCACGCCCTCTTTTACGAGCTGGTCATAGCAACGTGCGAACGTGTCGCAAACGTAAGCAAGTTCTTCGTCGGTCATGCGCGTATTCAGCGGCAGCGTAATTTCGTTTGCGAAATGCGCGTACGCGTTCGGGTAATCTTTGATGTTGAAGCCCAGATTCGCATACGCGGAAAGCAGCGGCAGCGGCTTGTAATGGACGTTCGTGCCCACGCCTTCTTCTGCCATGCGCTGAATGAGTAGATTGCGGAACTCCATGGACTTTCCCGTAAGGCGCGTGATCATCAAGTGGCCCGACGAATGCTTCTGGTCGGTGTAATGGTCAAGAAACTCCAGGTCATGGGCAGAAAGCTTCTCTTCATACGCTTCGATCATCTGCTTGCGACGCTCAAGCATACCGGGGTAGCGGCGCAGCTGCGCCAACCCGATGGCGGCCTGGATGTCGGTCATGTTGCACTTGTAACCAGGGAAGACCACATCGTATTCCCACGCGCCCGCCTTGTTTTTGGTCAGCGCATCCTTGCTTTGCCCGTGGAGCTGCATGAGCATGGTCTCGTGGTAGAACGCATCGTTATCAAGGCCGGGAATCTCACGCCAAGAAAGTGCGCCACCTTCCGCGGTGGTGAAGTTCTTCACGGCATGGAAGCTGAACGTGGAGAAGTCGGCGATGTTGCCCGCCATGGTTCCCTTATAGCTTGCGCCCAGCGCGTGGGCGTCATCGGTGATAAGAATCACACGATCGAAAAGCTCCTGTTTGGAGCCTGTTTTCGGGTGCCACAGGTCCTTTTTCTGCTCCAGAATGGCATAGATGCGGTCGAAGTCGCACAGCGTTCCGCCCAGGTCAACGGGGATAACCGCTTTCGTCTTGCTGGTAATGGCGGCGCTCATGGCATCGTAATCCATTTCGAAGGAATCGCTCTGGATGTCAACGATAACGGGAGTGGCGCCCACATGAACAATGGGTGAGGCGGAAGCAGTATACGTGTACGCGGGCACGATAACTTCATCGCCCGGGCCGATTTCAAGTAGGCGCAGAATGGATTCAAGCGCACACGTAGCGCTAGAAAACGTTGCAAGCCCAGCGGCTCCCGTGTAGTCACGCAGTTGACGTTCGAGCTCTTTCGTTTTGGGACCAGTGGTAATCCAGCCGCTCTTCAACGTGTCAACAACTTCGTTTATCTCGTCTTCGGAAATATCGGGGGGAGAAAAGGGAATGTTCATTTTTACACTCATGGAAATCCTCCAATCGGCGGTGGGCGCGGTGCCCTTCAGTTCGAACTTTATATTATGCGCCATTTTTCACATTATGGGCCGTTGTGGGTTTTTATCCACAAAAGTGTGTTTGCCGCTTAGCGCGCAAGACGGGCGGCAAGGCAAGATTGCTTGCGGCAAGGAATTCGCTGTGTCGTGCTTGAGGGCTTGTTCGGAAGCGTGCTCTTCCGCGCTCCCGCAGCCGGGCAAGCGCTGGATTCGCTGCGTTGCGCTCGAGCAGCGTGCATGAATCATGGCGCTTGAAAAATGAAAACTACTTGAAACAATGGCACGGTATCATACCTCACGATAGTGTGTATATGCCATAATAGCGTTTGTGCAGCGCAAGATGGCTTTTGAGGGGTGCCGAGCCCATGTTTCAGGAGGCATAAGATGTCTGATCTTCAGCGTGATTTCGTTATTAAAACCATCGAGAACCGTGATGTTCACTTCGTTCGTTTCTGGTTTACCGACGTGCTGGGAACCATGAAGTCTTTTGCCGTTATTTCAAGTGAGCTGGAAGATGCGTTCGAGCGCGGTATGGGCTTTGATGGCAGCTGCATTGAAGGCTTCGGTCGCTCGGGCGAAACGGACATGCTGGCGTTCCCCAGCCCCACCACGTTCCAGATTCTGCCGTGGCGCCCGGACAGCAATGCGGTAGGACGCATGTTCTGCAACGTGTGCACGCCCGATGGTGAGCCGTTCAAGGGTGATCCGCGCTATGTTCTGAAGAAGATTTCCTGCAAGGCGCAAGAGATGGGCTTCGTGTCAAACATGGGCCCTGAACTGGAGTATTTCTACTTTAAGAGCCCCGATGCGCCCGAACCGCTTGACCGCGGTGGCTTATTCGACTTAACATCGCTTGACTCTGCAACCGATTTGCGACGTGACACTATTATCACGCTGGAAAAGATGGGCATTCCTGTTGAATACTCCCATCACGAGCGCGGTCATTCGCAGCATGAGATTGATCTGCGTTTCACCGATGCCGTATCTATGGCAGATGCCGTTATGACATACAAGTTGGTTGTGAAAGAGATTGCGCTTAAGCACGGTGTGTATGCGTCGTTCATGCCGAAACCCATGGCCGACCAGCCCGGATCATCCATGCACGTGCATCAGAGCCTGTTCGACCTGGATGGCAACAACGTCTTCTTCGATGCGTCCGACCCCCTGGGGTACAACCTTTCCGCTACGGCAAAGCACTACATTGCCGGCATTTTGAAATACGCTCCTGAGTTCTGCCTGGTCACAAACCAGAACATCAATAGCTACAAGCGTTTAGTTGTTTCTGCGAATGATTCAGCGATGCTTACCTGGTCGCGCAGCAACAGCGCTTCGATTGTGCGTATTCCTGGGTATCGCCCCGAAAGCGAGCAAGATGCGCGTATTGAAGTGCGCAACCCCGACCCCGCTGCGAATCCGTATTTGGCGTTCGGCGTTATGCTGGCGGCTGGTTTGCGCGGCATTGAGGAAGAGCTTGAGCTTGCTGCTTCTGTCGAGGCAGGCGTGCAGCTTCCGCGCGATAGGCACGCGTTGGCGAAAATGGGAATCGGCACGCTGCCCGAGAGCCTGGGCGAGGCGATTGACCTGTTCGAAGCATCGGACTTCATGCGCGAAACGCTGGGCGAGCACATTCACAGCTATCTCATTGAGCATAAGCGCGCGGAATGGGAAGAGTACCAGAGCCGTATTTCTCAATGGGAACTCGATCGATATTTGGCGGTGTTGTAAATGCAGCGAAAAAATGTGATTTTCATTGCGGACAGCCTTGATAACGCCCGTGTGTTCAAAACGGCGCTTACCGGCCTTGATGTGGATATCGCAAGCGGCTCATCGGCGCAGCTTCAGCGACTTTTGCAGCAGCATCCTGATTATGACCTGGTCATTTTTGAAGCCACGAATGATTCGGGCGAAAAAATGGCACAGGTGGAAAAGATGCTTTCCCACGAGGGAAGCGGAGCGCTGCTTGTTATTGTAAGCCAAGAGCGACTGAACGATTTTCGCTTTCCGGTGCAGGTGAAAAGCGATTTTGTGGTACAGGGCGCCTCGGTCGAGGAATGCTCGGCGCGTATTCGTCAGCTGCTGTGGCCGGGTAACGAGACCGCTTCGTCGGATTATTTGACGGTTGATAATATGACTATCAACTTAGCTACCTATCAGGTGAAAGTGAACGGCGAGCCCGTTGATTTCACCTACTTGGAATATGCGCTTTTGGCGTTTTTGGTCACACATCCCGGACGCACGTATTCGCGCGATGCGCTGCTGCGCCGCGTATGGGGCTTCGATTATTATGGCGGCTCCCGTACCGTTGACGTGCATGTTCGTCGCGTGCGCGCGAAGCTGGGCCCTGAGCTTTCCCAGCGTCTGGAGACCGTGCGCGGCGTGGGCTACTTGTGGAATTCGTAGGTGCTGCCGTGGATGCCGCCGTGGAGGCAGCTATGGAGGCAGGGTAAGCGCGTAGCCAAAGTTTGAAAGCTTGCTTTGTTCGCGATTGCTGCGCATGCTCGCGGCCGATACGTTTCGCTGATTGTCGTGCCGTGCATCTGGCGTGTGTTTTGCGCCGGGCGCACGGTATTTTGCTGTCATGCAGTTGTGGAC
>CAKTYF010000053.1 GCA_934631995.1 uncultured Eggerthellaceae bacterium
CCCGAAGCCGCAAGGGATTTCACCGCATCGGATACCAGCGAAGAAGAATTCTGCGTGATTTGGGCAACCTTGATAACGCCCACGTTTTCGTTAGTCAACTCAGTCTCAACGTTCTTCTCTTTGTACTGCGAGCAGTGGAGCGTTACCGTGAATTCTTCGCCACTTTCCGCACCCGTAGAGCTGGGACGACGCCATGTAGTAACCACGGAGCTACCCGCCTCGCGGAATATCGTGTTATTCACTTCGCTGGCTGTCATGCCTTGAGTGCGCGTGCCATCGATTGCCACAATAACATCGCCTATTTGAACGCCCGAACCAGCCGCAACGGAATCGGCAAACACGTCGGCTGCATAGACCTTCTCTCCCTGCTCCGCGAAAATTACGCCAATACCCACGTAATCGGTCGTAGATAAATCCTGCAGGAATTTCTGATAGCGCTCGCTGTCCAGGTAGCGCGCGTACGGATCTTCGATATCCGCCAACAGCGCGTTGATCAGCGACGTTGTTGCTACGTTCAAATCGTACTCGTCAAGGCTTTCCTTCTCAAGCGTGCCCTGCACTTCCGCAATACGCGCCGCAAGCGAGTCGTACGTATTTCCCGAAATCGTCTGTCCCGGATTGACTTGCGTGCTGGTGGTAGCGCCAATGCCCAAACGCTTCATCAAAGGCTCGTTACCACGCAGCAAAAAACCACCCGCGAACGCGATTGCGAAAACCAAAATAACCGTGAAAATACGCGCCGCCCGTCTCACCTGCATGTTTTCGAGACGGGCTGCGTTTTGCTCACGTTTTGTTTCACCGTGCTTTGCCATGTTGACTGACCTGTGCTGACTACACCTTCAAGTGGCGGCGCATGGAGAACGCCGAACCCAAAAGACCAATAACCAAACCAGCAACTACCAGGGCCACATAAATAACGGCAATGGTATTCACCGACATTTCCATGGGCAGCCAAGCGAACGTGTTCGCCAACTGCGTAAGGCCGAAGCGGCGCACCAGCTCAAGCACCAGAATGGCCAACACGGAACCCAGTAGCGAATGAATTGCGGCTTCCATAAGGAAAGGCCCACGAATGAAGCCGTTGGAAGCGCCCACCAAACGCATGATGGAGATTTCCTTGCGGCGCGCCATAATGGCCAGGCGAATAGTGTTGTTGATGAAGATCAGCGCGATGACAATCAGCAACACGATAACGGCAACGCCGATATAGCGAGCGTAATTAATCACCGACAGCAAACGCTCAACGGTCTTCTGGCCGTATTTCACGGAATCGGAAGGGTCGGCAGTATTATCGCAAATCTTGGCAAACGTAGAGTTCGACTCAATCTGCTCGGCAATCGTGATGACCTGCTGCGCATCCGACAGCGAGACATTCACCGATGCCGGCAGCGGGTTGCTTCCTTCATCCAGCTGATCAACAATTTCCGGGTTCGCAACGGAGCCGCGGAAGTTCTCCAAAGCCTGCTCCTTCGTGGTGAAGCTTACGCTCTCCACGCCATCAAGACCTTTCAGCCAATTCTCGAATTGCGTGACTTCCGTAGACGATTCCTTGTAGTTATCGCCAATGTAGCACGTGATGGAAATCTCGCTTTCAACGGATTCCACAATGTTGTTTACCACCACGCCAGCCATGAAGAACACGCCGATCATAACGAGCGACAGGAAAATGGTGATGATAGAACCAAGCGCGGTTGACAGGTTACGCTTAAAACCAACCAGCGCCTCTTTGATGAAATATGCAAAACTACGCATCGAAACCGTACACCCCTCGATCTTGGTCGCGCGTCAAATGTCCTCGATCCAACGCAATAACGCGGCGGCGCATGTTGTCTACCATCTCGCGGTCATGCGTTGCCACCAGCACCGTTGTACCCGTGCGGTTAATGCGCTCCAGCAAATCCATAATGCCGCGCGAAGTTTGAGGGTCAAGGTTTCCCGTGGGTTCATCGCAAATCAGCATAGGAGGCCTGTTCACAATAGCACGCGCAATGGAAACGCGCTGCTGCTCACCACCAGAAAGCTGGTCAGGCATTTTGTTCATTTTCTCCTGCAAGCCAACTAAGCGCAGAACTTCAGGCACCTGCGTTTTGATAACGTGGCGGCTCTTGCCGATTACCTCCAGCGCAAACGCGACGTTCTCGAACACTGTCTTGTTGGGAAGCAGCTTGAAGTCCTGGAACACACAGCCGATGTTGCGGCGCAAATACGGCACGCGCCAGTCGCGCATGGTGGACAAGTCCTCGTTCGCGATGTAAATATGACCGCTGGTAGGCTTGACTTCGCGCGTGATGGTCTTGATGAAGGTAGATTTACCGGAACCAGAATGGCCCACCAAGAACAGGAACTCGCCCGCGTAAATCTCCAAGCTCACGTCTTCCAACGCAGGTTTGTTCGGCTGAGCAGGATATACTTTTGTTACATGATCAAATACAATGACCGGGCTTCCTTGGCGCTGCGGCGCAGGAACTGCTTCGAGCTTGGGCAGCGTGGATGTTAGGTCGGGCTTTCTTGAAGAAGCCAGCTGACCAGCACGCGGGGCGGTTGCGGGACGCGCGTGAGAAGCACGCACCTTTCGCACCTGACCGGTGGTCTGACCAGCGGCATCACTCACATTTTGATTATCTGTCACAGAATGCTCCGTTCGTATAATGTTCGCTGAGACAATCAGATTTTAGCAGACTGGTGACGAGCCATAACATTTTTCACAGCTTCAACAATGGCGGCTGCGTCAAGCTTGAAGTACGCCATAAGCTCCTGGAACTCGCCCGACTTGCCGAAACGATCTTTCATGGCAACAAATTCGCACGGCGTGGGGCGCTTCGTTGCAAGCAACTCGGATACTGCGCTGCACAGGCCACCGTACTGGGAATGCTCTTCGGCCACCACAACGCAGCCCGTCTTTTCCACAGAAGCAAGAATAGTCTCTTCGTCAAGCGGTTTCACCGAGAAGGCGTCAATGACTTCAGCAGAAATCCCCTGTTCGGCCAACAGATCGGCAGCAACTAGTGCTTCGCGGATCTCAACGCCGTTCGCAACAATGGTCACATCAGTACCTTCGCGCAGCACGTAGGCACGGCCGAGCTCAAGCTCTACGTCATCGGCATACACGCACGGCACCGTGGCGCGACCCATGCGCACATACACGGGACCAGGGGTCTGCGCAGCAAGACGCAGCGCAGCGCGGGCAGCAGCGTAATCGGCAGGTACAAGCACCTTCATGTTCGGCAGCACGCGCATCAGGGCTACGTCTTCGAGCATCTGATGCGTACCGCCGTCGGGACCTACAGAAATGCCAGCATGCGTGGGAGCAATCTTCACGTTCAGGTTGCCGTAGCACACGGTGTTGCGAATCTGATCGTAAACGCGACCCGTGCCGAACACGGCGAAGGAACCGGTGTAGGCAATGTTGCCCGTAAGAGAAAGACCTGCAGCAACGTCAATCATATCCTGCTCGGCAATGCCGCAGTTGAACAGGCGCTCGGCGTTTTCCGGGCATGCCTGTGCAAACTTCTTCGTGGTGGTGGATCCGGTCAAGTCGGCGTCAACCGCAACAACGGGAACGCCTTCTGCGGCGAGCTCTGCCAGCGTTACGCCGAACGCCGCACGCGTAGCTTTCTTCTGAGCAGATTGCTCTGCGGTGGCCAATTTAACCATTGCAAATCACCTTGCCTGCTTCTTCTAATTCTTCCAAAGCCTGAGCGGTCTGCTCCGCGTTCGGCGCAGAACCATGCCAGCCTGCTTGATTCTCCATAAAGGAAACGCCCTTGCCCTTGATGGTTTCCGCAATAATGACATGCGGTTTTCCGTTGCAGTCAGCCTTCAGCGCCCGCAAAAGCTCCACCAAAGCGTCCACGTCGTGACCGTTGACCGTATGCACATCCCAGCCGAATGCGGCGAATTTTGCGCGTAGATCTTCGGGGCTGCATACGTTTTCGATGTTGCCATCGATCTGCAGATGGTTGTGGTCAACGATCGCTACCAAGTGGTCGAGCTTTTGGTGCGCAGCAAACATGGCCGCTTCCCAAACTTGGCCTTCCTGCGTTTCTCCATCGCCCAAAATGGCGAAAACGTGCGCGTCGTTTTTCGCCAGACGCAGGCCGCAGCACATGCCGGCGCACACCGACAGGCCCTGGCCCAACGAACCGGTGGAAACCTCCACACCCGGCAGCAAATTCATATCGGGATGACCTTGCAAGCGGCTTCCCAACTTGCGCAGCGTTTTGAGCTCTTCGCGCGGGAAATAACCAGCGTGCGCCAACGTAGCATATAAAGCCGGCGCGGCGTGGCCCTTCGCCATGACAAAGCGGTCGCGGCTCTCCATCTGGGGATTCGACGCATCGTAGTTCAGCACACCCCCAAAATAAAGCGCCGTCATGATGTCGGTGCACGATAACGAGCCACCCGGGTGGCCGCTGCCCGCTTCCGCGATCATCGCCACGATATCCTTGCGAATCTCGTTGGCCTTCAACTCCAACTCTACCGTCATTGCGAAACCCTCCACTTATGATATCCGATGACAAACTCATCCAAACCGCCGTCCAGAACCGAATCCACGTTACTGGTTTCTACGCCTGAACGAAGGTCTTTGACCAACTGATAAGGATAAAGCACATAATTGCGAATTTGGCTGCCAAATGAATTCTCCATGCGTTCACCGCGAAGTTCATCCAGCTCATCGGCGCGCTTTTGCTGCTCCAACTCGTAAAGGCGAGCACGCAGCACTTTCAGAGCCGCTTCCTTGTTCTGCAATTGGGATTTTTCATTCTGGCACGTGACCACAATTCCCGTGGGAAGGTGCGTCAAGCGCACGGCGGAATCCGTAGTGTTCACGCACTGACCGCCAGGGCCGCTTGAACGGTACACATCTACGCGCACATCGTTCATGTCCAGGTCAACAGCAATGTCGTCGGGCAAAACCGGAAGCACTTCCACACTGGCAAACGTCGTTTGACGGCGCGCCTTCGCATCGGTGGGGCTAATGCGCACTAAGCGATGAACGCCCATTTCGCTGCGCAGCATGCCGTAAGCGTTGCGCCCTTCCACCTGAAACGAGGCGCGGTCCATGCCAATGCCTTCGCCGGGCACAACGTCCAAATCACGCACGCGCCAGCCTTTCGACACCGCATAACGCGTGAGCATACGGTACAGCATTTCGGTCCAGTCCTGCGCCTCAAGACCGCCCTGACCTGGGTTGACGGACACAATGGCATCGCCACTATCAAACTCGCCCGAAAACCACGATTGCACTTCCAAGTCATCCAAAAGCTGCTCGAGCGCATCGAGCGCATGGTCGAATTCTTCCGCGAACGCCTCGTCTTCTTCCGCCAGCTCGCTTGCTGCCTGCGCATCGGAAAGCAGCTGTTCGGCGCGCTTGTATTCTGCAATGGTGTCGCGCACGTCGCTTGCCTGCTTGGAGACCGCCTGGGCACGCGCGGCATCGTTCCAAAAATCAGGATCAGCGGCCTGCGCATCAAGCTGCTCAAGCCGCCCTTCCAATTCATCGATGTGAAGGAAGCCATACGCATCGTGCACGCGCGCCTGCGCGGCTTCCCAATCCTTTTTATCGTGTAAAGCCATGATTACTGTATGAGATCCCTATGACATTTCTTGAACTTCTTGCCCGAGCCGCAGGGGCACGGATCGTTGGGGCCGCAGTTTGCGAAGGGGTCGTCTTTGTCCTTCACGTACGTCTTGACCTTTTGCGGTACCGGACGCACAGGCGCACCGGCGCCGGCAGCAGCACCGGCAGGCGCAGCAGCAGGTGCGGCTTGTTGCGAAACAGCGCTTCGACCCGCAGAAACTCCCGTGCTTGACAAAGCCGCTTCCGGCGAAGAGTAGCTCATCTTGCGCTCAAGTGGGTCAGGTGCGGCAGCTTGTTCGGGCTTATTCACCACGATCTGCAAGCGCAGCAGCGTGCGCAGGAATTTCTGATACATGGTTTGGGTGAGCTCGCCGAATGCACGGTGCGCTTCCTGGCGATACTCGGTCAGCGGGTCGCGCTGGCCAAACGCACGCAGGCCAATGCCCTGGCGCAGATAGTCCATTTCCTGCAGATGCTGCATCCAGCACGTATCCATAACACGCAGCATGAACTGACCCTCGAACGTCTTCATAGCCTGCTCGGGCAGCGCTGCGAACTTCTGCTCATACGTTTCCTGCATGAACTCTTCAATGATGTCCTTCAGCTCATCGGAGTCTTCGCAGTCAATAGCGTTCAAGTCAAAGTCGGTGCGGCCGGTCATGTCGGCCACCCAGATGTTAATGGACTTCACGTTCCATTCGTCGCGCGTTGCGTGCGACGGGCAGTTCTCGTCGACAGCCTGCTGAGCAGCATCGGAGATGATTTCGCCAATCTTGTCGGACAAATCCTTGCCATCCAGAATAGCGTTGCGCTCGCCGTAGATGGCCGCACGCTGCTTGTTCAAAACGTCGTCGTACTCCAAAACGTTCTTACGAGCGGCAAAGTGCATGCTTTCCACTTGGCGCTGCGCGTTCTCAATGGACTTCGTGACCATCTTGTTCTGGATGGGCATGTCTTCGGGGATGTTCGTTTTCTGCATCATGGCGGAAATGCGATCCATGTTATCGCCGCCAAACAAGCGCATCAGGTCGTCTTCCAACGAGATGTAGAACTGCGTGGAACCAGGGTCGCCCTGACGACCGGAACGACCACGCAGCTGGTTGTCAATACGACGCGACTCGTGACGCTCGGTGCCAATAACCGCCAAACCACCTGCGGCAACAACCTGGTCGTGCTCGCGTGCGCACGTCTGTTTCGCTTCTTTGAGCGCAGCAGCGCGCTGCTCTTCGTTCGCGTATTCGGGGTTGGGCGCGCCTTTTTCGGTAAGCTCAGCCGCATTCGGGTCGAACCCATGGGAAATCAGCACGTCGTCCATAAGAATGTCGGGGTTGCCGCCCAGCAAGATGTCGGTACCACGGCCTGCCATGTTCGTGGCAATGGTCACGGCGCCCAAACGGCCTGCCTGCGCGACAATCTGCGCTTCGCGCTCATGGTTCTTCGCGTTCAAGACTTCGTGCTTGATGCCGCGACGTGAAAGCGCCTTCGACAAACGCTCGGAGCTCTCAATGGACACGGTGCCAATCAAGCACGGCTGGCCAGCGGCGTGGCGCTCTTGCACTTCATCGGCAATGGCGCTGTACTTCGCAGAAATCGTACGGTAAATCAAGTCGTCTTCGTCCACGCGCACCACCGGCTTGTTGGGCGGAATGGAGAAAACAGGCAGGTTGTAAATCTGTCGGAATTCGGCGTCTTCGGTCATAGCCGTACCGGTCATGCCCGAGAGCTTCTCGTACAGGCGGAAATAGTTTTGCAGCGTGATGGTGGCAAGCGTTTGGTTCTCTTCGCGCACCTGAACGTGCTCTTTTGCTTCGAGCGCCTGGTGCAAGCCTTCGGAGAAGCGGCGGCCTTCCATAATGCGGCCGGTGAATTCATCGACGATCTTGACTTCGCCATCCACCACAACGTAATCCTTGTCGCGATGGAACAGGAACTGGGCGCGCAGCGCCTGCTGCAGATGGTTTGCCAAACTACCGGATTCATCTGCGTAAATGTCTTCGATGCCCAACATGTTCTCAACACGCGTCAGGCCCGTTTCCGTGGTGGTGATAGTGCGTTTTGCCTCGTCCATCTCGAAGTCTTCATCTTGGACCAGCGCCGGCATCACGCGCGCGAACTTCTTGTACGTGTCCGCCGCCTGGGTGCCCACGCCAGAAATGATAAGCGGCGTACGCGCTTCGTCAATCAGGATGGAGTCAACTTCGTCCACCACGGCAAACGCATGACCGCGCTGCACGCGATTCTCGGCACGCGCCACCATATTGTCGCGCAAGTAGTCGAAACCGAATTCGGAGTTCGTGCCATACGTCACATCGGCCTTATACGCGGGAATGCGCTGCGCGGGCGTCATGCCAGCCTGGATCAGGCCCACTTCCATGCCCATGAAGCGATAGATGCGGCCCATCCACTGGCTGTCGCGGCGGGCCAGGTAGTCGTTGACGGTAACAATGTGAACGTTTTTCCCAGGAAGAGCGTTCAGGTAACCGGCAAGCGTGGAGACAAGCGTCTTACCTTCGCCGGTTTTCATTTCGGCAATCTGGCCCTCATGCAGAGCCATGCCACCAATAAGCTGCACGTCGAAGTGGCGCATGCCCGTTGCGCGAACGCTGGCCTCGCGCACGGCGGCGAACGCTTCTGGCAGTAAGTCATCGAGCGTTTCGCCCGCGTCTAAGCGCTCGCGAAACTCCACGGTCTTGTGGGTAAGTTCCGCATCGGAAAGCGCCTGCATGCTGGGTTCCAACGCGTTGATTTTGCCGACGGTTTCCTGGTAGCCTTTCAGCTGTTTCCCTTCACCAAAGCTCAAGAGTTTAGAGAAAAAACCTGACATATAAAGTCCCTTTCTTTCGGACTATCGAGCCGCGGGCAAATTGCGTGCGGCGGGCGCGAGCAGCTTGCAAGCGCAGCTGGCGGGAACGCGCAAGAAATGCTTATCGGCGGCCGTTGCCTATTCGCATGAAACCAGCAGTCCACAAGCTCATACAAAGATCAGGTAAGGCGTCGATAGGGGCAAAGCGCTCTTTTGGAAAAGCAGATGCCACAACCCGCACACACTACTCGCATAATAAATAACTTGCCTACTATACCACGAGCGCGCTTTCATCTTTTTTAGCAGCAGAAAATCCATAGCTTGAAATGCGGCGAAGTAACGTGGGGCGGAGGCGCTCCTGCGGGCGGGGGCGAATGCAGATGGTCGGGACAGCTCTGCAGCGCTCAGCCCCGTTCCGTCGGATACGCCCCACCAGCGCCAGACCCTTCCCCACCTAGCGAGCACCGCCCAGCGCTTGTTCGTACAAAGCACAAATGGCGGGCGATGGCTTAACGCCCAGCTGCT
This sequence comes from uncultured Eggerthellaceae bacterium, assembly GCA_934631995.1. Classification (GTDB taxonomy): domain Bacteria; phylum Actinomycetota; class Coriobacteriia; order Coriobacteriales; family Eggerthellaceae; genus CAKUOV01. The sequence goes on from CAKTYF010000053.1 coordinate 8,910, forward strand.
CGGCCAGAAAACGCTGGCAACCCAAAAACGTGTTGAGCGCGCTCACGCTTTGGCCCAGGCTTATTTGGGACTGCATGATCAGCCCGCAGGCGTCTTCGCGCTCGGGGGAGCGCCGGCTTACTTCTTTCGCGTATTGCAGCGCCAAAAGGATATCGCCGCGGTCGAAGAGTGCTTGGGCAGCCGTCATAAGCGCGTCGTTTATCTGCTCGGTGACGGCGCAGCAATAACGCGCAATGCATTCGTTTTCGGGCGCACCGGGTAGCATCTCGCCCGAAAAATGTTGCGTGAGCTGCAAAAACGCACGATCCCACTGATCTTGCGTGCAAGCAGCATCGCGCAAACAGCGGCACAAATGTTCGGCTTCCTGGGCATCGCAGTCAACAAGAGCGCTGTCAAGCCGATACGAGCCAGCCGAGCGAATAAGGTACGGACAGCTGCCATCGTCCAGGCGCAAACCTTGGCGCAAATCGCTCCAAACGGCATGGAAATTGCGACGCGCGCAGCTCAAGGGGCTTTCGGGCCACAACAGCTCAACCAGGTAATCGCGATTGAAGCCGCGCCCCTTTTCCGAGGCAAGAATCGCCAGCAAAACAATGGATTTCTTGCGTTTTAAGCTGCGTGCGTCAAGTGTGCGCTAACCGATATTCGCCTAGAAGCATCCCCACAGGTTCACGCGCAAATGCGGAATAGGGACAACATGATAATCCCAGGTAGATTCCCTATTTCGAGACTTTTCCTGCTTGGTCGGCTTCTGCAAGCGGCTTAGCGCATGCGTAATATTCCTATACAGCTTTTGGGGAAGAGTCGCGCCGGGAAGAGCCAGCGCGGCGGTCAGCGCATCGGCAAACTCCTGCTTGAGTGAATCGTCGAAGGCATAAGCTGCATCTTGAGCACACCAGCAAGAAGCGATAACCGCCGCCAAAAGGCTTTGATGCGCAAGCGGTGCTTCCACCGAAGGAGCAGGTGTCGGATGCTCGGCGAACCGCCGAATTGCTTCTTGCAACATGCACAGTGCGGCAGCGGGGGCGGTCGCAACGGTCGCACCTTCACCGGCAACGCCTTCATCCGCGCCTTCACCTGCACCTTCGTGTGCAGTAGGCGTAGCTTCCCCCGTGCGTGCGGCGGTGGGCGCGCCGCCTTCTCCCTTGAAGAGAGCGCTCTTCCCTTCGATAGCCGCATCAACAAGCTCTCCAAAGCTTACTTCATCGGGTGCCTGTAAGAACGCAAGCGCATACGCGAAAAGGAGAAACTGGACCTGCCACGATGCAAGCAATCTATCCGCTTTCGCTTGGGCAAGCAAACGACGCGACACCCCTTCTATTGCATCTGCTTCATCCGTTGCCCCCGCAACCCCATCGGGCGATTCAACCCGAGTGCGCAAAACGAGCGCAGCATACAGGCAGCGCGCCTCGAGTGAATGCTGCTCATTCGCGCAGCCTGCCCACAGACAATCAACATCAAGCGCGGCATCGGGTGCTTCCTTCCCTGCAGCGCGCGCAAACAGTGCCACTGCCGCCAGCATTCCATCATTAGCAGGACAAGCACAAGCGAGCTTTTCCACCATGCGCTCAAATGCGTCAGGAGCCGAAAGCGCCCAAGAAAGCGCCTGTTCAGTGGCAACTCGTTTTTGTTCAACCCGGGTCAGCAGAGCAAGAGCAGCCGAGCATGCACGATCGGAATTTCCCGTTGCCAGCAACGCATCAACAAAACAACGCGCATAGGTATGCACGTCTTCGTCTTCCAGAAACGAAATTGTCTCGGCGCACAGCGGCATCACTACCCGTTCGAACAGCGCATCATCGCACGTAAGCGTCTTGTAACAACCCCTTGCATCGTCATACGCGAAATAGGGATACTGCCGCACCAGCCGCGCAAAAGAAGGCGTCAGGTCAACGGGCAGCGCCGGCAGCATGGTAGCCGGCAGCGAACCTGCCCCGAAAAGAAGCAACCCCGCCAGCACGTCTTCTACGGGAAGCTCGTCAAGAGCGAACCCGCGGACCAAAAGAAACGCGCCCTGGTCTTCTCCCCAGTTTATTGCGGGAATACGCGCAACAAAGCCGCTCTGGCCGCAGCCGTCTTCTTGAGCCGCGTGCGCCGATTCCTTCGCGTACGTGCTTGCAAGATCCTGCTCGGAGCTTTGCACGAGCAGCGTCTTACTACCCGCAACGGCATTCCAAGCGCCGGCTTCCGCAAAGCTTTCCGCGCACACGGGCGTGGAACAAGCAAGGACCTCGCAGCCAGCGACAAGCAAATTGCTTGCACATTCCGCGAACGCCTTTGCCTGCGTGGGACTCAACGACGGAACGTCATCGAACACCACCAGCGCAGCTTCGGAGTCGCGTTGGTGGATAAGCTGGTCAAGCGTGCCTTCGTTGAGCGCGCGCAAGAAACGCAAATCCTGGCAGTCCAACCAAAACACGTGCCAAAAGGAAAAGACCAGGGAGGCATATTGAGCGGCAAGCATCGACTTGCCAAAACCCGTTGGTGCCACCAGCAAGCGTGCGTCGGTGCGAGCGGAAAGTAGCTTGGCAACCAAAAAGCGGCGCGATTTCATTTCGCAGCCCTCCAACGCGGACGGAACAGCACCTCGGCACGCTGCGTTATTGATGTAAGTTTCCATGAAAATCCTCCTTTTGCGGGGTCGTCTGGTAGCACGGACAATACCCACGCGCAAGAGGGGAAACAATAAAAAGGGTGTTGATCAACACCTGAGCGGCTGTTGCTCAACACCTTTTCGGTTGAATTTTTTTTGGATAGATGGCGAAATGCGATGAAAAACCGCACACCGCAAACGGACGTTTTCAGCATCCCGGCAAATGCCAGCGTGCAAAAAATCGGGCAAGGAGCCAAAACGCCGCTTGCCCGAATCCAAGGGAACTCAGCTTTACACTAAAACAAGATACGCCACCAAAACAGCAACGCCTACAACCGCCGCAGCGATAATGATTTTCTGCAAAAGCGGCATAGGCTCACCCAACAGGTCTTCGGCAGTTTGCTCATGCTCGAAGTTGCGCTGTTTCTTCTGGCGCTTGGCCGCACTTGTTGCCGCTGCCTCCCCTACTTCCGTGCCCAATACATCACGCGGCGCGCCAGCAGACGCCCCTGCAGCAGCACGCGTATCGGCATCCGAGTTGCTTTCCGCAACAGGCACACCAAAGTCTCCCTCTGCAGCTACGTCATAAAAAGCAGCCACTTCATCTGCGATTTCTTTTGCGTCTTCGTAAGTTTCCGCAACAGCGGAAACCTTGTTTCGAAGCGCTGTCGGAGCAGGCGCGGCCGCCGCAGCACCTACAACAAACACTTCCTCTTCATCGTCTTCAAAAGAAATATGATTATAGGTATCTTGAGCCATAACGGCCGTCCTCCTTTAATCTTGCTACTCATTACGGGCTGCCAGCGCAACCGGTTGTCCAC
>CAKTYF010000054.1 GCA_934631995.1 uncultured Eggerthellaceae bacterium
CTGTTTCACTGAGATCAGTCTAAAGGCATGGACAACAGTTTGAAATCCAAGCATTTTCAGGCAAGCCCAAGAAGAGCTGACTGCGAGTTCACCTGCGCGCTTACGTTTCATAAGGGACGCTTTTCCCAAAATGCTGATTGCACGCACCTACCAGCCCGAATACCAGCACGAAGGAATATGAATCGTGGACGCCGCCGATTGGCTGAGCCGCCCCATTCCCCAAAAGAAGTAAATTCGCAGTTTTGGGGAATAGAGGCGTGCTTCGACAAAAAAACGACGCCTCGACCACCACTTATCGTCGATTTACCCGAATTTGTCCCCTGTTTCCCAACAAGGGCAAGTCCCAGAGCGCAATCGCGCGTACCCATTCCGCCCGCATGCGCTCGGGGCATCTCTCGGTCACCTTGAAAGTGTCGATGCAGTCGTAACTCCCACCCCGCACGCGGCATCTTGTCGGAAATCGGGCGCAAAAACGCGCAGATTCACGGTACGGGGCAGGTCGAGGACGCAGACAATGCAATTTCGAACCTTTCACTCCGACCTCGCCCAGCAAAACCCCAGGTCGCAAGTTTCAAACTGAGTCAGCGGATGTAGGAATCCCATCTCCACCTGCCCCGTACCGTCGATTTGGGCGTTTTCAGACCGAAAAAACGACAACATGCCACCAGAAACCCCAAGAACGCAGCCAAAAGCCACGCCCAGAACACGCTCCCAAAGCTCCGTCACGCCACAAATCCGCAACACGCGCTCGAAACCCAGCCACACCGCATCGGAGCACAAAAAATCCGAGGCATGAACAGCACCTCGGATTCGAATGCTCAGTTGTTGGCAAAAAAGTGGCAACGTCAGGCAATCGTAGCAGCAACCTTTACCAGCCCCAAAAGCAGGCAAAAGCAAGTCTGAACCAACCGTTGCGAAGGCGCGCCCCAAGCCAACTGCTACGAAAACGCACCCCTAGCAAAGCCGGCTACACCAAACGCGCTCCAGCGTTGGGACCAGGGGTAATGGAATAAACTTCCTCGACGTGCATCCAGCACACGCCCTTGGAATAATAGTCGTAACCCATGGAGTTTAGAATCTGATGCACCTGTGCGGCAATGGCCTCGTAGCGCGGTCCTTCATTCTCGTACACCACAGTGCCTTTTACCTGATAACCATGCGTTTCGTCCCACACGCTCACGGACATCTTCGGGTTTACTCGCAAGTTCGCCAACGTCTTATTCAAATACTGATCAGAAATCATAATCGCCTCATCGTCATACGCTTGCTTCATTGAGCAGCACACCACATTGGGAACACCGTTGGCATCGCACGTGGCTACCGCAGCAGCATATACGTTGTTGATCAAATCCATGCAATCCTGAGGCATTTTCGCCATAACGAATCCCCTTTCATCTGCGATTCCGCCACCCGCGCAAGCAGCGCCTGGAAAACACGCATCTCTTGCCGCACATTCTATCACGAACCATCAGGGGTCGCCGCATCACGGCATCCTTGGCGCAGCACACACAGCGCAGCAACAAAAACGCGGGATTATAATTTTCGTACCAGCATAAAACATACATCAAACGAAAGGCAGTCGTGACCATGACAGATAAGCATTACTCGATTATTTTCAGCAGCATGACTGGCAACACGAAACTGCTGGCCAATGCCGTCCGCGAAGCACTGCCGCAAGAAAACTGCGACTATTTCGGTACCAGCTCCAACAGGGAAAACCCCACATCAGAACTGCTTTTCATTGGCTTCTGGACCGACAAAGGTGTCGCCGATGAAAACACCCTGACCCTGTTGAAAACACTCCAAAACAAGAAAATCTTCCTGTTCGGAACGGCGGGATTCGGCGGAAGCGAAGAGTATTACCAAAAGATTCTGGCCAAAACAAAAGAAGCCATCGATGCCAGCAACACGATTGTCGGCGAATACATGTGCCAGGGCAAAATGCCCCTGTCCGTGAAAGAGCGCTACGTGAAAATGATCGAAGAGCACGGCCACAAGCCGAACCTGGATGCCCTGCTTAAAAACTTCGACAGCGCGCTTTCGCACCCAGACGCAAACGACCTGGAAAAGCTGAAAGAGCTGGTGGCGGCGCAATAACGCCGACAGGTGCCCGCGACGCCAACCCTCACCCACGCAAGGGAGCGGGCAAAGGGGCAGCAGCACCAGTGCAGGCGCGGGCACGGACGCAAGCGCCCCGCAGCGCCATTGCAGCCCAACCGCGCGCAAGAAAAACATGCAGCTCAGCAGCACGAATGCACCAGCGCCACAGCAACTACTACGCAAAAGCCAGCCATCCGCGCATGAAAATATGAACGCCCTTCGCTTTTCTGAAGGGCGTTTTTTGAAGCTTTTTGCACCTGAGCCCCGAACCAAACGAGCGTGGTATCATACCCCGATAATCACAAGCAAAATCGTGGCAATTGAAGCAAAAGCCAACAGAGATAACCCGAAAAGTAATCATTTATGCAAGTATTGACGCAGCTGAGAGAAAAAATCAATAACCGGCCCCGCAAAGAGCGCCCGCAGAAAATGCACAAGCCCAGCTTCTTGGCACGCGTTGTCACGCAATGGTGCAACCGCCTGCTGGGTGCCGCGCGCGATCGCTCCTTCCACGAGGAAGATCAGGAGTTCGAGGCCAACCAAACCAGCCGCGACTACATTTGGAGCATCATCGGCATGGGCATGTGGGGCGTGGTCTTCCCCACCTTGACCATCATCGTCACGCAGCTTTCCGGCGCCGAGCAAGCAGGCATGTTCTCCATGGCCTATGTTGTTGCCATGCTGCTTTTGATTGTGGCGCATTTCGGCATTAGAACGTACCAGGTCAGCGACGTTTCTGAAACCTACGCGTTCTCGGAATACCAGATAAGCCGCGTTATCACGTGCTTGCTAGCCATCATGATTGGCGCCACGTATTGCGCCGTGCGCGGTTACGACCAAACAATGAGCACGCTATGCGTAAGTCTGGTTGTCTACAAGGCAATCGATGGCCTGGCCGACGTCTACGAAGGCCGCCTGCAACAGGTCGGCAAAATGTACCTGGGCGGCGTAAGCGTTTTCGTACGCGCGCTGCTTTCCTTCGTCTCCTTCACCATCACGCTGCTTATCACGCGCTCGCTTCCCACAGCAGCCATTGTTATGGCGGTGTTCGCCGGCGCATCCACGCTCTTCTTAACCATACCGCTTGCCTACTTCGAAACCGAGCAATCGGCGCGCCCCCGATTCAGAGCCGTACTCAGCCTGTTCAAGCAAAGCTGGCCCCTGTTCGCTGCGCTGTTCATGTATTCGCTCATCGACAACATGCCGAAATTCGTCATGGAAGGCATGCTTGGCTACGACAACCAGCTCTACTACAACGTTCTGTACTTCCCCGCCATGTTTATCCTGCTCACGGGGCAAACCGTCTACAAACCGATGATCGTAAAAATGGCGAAGACGTGGCACGACCCCGAAAAGCGCCGCCGCTTCGACCTAATTATCGTTGCCGCGCTTTTGGGCATTGCCGCGTTCGCTTTTGTCGTGGTGCTCCTGATGCACTGGGTTGGTCTGACCATCTTCAGCTTCCTGTACGGTATTGACTTTACCCAGTTCAGAGAAGCATCCACCATCATGGTTATATCGGGCGGCATTATTGCGGGCATCGACTTTCTGTATCAGGTGATCACCATCCTGCGCCGCCAGTACGATGTCATCATCGCCTACCTGGTGGCGTTCATCCTTGCCCTGTTCACGCCCATGCTGCTTATCCACTACGCTGGCCTGAACGGCGCCGTTACCAGCTACCTGATTACCATGACCGTGCTGTTTATCCTTATGCTGTGGATCTACTTCCGCATTAGGTTTGACAAAACTCTGGGAGGCGAAGCAGAAGCCGCCGAAGAAGAACCCGCGCAAAGTCCGCTTGATGAACGCGTGGCAGCACGCCGAGAAAACCGTCAGGCGCGTGGGGGCGATTCGAGGGCTGCAACGGTCGCCTCGGACACTACGTCCGCACGGCACAGCGCTCGACCTGCTGCATCGTACGAAGCACGACGCAGCACTCGACCTGACGCCAACAGCGGCAGCAGTGCTCGTCATGGCGACAACATCGGCAACGCCAACAACAGCGTCAGCGGCGGCAACGGCAACGCGGGCGTACCGCGCGCGGCACGCCACGAAGCTCCGCTCAACACGCAATACGGCATCCGCCGCAGCGGCGGAAACGCCGCCGGCAACGGCACCGCGCAATCTGCGCCCCGTCACGGGAGCCGCCGCCAAGACCAGTAAAGAAAGCGGCACTTCCAAAGAAGCGCCGCCGCAATAAAACCGCAGGCCAAACACCCAATCAATCAGCCGCAACCAAACCGCTACCGAGACACCCGCTTATGCAAATCAGAGGCAATACGGTCAATCTCGGCGCTGTAATCGGCGCACGTGCGCAAATCATGTCGCACTCCATCATCAAGCGCAGGGTTGTTTTTCTTGTAACAAACTTTATGCTCGAAACTCGCCCATGAATCCATGCTGAGCGTGCGCATCTGAACTTCAACGGGCATCATGCGTTTCTCACTGTGCAGGAAGATGGGCACGCGCACAATAAGATGAAGGCTGCGATACCCGTTCGGCTTGGGGTTGGCAATGTAGTCCTTCTTCTCCAAAAGCTCAATATCATCCTGACCAACAAATGCATCCGCTAAATCGTACACCTGGTCAAGAAACGTGCAGATAACGCGCACGCCCGCCACATCGAACAAGTTCTCTTCAATACCTTCCGGCGTAATGGGATATCCCTTGCGAATAAGCTTTCCCACAATGCTTTCGGGCGACTTCACCCTGCTTTTGATGTTCTCAATGGGATTGCCCTCGGCAAAAATCGACAAGTCCTGGTTGAGCACGCGAAATTTCGTTTCAACCTCCATCAGCGCGCACCGATAATACCCCATGAGCTTGCGATACGCGTACAGCTGCTCGGTGGCCCATGCTGCTGTGAGCTGGGGCGCTTGCGCCGATAACGCATGACGCAGCTCGTTGAGCATTGATGCGTCATTCGAAACCAGCCCTGTGGCCAGCCCCGCTATTGAATCGATCGCCGATGTTTCCGACGTTTCCGTTACCACCGCTTATCTCTCCTTTTCATCAAAAAGCATCGCCCGCACATCCGCGAAAGACACCGAGAAGAAACACCCTGATGCCGACACTGCGAAAGACGCCACAACGCGACGCCGTCGCGCCTGCAAAGCCCCCGGAAGCCGCGTCCTAGCGCCGCCACAGCGAAGGGCGAATCCCCTACCGCGAAACGCTCATGTATGCCGGGCGAATAATCTTGCTTGAAGTAATTAGCTCTTCAATGCGATGCGCACTCCAGCCCACAATGCGGGCCACGGCGAAAATAGGCGTGTACAGCTCGCGCGGAATACCCAACATCTCATACATAAATCCACTGTAGAAGTCGATATTGGGGCTGGTCACCTTGCCGTTACGACGGCGATCCGATATAAGCGCCGGAGCAATCCGTTCGACCGCCTGGTACAAGTCAAGATCCTTCGTGCGTTCCTTTTCCTTGGCCAGCATTTCAACGTAAACGCGGAAAATGCGTTCGCGCGGATCGGAAAGCGTATAGACCGCATGGCCCATGCCGTAGATGAGGCCCTGATGATCGAACGCCCTCTTGTCCAAGATTTCGCCCAGATAGGAACGAATCTCGTCCTCGTCTTCCCAATCGCGCACGTGCTCGCGAATGTCGTCCATCATTTCGGCTGCCTTGATGTTCGCACCGCCATGGCGTGGGCCCTTGAGCGATGCCATTGCCGCAGCGAACGTGGAATACGTATCCGAGCCCGAAGACGTAACAACACGCGTAGTGAACGTGGAGTTGTTGCCGCCGCCGTGCTCCATGTGCAGAATAAGCGCCGCATCCAAAACCTTCGCCTCAACAGGGGTGAAAGACATATCGGGGCGCAACATGCGCAGCAGGTTTTCCGCCGTAGAGAAATCCTTGTTGGGGCGGTGGATGTACATGCTGTCATAATTAATGTAATGGTTGTATCCGTTATAGGAGTACGCCGCCAACAGAGGCATGCGCGCAATCAGCTGAATGCACTGGCGAATTACGTTTTCCACGCTCGTATCTACCGCGCGCTCATCGTAAGCAGAAAGCGCCAGCAAGCTTCTAGTAATGGTGTTCATAACGTCGCGCGAAGGCATGTCCATAATGGTATCGCGCACGAAAAACGGCGGCAGCTCACGACAGCTCGCAATAACTTCCTTGAAGCGTTGTTCCTGTTCATCAGAAGGAAGCTCGCCCGAAAGAAGAAGATGCGTAACGCGCTCGAACCCCAATTGGTCACCCAGCGAAGTAATAAGCTCCTCTATGGTATGGCCGCGATACCACAAGCGCCCTTGGTCGGGAACTTTTTGAGCTCCTTCGACCTTTGACGAGCTGATTTTCGAGATATTCGTAAGGCCGGTCAGAACACCGTTGCCGCGTTCGTCGCGCAAGCCCAGGTTAACGCCATATTCCTCGTAAAGACGCGGCGAAATGCTATCATTTTGCAGGCAGGTAGCAAGCAAATCCTGTGCGTAAGCGGTACAGGCAGATGAATCATTCTGAATCATCAGCTCCCCCTTCCTCCAGCTCAACCTCAATAACGGTTTCCATCTGCTTCATAAGATTCAGAAGGCTCATAAGGTTGCTAATGCCGAAACGCTGGATAACGCCGCTGTAATATTTAGCCAAGTGGCTGCGTTGCGCAACCAGGAATTCTTGACCCGAATCAGTTAAGGTCACATACGTGCCTTCGCTTCCATCGCCATCGTGACCCCAATTGATCAGGCCGCGATCGCGCAAATGTCCAATACGCGATGATGCCCGCCGTATGGGGATGTGCATTTTGTCCGATATGTCGCGCAAGTACACGCGGCCGCCATAAATATCGGCCAAAGACGCTTCCTCTTCAATCACCAAAAGAGCAATATAATCGATGAGTTCCACGCCGGCGCTCAAGCCCGACTTGCTGAAATGGTACTTACGCAAGGCAATTTCGTCGCAGATTTTAAGGATATCGACGTCCTGAAGCGGGATGGATGGATGCGGCTTTTCCTTGACAACACCCTTATCGCTTGTCGCAGTAAGATCCGGTGAATTCGTGGTCATATCATCCATCTCATCAGCCCCTCTCTTCGCTATAATATTGCTAAACTCCTAAAAAATGCACTCCATCAGCAACTTTTGCTTTGCTAGCTTTATTGGCCCATCAGACATTCAACTCCGAATGGCGAATCAACGGCGCGCTTTCCGCAGCCGCACCAGGGCGCTTAAGCCATTGGTAAAAAGATACCATGCCTAAAGCCACGTTCAGTCAACCGTTGCATGACGCTTTTACAACATCAGCGAAACGCACGCCCCATGAGCCACGCCCAAGCGCCCCAGAAACTACGATTGCGCAATCTTCAGCTCCGCTGCCTTTTCCGCCAGCGCCGCAATGCCACCGGTAACCGCAGCACCCGTAAGTATCGAGATGTTCTCTATGGGAAGGTCAGGGTCGGTCGATAGCAAATGATGATAAATAGCAAGGAGACCCGAACAGAAATATGCGATGAAAATGTCCAGGTAAGGGCCAAGCTCTTCAGACAGGCCCAGCGCATTATCCTCTTTGAGCACGTCCGCCAAGAACGGCTTCAGGCGATCCACCAGTCGATCGGTATTGACGCATTCTAAAATCTTCGTCCTTCGATCAAAGTTCAGAAGAATCTCTTCGCACAGTACCGATAAAAACGCCCCGGCGTCAATGCGTCCATCTTTGTCCAGCGGAATCGAACGCAGTGTTTCGCCGACATTCGCCATTTCCCTGCGAAGAAGCTCATCGACAAGATCATCAATGGAACCGTAGTGCAAGTAGAACGTCTTACGGCTAATTCCAGCGCGCTTCGTAAGCATGGTCACGGTGATTTTGGAAAGCTCTTTTTCGGAAAGCAGCTCGTCGAACACCGCAAAGATTTGCGCTTCCGTTCTTTGGGAGCGCGGATCAGACATGAATTTATCAGGCGTTTCGTCCTTCGCTTTCTTCGTCTTTTCCTTTTTCTCTTTTGCCACTTTCGCCTCTTTTGACACCATGCAAATCGCCCCCCAGCAAATTGTCAGAATCGTAACAAATTTGAATTAATACCCATTTTTTACTACTTTGGTAATTGATGTTTCTCTGTTTTGTTATTACATTTACACTGTGTATTATGCCACAGTGAGTATTTGTAGGCATGAAGAATTTCAGGTCTTTTGAAAGCAAAGGAGCATGTCATGAAAGCCACCGACCAAATTAAGCGCGCTGCCATGATGAAAACCGTGGACTATTTGCTGGCCGACCCTGAGAAAAACATCTGCAATATCATGAACATGCTGGACAAAGTTGCACCCGCAGATGTCTTCCCCACCCAGCGCGAATCCTTCAAGAAAGTCATTGCCGAGAAAAACAACTGGTATGAACTGATCATGAAGATCTTCGATTTGAACCCCGAGTTCCGCAACGAGTTCCTGAAGAACTTCATCGTCGATGGCAACCTAATGGCATGGCCGAAGCAGGAAGAAATGCGCGAGAAGCACCAGTGCAACATTCCGTGGGCCATTCTGCTTGACCCCACAAGCGCCTGCAACTTGCATTGCACCGGCTGCTGGGCCGCCGACTACGGCCACAGCCTGAACCTGACGTACGACGACATTGACTCCATTATCAACCAAGGCGTTGAACTGGGCACTCACGTTTACATTTACACGGGCGGCGAGCCTATGGTACGCAAAAAGGATCTCATCCGCCTGTGCGAAGCGCATCCCGACTGCGCGTTTCTGTGCTTCACCAACGCAACGCTTATCGACGAGGAATTCTGCCAGGACGTCCTGCGCGTGAAGAACTTCGTGCCCGCCATTAGCGCCGAAGGCTCCGAGGAAACCACCGATGCGCGCCGCGGTGCCGGCACGTACCAAAGCATTGTGAAAGCCATGAAGCTGCTGAAGTCCCACGGCTTGCCGTTCGGTATTTCCGCATGCTTCACCAGCCAAAACGCTGAAAGCATTGCCAGCGAGGAATACTTCGACTGGTTGATTGAGCAGGGCGCGCTGTTCTGCTGGATCTTTACGTACATGCCCGTTGGCTCCGATGCGGCGCCCGAGCTTATGCCCACCGTTGAGCAGCGTATCCATCTGTACAACTTTGTGCGCGATATGCGTTACAAGAAACCCCTGTTCACGCTGGATTTCCAAAACGACGGCGAGTTTGTGGGCGGCTGCATTGCCGGCGGACGCCGCTACCTGCACATCAATGCTGCAGGCGACGTTGAGCCGTGCGTGTTCATCCATTACTCTAACGCGAACATCCACGAAAAGTCCCTGCTGGAGTGCTTGAAGTCCCCCATTTTCATGGAGTACTACAAGAACATGCCGTTCAACGACAACTTGCTGCGCCCCTGCCCCATGCTGGAGAACCCGGAGTGGCTGCCCAAGCTGGTCGAAGCCTCTGGCGCAGAATGCACGAATCTGACTGCACAGGAAAGCGCCTGCGAGCTGTGCTCGAAGTGCAAGACCTTCGCTGAAGAATGGAAGCCTGTTGCGGAACGCATATGGGACGATCCCGCCGATCCTCGCTTCGAGGCGCGCAAGGATCCCAACATTGGTATGGCGAAGACGGACTTGACCCGTTTCGAGGCACTTGGCCGCACCATCAAGCGCGACTAGCAAGAAGAACAAGCAGCTGACCAGCGCATATAAAACGGCTCAGAGTCAAAACGAACGAGCGCGTCTTCGCCTGTTACCGGGCGAGGGCGCGCTTGCGTTTATGCGCCGCACGGGGTCAGAGCACGTCGGAACGCCACGCCGCGAGAGCTTTGAGCGCCATAAAACCCGAAACGACCTTGCACTTTACTTCCATTTTACAAACCTTTGAAAAGCAGCTTACAAACACGCCGTATACTCAAAAGCAAGAAAATACAAAATGGACAAGAATGCGCAAGAGGAAGCATCATGAAACAAGGGATAATCGACATTGGTTCGAACTCAATCCGATTGACCGTCTACGAGGTGGAGGGGCACGCCTTCCGGATTTTATTCCGCGAGAAAGTGATGGCTGGCCTTGCAAGTTATGTAGAAGACGGGGCACTCAGCGCCGAAGGCATCGAGAGCGCATGCAGCGGCCTGCTGGAGTTTCGCGCCACGCTGGAAACGCTGGAAATCAATAACGTTGCCGTGTTTGCAACGGCATCGCTACGCAATATCTCAAACACTGAACAAGCGCTTGCAATCATTCATGCGGCAACCGGTTTTTCGGTGGATGTCATCAGCGGCGAAGAAGAAGCGCTTCTGGGCTATGCCGGCGTCATGGAGGACCTGCGCATTGAAAGCGGCGCGTTTCTTGACGTTGGCGGCGCCAGCACAGAAGTCGTATCGTTCGAGGAAGGCGTTGTCACCAACTCCGCCAGCTTCCCTATTGGATCGCTGAGCCTGTATAAGCGCTGCGTGAAAAACATTTTGCCTGGTGAAGGCTCCCTCCAGAAACTACAGGGAGCCATTAGTCAGACCATTGACCCGCACGAGAACAACGTTTCTCCCCGCGTATTGGTGGTGGGCGTGGGCGGAACAGCGCGCGCAACGCTAAAGTTAGCGCGCCATTACTTCAACCTGCCCAAGAACAGGCAAGGGATGACGGCCGAACAGCTTGATGAGCTCGCTGCGTTTCTGTGCAGCGGCGCAAAAGACGCCACAAACCTTATTTTGCGGCACGAAGCGGACCGCATTCACACGCTTATCCCCGGCATACTCATTCTGCAACATGCATTTCACCTGTTCAGCGCCCAGCAGCTGATTGTTAGCAAATACGGAGTACGAGAAGGTTACTTATGTCAGAGAATACTCAACGCGAATACGCTTACACCCAAAACCGAGAACTAAGCTGGTTGCGTTTCAATCGCCGCGTGCTTGAAGAGGCATCCGATACGAGCATCCCCACGCTTGAGCGCCTGAAATTTATCTCGATCTTCTGCAGCAACCTGGACGAATTCTTCATGATTCGCGTGGGCAGCTTGTTCGACATTACGCGCATCGACCCACTTAAGACCGACAGCCGCACCGGCTGGACTGCCGACAAGCAGCTCGACGAAGTCTATAAGACCATCCCGGGATTGCTGGCCATGAAGGAGCATATCTACACCGCCGTGGCACAAGAGCTCGAGAAAAACGGCATTTGCGACGTGCCCTTCGATGAATTGACCGCCGACGAGACGAAACGCATCAACCGATTTTTCCGTACAGACGTACTGCCCGTAATTTCGCCTATCCTTATTGGGCCGAACCATCCGCTGCCCCATCTGGTGAATAAGCGCCTATACGCCGCGGCATTGCTGGAACACAAGAAAGAAAAGGCCGTGGGAATCGTGCCGCTTCCGGGCAGTCTGCCGCCGTTTGTCATGCTGCCCGATGGCAAGCGCTACATTCGCACCGAGAACATTCTTCTGCATTGGCTGCCAACCCTGTTCGACGCGTACGCCATAAAAGAAAGTTGCGTTTTGGCGGTCACGCGCAATGCCGACATCAGCTTTGATGACGAGAAGTTTGAAGACAACGAAGAAGATTATCGCCATCAGATGAAAAAACTGCTCAAGCAGCGCGATCATCTGGCAATTGTTCGCGTGGAGCTGAGCTGCCCCGTGTCGGAGGCGTTCCGCGAGAAGCTTATTTCCCTGACGCGCGTAAAACCGCAGCAGATGTTCGTGGACCGCTGCCCGCTTGCCATGGGTTACGCATATGCCCTGGCCGACAGCCTGCCCAAAGATCTTGCAGCGAAGCTTTCCTACCTGCCCCACAAGGGACGATGGGCTATAGACCTGCATCAGGGACAATCCATCATGGCGCAAGTGCAACAAAAGGATCGTCTGCTGTTCTTCCCGTACGACTCCATTGACCCGTTCCTGCATCTTTTGAACGAAGCCGCCGAAAATCCGAACGTTCTTTCTATCAAGATCACCATCTACCGCCTGGCAAAGACCTCGAAGATTGCGCAGGCACTTTGCCGCGCGGCAGAGCACGGCAAAGAAGTGCTGGTGCTTATGGAGCTGCGTGCACGTTTCGACGAGGAAAACAACCTGACTTGGGCGCAAATGCTCGAAGAGGCGGGCTGCCAGGTCACATACGGCGCCGAGGGCTTCAAATGC
>CAKTYF010000055.1 GCA_934631995.1 uncultured Eggerthellaceae bacterium
ATGTCCTCGAAGAACGCATCGATGGGCTTGCGCAGTGCCGCCAGCTGCTGCAGCGCCAAAGCGTAATCATCGTGCGCCAGCGCCTCGCCCACGCTCTGTTCAGCTTCGGAAATTGCAGCGTTCAAGGCGCGCTCGGTGTCTCCCAGCAAGCTGTCATCCACCGTGCTACCAAGCTCGGCATCGCGCAGATTGTTCGCACGCGCGAACGCAGTAGCAAGATCGTCGAACGTCTCGGCAGCCTCCTTGCGAGCGGTTTCAAGCGCGCGGACGCGGGCAATCAGAACCGCCGGCTCGCACGCACCCGTTGCCAAAACAGCATCAATGGCATCGGGGCTTGCGCCGCCATCCTTCAAACTTACTTTCGTACGCGTCACAAAGAACTCGATAATCTGAGCACGCACTTCAGCCTTGTCAAACGCAATACCCTGCTTCTGATAAGAATCCAAAGCAAAATCAATAGCATTAGCCAGCGAGACATTCAAACCCGCCTGCAGCATGGCAATGATGCCAATGGATTGGCGGCGCAGCGCGAAGGGGTCGGAAGAACCCGTGGGACCCTGGCCAACCGCAAACAGACCGCAAATCGTATCAAGCTTGTCAGCAGCAGCAACACACATGCCCACCACAGATTCAGGCAACTCATCACCGGCAAAGCGCGGACGATACTGATCTGCGATTGCCTGGGCAACCTGGTCGGTTTCCCCTGCAGCTTTCGCGTAGTAGGAACCCATAATGCCTTGTACGCTGGTGAATTCCACCACAGCACCGGTAACCAAGTCGGCCTTCGCCAAGAACGCAGCACGCTTTGCTTCCGCAACATCGGAATCGGACAAACCCGTTGCCGTGGCCAAAACACCGGCAAGCGCTTCAATACGCGACACTTTCGCACGCGTTGTTCCCAGCGATTCTTGGAAAACAACGTTCTCAAGATCGTCAACGTACGCTTCGAGCGGCTTCTTCAAGTCCTCGTCATAGAAGAACTTCGCATCATACAAACGCGCCGCGACAACGCGCTGGTTGCCATCGATGATGTTCGCTTCGAACTTCGGATTGCCATTTGAAGTCACAATGAACTTGTTCGTAAGCGCGCCTTCCGCAGTGAACAGCGGGAAGTAACGCTGATGTACCAGCATGGCGTCTACGATGATCTCTTTCGGAACCGCCAAAAACAGCTCGTCGAACGTTCCTACCATAGCCGTTGGGTATTCAACCAGGTTCACCACTTCGGCCATGACCTTTGCGGGAAGCTCGGCAACAAGACCGGTCTTTGCTTCGATGTCTTTGATCTGCTGACGAATGATGGCTTCGCGCTGCGCCTCGGACGTAACAACATATGCCTTCTCCAAAACAGGAAGAAGATCATCGGCCGTGGCAACTTCGAAAGGACCAGGCGCCAAGAAGCGGTGTCCGCGCGTTGTGTTGCCCGCGGTCAGGCCGGCAAAGTGAACATCCACCACTTCGGAGCCCAACAGGGCCAAAAGCCAACGCACTGGGCGACGGAACTGGTCGCTCAGCACACCCCAACGCTGAGGACGCGGCCACGACAGGCCCGTAATCAGGCCCAACAGCAAATCGGGAAGCAAGTCGGCAATGCGCTTCGCGGGCGTGCTCTTCGTGGCGTACACGTACTCAACGCCGTTATCTTCGCGACGTTCAAGATCAGCCGCATCAACACCCTTGCCGCGCGCAAAGCCCAAAGCGGCTTTCGTGGGATTGCCATCGGCGTCGAACGCGATTTTCGCGGACGGGCCTTTGAACACTTCCTCGAATGCTTCTGTTTGCTCGGGGACTTGCGTTGCAATAAGAATCAAGCGACGCGGCGTTGAATGCACCGCAATAGACTCATAGGAAATGCCTGCAGCATCAAATGCCTCGTGAGCAAGTTTTTCAAGCTGGATAGTTGCGTTATGCAGGTCAAACGCCGGCAGCTCTTCGGTGCCAATCTCAAAAGCAAGCGTCTTGTTCGCCATAATCTTTACGCCTCCTTTTCATCTGCGTCAACGGGAGCCTGACCCACCACATGCTCCAAGTAGCTGGCACAGCACGCTTTCGCAATGGTGCGCACACGCAGGATGTAGCCCATGCGTTCCGTGGCGGAAATAACGCCGCGCGCGTCAAGCAAGTTGAAAGCATGGGAGCACTTCAACACGTAGTCGTAGGCCGGCAGCGGCAAACCCTGCGCCAAAACGCGGTTGCATTCTGCCTCGTAGCGATCGAATTCGCCGAAAAGCAAATCAGTGTCGGCAACTTCGAAGTTATAAGCGGAAAACTCTTTCTCGTTCTCCAGGAAAACATCGCCGTATGTGAATACGGTGCCATCATCCGAACGGCTCCAAATAATGTCGTACACAGAATCCACGCCCTGGATGTACATCGTCAAGCGCTCAAGGCCGTACGTGATTTCCACAGGAACGGGGCTGCACTCAAAGCCGCCCACCTGCTGGAAGTACGTGAACTGCGTGCACTCCATGCCATCAATCCACACTTCCCAGCCCAGACCCCAGGCGCCCAGCGTAGGGCTTTCCCAGTCGTCTTCAACGAAGCGAACATCGTGTTCCGCAACATTGATGCCAATGGCTTCCAAGCTTTCCAGGTAAAGCTCCTGAGAGCGTTCGGGAGAAGGCTTGATCAGCACCTGGAACTGGTAATAATGCTGCATGCGGTTCGGGTTTTCGCCATAGCGACCATCGGTCGGACGGCGGCACGGCTGCACGTATGCGGTGCGCCATACATTGGGACCCAACGCGCGAAGCGTTGTTGCCGTATGGAACGTGCCTGCGCCCACCTCGTTATCGTAAGGCTGCAGCACCACGCAACCCTGCTTGGCCCAGAAACGCTGCAAGTTCATAATGACGTCTTGGAACGTCGGGGGAAGATTTTTCTGCGAATCTTGCCCGTTCGCCTCTTCGATTGCCATAACTCTCCTTTTATCTCTTCGTTTATCCGATTGGCTATGCAACCGGTTTGTTCCCTATCGTAAAACCGCCGCACAACGGTAGCGCTAAAACGTAAACCGCCCTACGCGAAGGACCAGCGCTTAAACGTTCACGGCGGCAAACGCCACCAATGCCACCGCGCTCCGCAGCACGTCGCAGCGCGCGGCTTGCTACTCCAAAAACCCGATGCTGTTCAGCGGCCAGTACGTGAAAAACGCACGACCCGAAACGCTGCTTACCGGCACGGCGCCGAAATAACGAGAATCTTGGGAGTGATCGCGATTATCGCCCATCACCCAAATAGAGCCCTCAGGCACCGTATATGGATACGTCACCCGCGCAGAATTTAAGGGGTATGACGGCTTAGCATTCGTGTATTCCTCACTCAGCGGCTCGTTATCAACGTACACAACGCCGTTTTGCAGGTCAACCGTTTGGCCGCCAACAGCAATGCATCGCTTGATGAGGGTACGACCCGCCTCATCGGGGTCCTTGAACGTGACAACTTCACCTTGCTCCGGCGTTCTAAAATAATAAGACACCTTTTCAGAAAACACCATGTCACCAGGCGTGATGGTTTCTTCCATAGAGCCAGAAGGAATCTCGAAAGGCTGAAAAACAAACGTACGCAAGCCAAGCGAAATAAGAACGACCAAAATAAGCATGCCAAAAAAGCCCGCCCATGAGCTTTTCTTTTTCTCTGGAACGGGGGCAGTCTGCTTCTCGCGCAATGCGTTTACTTCATTTTCCCACGTATTCTGAGGGGCCATGCAAAACCTTTCTTTTCACTGCGCGCCTGTCGCATATCAACTAAAAATCACTAACGAACCATGATACCGCTTATGAGCGACGGCGATTATTGCTCAAGTAAAGATTGCAAAAATCTTCTATCATCGGAAGTCAGCGGAGCGTCCTTGAGCAAATCGGGGCGCAAACGCAACGTGCGTTCAAGGCTTTGCTTACGGCGCCACGAAGCGATTAGCGCATGATTGCCCGATAAGAGCTCAGGGGGAACATCCATGCCGCGATACGACGCAGGACGCGTATACTGCGGATACTCAAGCAGGTTATCGTAGAAGCTTTCATCCTGGGCGCCGTTTTCCGCGCCTAACACACCGGGAATTTTCCGCACAAGTGCGTCGATGATGACCATAGAGGCAAGTTCGCCGCTGGTCAGAACGTAATCGCCCAAAGAAATAGTGGCATCCGCCAAAGAATATACGCGTTCATCAATGCCTTCGTAGTGGCCGCAAATGAACAGAATGCGCTCTTTCTCGGAAAGTTCGGTGGCACATGCATCGTTGAACGGACGTCCGCACGGAGAAAGCAAAATGGTATAAGGAGCCGCATCGCAAGCAGAAATAAGGCTGTCGTACGCCTCAAAGATGGGCTCACATTTCATGACAAGACCCTGGCCGCCGCCATAAGGATCATCATCGGTTGTACGATGACGATCATGAGTCCATTCACGCAGGTCATGAGCATGAAATTCAAGATAGCCCTTATCTTGGGCACGCTTCATAATGGAAGCACCCATAACCGAGCTGAACATATCGGGAAACGTGGAAAGCGTATCGATACGCATAGCTGCGCCTCCTACAACTCAAGAAGTCCCGAAGGGATATCCACGCTTACAACCTTGTTCTCGGGGTCAACTTCCCTAATGAACTCATCCACAAAAGGAATAGAGAACGTATAGCCGCCATCAGCGGCAACACGCAGCAAGAACTGGGCAGGCATCTGCTCCAACGCTTCCACCAGCCCTAAATGACCCATTTCAACGTCAATCACGTCGTAGTCGATAAATGAGCTATCGGCAAGCGCCGCAGAAGTGGCGTCCAGATCATCTTTGCTCAGCAGAACATGACAATCCAGAAGCTTTCCCGCCGTTGTTTTATCGCGTATCGAACTGAAGCGAACAATGTAGTCGCCTCCGGCACCTTCCGTGATTTCATCAACCGTTGCGGTTCTGGGGACATCAATTACGGGCGGAACAAAAAATACTTTTTGCCCCTCAGACATCAAAAACGGAAGGCTCGGCGCAGAACGCACCACGAGCCTTCCATCAAGCGTTTTGGTTCCCGTCAAAACGGCAACGTCAACCCAAGCATTCATTGTTAGTCAATGAGCTCCACTTCGACATGGGCATTTTCTTGAGAAGCAGCTGCACGCGCAACCGTACGAACCGCCTTAATAATGCGGCCCTGGCGACCAATAACCTTACCGGCATCAGCCTCGTTCACGCGCAACTCAACGACGATGGTATTCCCCGATTCCTCATAGGCAGAAATCTCGAAATCATCCTCGAACTCGATAAGGGGACGAACAACCGTCTCAACAAGACCGGAAATTTTCTCGGTCAACTCAGGCATTTTATGCTTCCTTGCGAACGCCGTCGATCAGACGCTTAACGGTGTCGGTGGGCTGAGCACCGTTTGCAATCCACTGGTCAACCTTAGCCAGGTCAACAGAAACAGCAGCAGGCTCGGTGCAGGGATTGTAGGTGCCAACCTGATCGATGAAACGACCATCGCGGGGAGCAGAAGCTTCTGCAACAACAATACGGTAGTACGGACGCTTCTTGGAACCGTGACGTGCAAGGCGAATCTTAACAGCCATGAAGATGAACTCCTTTTTATCTCTAAATCTATATGCAGGGCCTCATTACCCTAGAAAACAGCAATTGTATATACTATTACGAAACATTGCTTTTGGCAAGTTCAAACCGCAAAATCGAAGAAAAGACTACTCACCTAACATATCTTGCAGCTTCTTCAGGTCAGAAGCGCTCATACCGCCCAACGGTGAGCCGGCGCCAAATCCGCCACGCGCAGGGCGCTTTTTGCCCTTCTTACCCTTCCTGGATTGCTGAGCCGCCTGCGCCGCCGACATCTTCTTGATCATCTTGCAGGTTTCGTTGAACTTCTTGATAAGCTGGTTGACCTCGGTCACTGAAACGCCCGCTCCCGCCGCAATGCGCGCACGACGGCTGCCATTGATGATGTTGGGCTTTTGGCGCTCTGCTTTCGTCATAGAGCCGATAATGACCGCCATTCTGTCAAGCGCGCCTTCATCAACCTCACCCTTCGCCATGGCCTTATCGCCACCGGGCAAAGCAGAGATGAGCTTCGATACGCCGCCCATCTTCTTGACTTTCTTATTCATATCCAAGAAGTCATCAAACGTCAGCTGCGCTTTCGCAAAGCGTTTTGCCTGCTCTTCTTCGACTTTTTCCTCTTGCAGCTTCACTGCGCTCTCAATAAGGGAAACCATGTCTCCCATGCCCAGAATGCGCTTTGCCATGCGATCGGGATGAAATACCTCAAGAGAATCGGGCTTTTCGCCTTGCGAGATGAACTTGATGGGTTTGCCGGTGACTTCGCGAATCGACAGTGCACCACCGCCACGGGCGTCGCCGTCCATCTTCGACAGAATCACGCCATCGAAGTCAACGCGCTCAGCGAACGATGCGGCAACGTTTACTACGTCTTGGCCGGTCATGGCGTCAACCACCATAAGAATCTGGTCGGGTTTAACGGCATCCTTGATGTTTTGCGCTTCGACCATCATGTCTTCATCAACATGCAAACGACCCGCGGTGTCGATAATTACCACGTCGCGCATGCTGTCAATGGCGTCCTGCACGCCATGGCGCGCAATTTCAACGGGATCGGTCGATGCCTCGCGGTAGCAACGCACGCCAATCTCGCCTGCAAGCGTTTCCAACTGGTCGGCAGCAGCAGGACGATACACGTCGCACGCCACAACCAAGGGATTGTGGTTTTGCTGCTTCAAAAGATATGCGAGCTTCACTGCCGCCGTTGTTTTACCAGAGCCCTGAAGACCCACCAGCATAATGACATTCGGAATACGACTTCCCAACACCAGGCGGCTATCAGACGTGCCCAAAAGCGCCGTGAGCTCGTCTAAGACCACTTTTACGACGTTTTGGGCAGGTGTAAGCGAATCAAGAACCTCGGCCTCTAAGCAGCGCTGCTTCGTGCGCGAAATGAAGCCCTTCACCACCCTGAAGTTAACATCGGCCTCTAGAAGGGCCATGCGAATCTCGCGCATGGCATCGTTGATATCTTCTTCGGTAAGGCGGCCTTTGCCCTTAAGACGGCCAAACACACCCTGGAGTCTATCAGAAAGCGATTCAAGCATGCTCGTTTTCTCTCTTCCCGTTGTCTATCTCGTATCGTTTCCCTGCAGCGCGCCTAGGCCACGCAGGAGCGCAGCACACACATCGCATGCAAGCACCACACAGGAGCTTACTTATCTTCCCCACTGCCAGTTTCGGTTCCAAACGACCCAATAAGCGCCGAAACGAAGTCTTTCGCATCGAATTCTCGCAGATCGTCCAATCCTTCACCCACGCCAATCTTCAAAACGGGAAGATGCAGCTCATGGGACACCGCCAAGGCAATGCCACCTTTTGCTGTGCCATCAAGCTTGGTCATGATAACACCATCCAGCGTGAGCGCTTTATGGAACTCGCGCGCTTGCGAAAGGCCGTTTTGCCCCGTGGTGGAATCAATGACCAGTACCGTGTAAACAGGCAGCTTCGAGCGCTTGCGCACCACCGAAACAACTTTTTGCAGCTCGCGCATAAGATCCGATGAGGTATGCAAGCGGCCCGCTGTGTCGATAAGGACTAAATCGGAGCCTTCGCGTTCAGCGCGCTCGATAGTGTCATAGCATACGCTTGCCGGATCGCTGCCACGTTCGCGCATGCAAATAGGCACATCAGCGCGACGCGCCCACACTTCCAGCTGTTCAATAGCCGCAGCGCGGAACGTATCGGCACTGCCCAGCAGCACACTGCGTCCTTGCTCGGTTGCCTGCTTTGCCAACTTGCCCACCGTGGTGGTTTTACCTGATCCATTCACGCCCACAAAAAGGATAGCCGCAGGTTGTCCGCCAAAAATATCCTTTTCATCCTGCACGAAGAAATCGGCCATTTGCTCTTCCAAAAGGGAAAGAACCGACATCGCATCGGGAAGCGCTAAACGCGTAGCGCGGTCACGCAGGTTTTCCACAATCTGGCTGGCAGCAGCGCCGCCCACATCTGCCAAAATGAGCACTTCTTCCAGGTCATCCCAAAAGTCATCGTCAAGCTTGGGGCCGCGCTGAAGCAAAACATTCATTTGCTCCTTGAACTTTGTGCGCGAACGCTCCAAACCCTCACTCAAACGGTCAAAAAAGCCCATTTGCGCTGTTCCCTCCTATCATTTTGCGATTGCGTCAAGGTCAACACAAATCGCAGCAACTCTGGCTATTCCGCGTATTGAAGCGCATGCTCCAATCGCTGGCTGATAACTTTCGTCACGCCGTCGGCCTGCATGGACACACCAAACAAAACGTCCGCCATCTCCATAGTACGACGCTGATGCGTAATCATGATGAGCTGAGTTGATTCACGCAGCTTATTGAGATACGCAATCAAACGGCGTAAGTTAGTATCATCTAACGCCGCCTCTACTTCGTCAAGAATGTAGAACGGCGTGTTGCGAATACGGTACACGGCGAACAGCAGCGCTAAAGCAACCAGAGATTTCTCGCCGCCGGACATAAGCGACATCTTGGAAATCTTCTTGCCGCGCGGTTGCGCCACAACCTCCACACCCGTATGCTCCATATCCTGGGGGTCAACAAGCAGCAATTCAGCTGTTCCGCCAGGGAAAAGATCGGCGAAAATCTCTTTGAAATTCTCATTTGCAACCGCAAACGTACGCGCGAAATCGTCTTTCATGCGCTCGTCAATAACATCGTTGATCTTGCGCAGAGCCGTACGCGCACTACGCAAATCGGCTAGCTGCGAAGAAAGATAGTCATAGCGAACTTTCAGCTCGTCGTATTCGGCCGCAGCATCGGGATTGATGTTTCCCATGTTCGTAATACGGCGCTTCAAGGCGAACACTTCTTGCTCGGTTTGACCACGATCTTCCAGCGATGGAAGCTCAAGAGCCTGTTCAAGCGGTAAATCGTATTCTTTCGCAATCAGAGACACGCTAGACTCCACTTGAATCTCAAGGCGTCCCTTCTCGATGCGCACCTGTCCCAGCTCTTCGTTTACCTGCTCGTAGGCCGCGCGCGCTTCACGCAGCACCGTTGCCGCTTCATCGGCCTGCTGACGCGTTCCAGCCGCCGCATGCTGCTTTTCCTCGGATACATCCTCAAGCGCGCGAGCACGAGCACGCGCCGACTCGCCCAACACGTTCAGCGTAGCGATAAGCGGCACTGCGCGACGCACGATACGCTTCTGCACAGCAAGCGACGCGTATGCTTTCTTATCCGACTCCGCAAGCTTTTCAAGCTCTTCCGCGCGCGTCTGCAAAACGCGGCGCAGATATACTTCACGCTCGGAGAGCATAGCTTCTTTCAACTTGGCATCCGCTAGATCGTGAGCTAACTGCGCTTCTTTTGTGCGCGCCGGTGCAACGGCATCTTGGCTCTGCGTTACCAAAAGCTTTTCTTGCGCCACTTTTTCAGACGCAGCTTGCAGCAACTCCTGAAATTCCTGGACTTGCGGCTTGGCCTGATCAATTGTGCGCTGAACGTCTTTGCGCTGACGCTGTGCGCTTTCGAGTTCGTTTTTCGCCTGATCAAGACGCTTCTTCGCAAGCGTTTGCTCGTTTTTCGCAGACGAAACCATGCCACGCACCTGCGCAAGTTGCTGACCTTTTTCAAGCAGGGCATCTTGGAGCTTCTTCACCGCATCGGCAGCCGTCTGTGCCGCCTGCGCGCACTCGTTAAGCCCAAGGGAGCTCTTGCGGTGCGATTCGCGCAAAGCTTCAAGCCTGCGAGAACGAGCCAACGCGCCTTCGGCTCCCTCTTCGGCAGTTTTTCCAAGAACAACGCGTCCATCAGGGAAAACGATATCTCCCTGCAAGGTGGCAGCGCAAAGGGACGCTTTCGCCGCGTCGTGCAGATCAAGCGCATCTACCAAATCCTTGCACACCACCACATTGCCCAGCAGCGCACGCGTTGCCTCTTGCGCCGCCGGCGCAGACGTTACGTGGTTGATAAGAAGCTCACGATTGTTCACTTGAAGAAGCAAGGGGTCAACAGCAGATACACCAAAACGAGCGCTGTCGTTGCGCAAAAGCAGCGTGACCAGGCCCGAAAGACTCTGGCCGCTCATTTCGCGCGCCACATTCGCGGCTGACGCCCCATCTTTTACCAAAAGCGCCGAAACATCCGCATCCAACAGACGTTCAACAAGCATGTCAAAACCCGGTTCGACTTTAATTTCATGAAGAAGCGGAGAAACATCCAAACGCTGCTTTTGCCGATCGCCCTCAAGCCAAGCGCGGGCAGCAGAAGCCTGCGCAAGACTCTCCCGCTCAAGTTGCTCAAGCGCAATCATCTGGGCAGCAAGCTGACGCTCTTCGCGAATTGCGGCATCATGAGCGCTTTTCGCCTGTTTCTCCGACTCTTTCGCCTGATTGAACGCAAGACGCGCTTCATCTTGCTCGCGCGTTGCTGCCGCGAGCTGCTCATCAAGCGCGCTTCCCTGTTCCAAGGAGGCGTTATAAGCCTGCGTGGCCTGGTCGAACGCTTCCTGCAAGCCATCCATACGCTCATCAAACAAGCTTGCACGACTCTGCGCCATGTCAAGCTTTTCCTTCGTGCGCGTGTAGTTGTTGCGAATCGTCTGCTCTTCTTTTTCTGCTTCGCGACGCAAACTCTGATGCGAGAACACATCGCGCTCCAATGCAGAAAGCTGCAAAGCAGCCGCAGAATGTTCGCGCTCAAGTGCATCCACGCGTGAATGAGCGGCAGCAAGCTTCTCCTGCAGTTCGGAAAGCTCCTGCTCAAAACCCTGATTCTCAACGGAGAGCATTTTGACGCGCTGATCGTTTGATTCCATAAGCGCTTCCAGCTCACTTGAGCGAACGCGGGCGCTGCGCAGTTTTTCCTGGAACAATATGACCTGGGAATCCAGGCGCTCAACTTGCTCGGACACTGCACGATGCTGGCGCGCAAGCTCCGTCAAACTCTCGCTTCCATTCCGGATAAGCCCCTGAATGCGCTCGGATTCCGCCTCCGCCTGGCTAATGCCAGCACGACGCTGTTCCAAAAGCCCTTCCAACGAAGCAATTTGCGCACAAATATCGTTCCATTTTCCCTGCAAAACACGCACATCATCAACGGCAAGGCTCAAGCTGAGCTCATTGAGCTGAGCGGATAGATCTTGATACGTTGCCGCCTTCTTCGCTTTACGCTCAAGCGGGCCCAGCTGGCGCGAAACTTCGTTCACAATATCCTGAACGCGCTCAAGATGCTGCTCCATTTGCTCAATGCGACGCTCGCTTTTCAGCTTGCGCTGCTTGTGCTTCAAAACGCCAGCAGCCTCTTCAATAAGGGCACGACGATCTTCGGGCTTTGATTGCAGAATAGAATCAAGGTTGCCCTGAGAAATAATGGAATACGTTCCCGTGCCCAAACCGGAATCATGAAGGATGTCCAAAACATCCATGCGACGCGCTGCCGAACCATTGATCAGGTACTCGCTTTCGCCGCTGCGATACATGCGACGCGTGACTGAAACTTCCGTATAATCCACGGGAAGCGACCCATCGGAGTTATCCAGCACCAGATCAACTTCAGCAACACCAACCGACTTGCGCGCCGACGACCCCGCAAAAATCACGTCTTCCATGACTTGGCCGCGCAGGTTCTTGGCGTTTCGCTCGCCCAGAACCCACAAAACGGAGTCAGAGATGTTCGATTTACCCGAACCGTTCGGACCTACAATGGCCGTAACGCCCGGCTCGAGCGACAGCACGCTACGATCGGCAAACGATTTGAAACCCTTAAGCGAAAGCGACTTCAAGTACATGGGCGCTA
The DNA here is from genome assembly GCA_934631995.1 of uncultured Eggerthellaceae bacterium. Taxonomy (GTDB): domain Bacteria; phylum Actinomycetota; class Coriobacteriia; order Coriobacteriales; family Eggerthellaceae; genus CAKUOV01. The sequence goes on from CAKTYF010000055.1 coordinate 11,790, forward strand.
CCCTTGGGTTTGCGTGGTATCGGTAGAAGAATTGGCCTGCTTGCGCGCTTGCCTTTCCGCCTTCGCCTTCGCAGCAGCGGCCTGCTTTTCCGCCTTCGCCTTCGCAGCAGCGGCCTGCTTATCAGCCTTCGCTTTTGCTGCAGCAGCCTGTTTCTCTGCTTTTTCCTCGGGCGTTAGACCCAGCCCGAAAAACTCGCCCAAACGCTCAAGCGTGGTACGCGCTGCCTGGCTTTCGGCCTCTTTCTT
>CAKTYF010000056.1 GCA_934631995.1 uncultured Eggerthellaceae bacterium
ACTGCGCGGGCGTCATGGCAACGCCAAAGGGGCTTTTCTCCGCATCAAGCAAACGACCGCCCGCGAACGGCTTCATAACGGTAATACCCACGCCAAGCTGGGCACATTCCTCGTAAAGCGCAGCACGTTCAGGGTTAACGCCGTTGCCCGCGCCCTTGAAATCGCCGAACATATCATCCAAGCTGCCCGAAGATGGCATGGCGTCAAACGCAGGGTTCAAGCTGAACATGATGACCTCGATGAGCGGGTTTTGCGCCGCCGCGCGCGCCACGGCAACGCTGTGCGTGGAAATGCCCACATGACGAATAACGCCCGCCGCGTGGAGCTCCTTCACGTAATCCAGATACGGACTGCCCGCCATGAGCGTGGCGAATTCGTCCACGTCATCGATGAAATGGATCATGCCCAGATCAATATAATCGGTCTGCAGCAGTTCCAGCTGATCCTTGAACGCTTTCTTGACCGCATCAATCTCGCGCGTGCGCACGTACTGGCCATTTTGCCAGGTAGAACCGATGTGCCCCTGGATAATCCAATCCGCGCGATGCGGTGCCAACGCAATACCCAGCGCCGCGCGCACCGATGGATCGGCCATCCAGCAGTCCACAATGTTCACGCCCGCGCGCTCGCACGCCTGAACCAGGTCGTTCACGCGCTGCTGCTCCCAGCCGGTAATCCATTCGGCGCCGAAGCCAATTTCGCTGACCATCAGGCCAGTCTTGCCCAGCTCGCGGTATTTCATGGTGTTTTCCTCTCGTTGCTCTCTTAGGATTTAGGTGGCGAAGGATCCCAAAGGCGAAGCCCGTCAAGCCCGCATGCGGGTGGCGAAGGGGGCGAAGGCGCAGCAGGCGCATTGCCCCGCATCGCCGATGCCGCAACTACGTTGGAAGCTTGCCAAGCGCGCACGAACGGTTCGCTTCCGTGCGCGGCGAGACGCCCCTAAGCCGGCAGTTCGCCCTTTTCCAGCAGGCGCAAAAACGCCGGTTCATCCAAAACGGCAACACCCAGCGAAAGCGCCTTATCCAACTTCGAACCAGCCGCTTCACCTGCAACAACGTAGCTCGTCTTCTTCGACACGCTGCCGCTTACCTTCGCGCCCATCGCCTTCAGACGCTCGCCCGCTTCGTCGCGCGTCATGCCGCTTTGCACCAAGCTGCCGGTAAGCACGAACGTCAGACCCGCCAGCTCATCGGTGACGTTTGCCGCCGCGGTCGCATCGGCCCGCATGTTCACGCCCAGCTTGCCCAAGCGCTCAATAGTGGCCGCATTGTCGGGCGTGCGCAAGAAAACCCAGATAGAGTGGGCGATTTTCTCGCCAATGCCATCGATGGCCGCCATGCTTTCCTCGGTTGCCGCCATCAACAGTTCCATGCTGGGGTAGTTGCGCGCAATGACCTGCGCCATATTCTTCCCCACGTGGCGAATGCCAATGCCGTTGATTACGCGCCAAAAGTCGCGCGTCTTGCTTTCCTGAATGGCCGCCGCCAGCTTGCCGGCTGTTTTCTTGCCCAGCGTAATGGCTTCGCCGTCTTTATTCGTGCGCCCCGTGTTCAGCAGGGAAAGCTCCACGGCATCCAGCGTGTAGAAATCGGCCACGTCGCGCACGCGGCCCGCCTTCAGCAAGTGTCCGATGATTTCCTCACCCATGCCATCGATATCCATGGCCTCGCGACTGGCCCAGTGAATCAATCGTTCAGCTGCCTGAGCAGGGCAATCAATGGAAATACAGCGATAATCCACTTCGCCTTCTTCGCGCACCACATGGCTTTTGCAGCTGGGGCATTCCGTGGGCATGGTCCACACGCGCGCATCCTGCGGACGCAGCGACAGCACTGGACCCAAAATCTCGGGGATGACGTCGCCCGCCTTGCGCACGATAACGGTGTCGCCCACGCGCACATCTTTGCGCTGGACCTCGTCCACGTTGTGCAGCGTGGCGCGCGCCACCACCGAGCCGGCCACCGTCACGGGCACCAGCTCTGCCACTGGCGTGAGTTTGCCGGTGCGTCCTACCTGCACCGTAATGTCGCGCAGCAGCGTGGTTTTTTCCTCGGGCGGGAATTTAAAGGCAATGGCCCAACGCGGCGCGCGGGACGTGAAACCCATGGCGTCTTGCTGGTCAAAGTTGTTCACTTTCACCACCACACCATCGATGTCGTAGGCAAGCGCATCGCGACGCTTCAGCGCATCGGTGCAAAAATCGCGTACTTCCTGGGCTTTCGTGCACAGCTTCACATCGGGATTCACATGGAAACCCGCCGCACGCAGCCATTGCAACAGCTCCCACTGGCTGCTCACATCAAGCGCGCGTTGGTCGGCAATGGCGTACATGAACGTTGCCAGATCGCGCTGCGCCGTAACACCCGGGTCTTTCTGGCGAAGCGATCCCGCCGCCGCATTACGCGGATTCGCAAAACCCTGCTTGCCCGCCAGTTCGGCTTCGGCATTCAACGCGGCGAAGCTGCTCTTGGGCATGTAGATCTCGCCGCGCAGCTCAAGCGAGCCTTCCGGGCGCGTGATAAGCGCCGCAGCATCGGGGGCAAGCGCAAGCGGAATGTCGGCCACGCTGCGGATGTTCACGGTCACGTCTTCGCCGGTAACGCCATCGCCACGCGTGGCAGCGCGCACCAAACGGCAGTTGTCGTACGTGAGCGCAATGGACGAGCCATCGATTTTCAGCTCGCAGCACAGCGGCACCATGCGGCCGAAGAATTCCTGCACGCGCGTCATCCACGCGTCCAGCTCATCCAGGTCCATGGCGTTATCAAGCGAGTACATGCGTTGCTCGTGCGTAACGGGGCTGAACTGCTCGCTCACGTAACCGCCCACACGTTGCGTGGGACTCGACGGGTCTGCGAACTGGGGAAACTCCTGCTCCAGGCCTTTTAGCTCGCGCATAAGGGAGTCGTAGGCGGCGTCGGAAATTTCCGGCGCGTCCTTCGCGTAATACAGGTACGTATGGTGCTCTATTTCGGCACGCAACTTTTTGATGCGCGCCGCCGCTTCTGTTGCGGCGGGATCTGCAGGAGCAGAAGTTGCGGAAGGGGCAGTCGAAGCGCCCGAGATTCCAGCAGCACCTTCGCCGTCAAGCGCTTCGAGCGCAGCGAGCGATTCCGTGCCGACCGCCTCTCCATCAGCGCCTTCGCCAGCGGGCGTTTCACTGGCGATTGCCGGGTTCGTCGCGATCGCTTCGCCAGCCGCTCCTGCGGCAGCCGTTTCATCAGCGGCGATTTCAGCCGCCTGCGTCGCATCATCCGCGGAATCCATATCGAAATCGAACAAACTTGCTTGTTCAGTCATAATCCACCTTCTTGGTAGTGCTTTAACAGCGGCCCCAACAGCAGCTTCAACAACATCTAAACGGCGCGTGACGATTGCGATTTCGGGCGCGCGCTCCGGCTTCGCCACTTCACCAGCCCAGCGTCCCAAGCCCGTTGCGCCTTGACAGATTTTATCAGGAGTTCTGGGTGCGATTAGCGATGCGCCAGCAATTCCCGAATTGCAGCAGGAATGCAGTCGATGACGTCTTCGGGAATGACACTCACCACACCTACCCGGCGCGCTGCTTCATTGCCCGCATCAGCATGCAACCGCGTGCCCAGAACTGCCGCTTGAACAGGAGAAAGACCCTGTGCAAGAAGCGCCGCGATAATGCCCGCCAGCACATCGCCCGTTCCCGCTTTTGCCAACGCGGGCGTCCCTTTGTCCATAAGGTACGTGTCGCCGCCATGCGCCACCACCGTTTCCGGACCTTTTAGAACCACCGTCGCGGCATACGCATCGGCAAGCAAACGTGCCGCGACAATCTGTTGCGTGATATCCGCCTGGGATTCCCGGCAAGCGCCCGCCCAGGATTCCCGCGACACGCTCCGATGACCTTCCTGGCGTTCGTTCTGCTCCGCGTTTTCCTGCTTATCCTGATTCGCATTTTGCCAGGAATCGATATAGTCCCTGTTCAACGCGCCCATCAAGCGGCTTGCCTCACCCGCATGCGGCGTTAAAACCAAGGGTGCTCCCGCCCCCGATGCAGCGCGCGCACGCAGAAAATCGAAGCCTTCACTTGCCATCAGGCGCGCCAAACCCGAAAGAGCGCCGGCATCCACAACTACGGGAATCTCTCTCGCCAAAACAGTACGTAGAAGCTGTATCTCTTGCGAGTCTTCCCCGCTAAAGCCGCATCCAATCAGCACCGCCATCCGATGTCCGGCGGAGGTTTCCGCCTTCTGTAGCACCTGGTCAAGCGCTTGCTCATCCCAAGCGCGCACAACAAGCGACGGCCCGCCCGCGCGCACCGTGGCAACCGATTCCGGCGCACACCACACTTGCGTATAGCCGGCTCCGGCGCGCTGTCCCGCACGCGACGCAAGCACGGCCGCGCCCGGATACTGCGCGCTGCCGCCCACCACGTTCAACGTTCCACGTGTATATTTATTGGTGTCCCATTTCGGCAGCGGAATCAACGCAGCCAGGTCGGCATCGGAAAAGTGCAGCTCAGCCACGGTTATTCGCCGCCTTCTTGCGTGCGAGCTGAATCATTAGCAGCAGCGCCCGCATCCAGCGCGGCATCCAGCAGCTCACCGGCAACGGCAGCAGCGCCACCTTCCCCGAGCGCACCCTCACGGGGGGCGCCTTCCCCAGGCTCATCCACCCCAAGCGCGCTTTCTCGGAGGACGCCTTCCCCGGGCGTCTCGGCTTCTCCTGCCACGTCGTCGATGCCGTCAAGCATGTTGCGCAGCTCCTTGAACTGGCGCGATAGCTCAATCATGGGATCTTCGGGCGCAGGCGGCGCCACAGAATCATCCGTGATGGCCATAGCGCATGCAACTGCCTCGGCGTGCGTGTAGGAAAGCGAGATGGGAATCTCCGTGATTTTTTGCTGCCGCGCGATTTCCTTCACGGCGCCGTGCAGCACCACGAAGGGGCGTCCCTTTACGTTACGGTGCACCTCAACGTTGCGCGGGTCGCACGTGCCCCACCCGAAGCCGGTGCCCAGCGCTTTCAGCACCGCCTCTTTTGCGGCGAAGCGCGTGGCGTAATGGATTTCCGGACTGGCCATACTGTCGCAATATGCCTGCTCATCGGCAGTAAAGACGCGCGACTTGAAACGCGGCGTGCGCTTCAAAACGGCCGCCATGCGTGCGATTTCCACGATATCGACGCCCAGGCCCACCTGGTTTTCAAGCCCCTGCGCCACGGGAGCGGCCGCAGCAACCGGCGCCGTTTTCTTATTTTTTTTAGGACACATACTGCTCCCTGTTTATCTCGATTTATCCCTCTACCAGGGATTATTTGCCGCTTGGATAGTATTCGTTTTGCGCTACCCACCCGCCGCCAACCGTGCATTGGCAAGCAACCCAACACACAAATATCACCTGTTCAGCAGCTTGGATATTCGCTTATGTTGTTCGTTTTTCTTTTCGTTTTATTTTACGGCAAAATGTGATGCTTCCACTAGCGTAGACGAAGTCTCTTCCGTGATTCCATTTCGATTCCGCCCTCCTGCGCTATCGCCGCATTCCCGCCTTCATCCGCCCCGCCGCACCACCGACCGCGGTCTTCAATACCACGCCGACCGTCTTCCCGCCTTCGGCCCTCAGCGCAGCCAATCGCCTTCCCGCGCTCGCCTCCAGGGTTCACCCTGTTATCAAGACTGCCATGCCCTATGTAATCAGAATCATGCCGCCCCCTCCTCCGTACGCTTCATACGCGTGCCCAAGTCATTTTTACGCCTCTTCGCCCAGCGCCCAACACCACCTACTCCCTTCACCCATACTTTCCGGTCCTCTTTTGGCTCTCGTAATTCATGTTGTTGGATTTTGAGGTCGAAATTCGAAGTTGTGATAGGTTGGAAGTAGGTCGAAATCTGAAATCAGACGAACATCATGATATATCTCAACAAAACATAATGTTGACCTGGCAGTTTGCCGAAACACTTTTTCTTGCAATTGATTCCAAACCGAATAAGACGCCAGATTGCGGTGCACACCTACTTCCAACCTGCATCAACTTCGAAGTTGAAGGCTGTTTTTCAACAACATGACCTCAAAATCCCTTTTTCGCGCATTCCACGCACTCCGCACGCCAAATCTCGCGAAGCCAAGCGCGCATGCGAGCATGCTGGGCACAACGCATGAGCGATCAAGGAAGCGCACGAGCAATAGAAGCGCCGCAAGCGGAACAATCCCGCAGAAATTCTCTGCATAACACCACCACCGCAAGAGAACATAAGAAAAGTGCGCCTGCCCCGCATGAGCAAGCGCACTCAGCTTAAAGAATATGAGCTGAACGGCCCAAGAACGCAAACCAATCCTCAAGGCCTATTCACCAAAAGGCTCAATTCACCCTGTCCGCATCCTCTCACATTAAACATCCAAGGCGGCATGATAGCCTTCGTACACGGCATCGGTGATAGTGCGCGATCGCACCGCATCGCCCACCACCCGCACAAAAGGAGCAGCATCGCGCAAGCCATCCACCACATCCACCCTGCTCACCTGGCCAATTGCGGAAATCACCGTATCGCAGGGAACAATCGCCTCCACGCCATCATGACCGCGCACAACAATGCCGTCTTTCCCCACGGAAACAGCCGCTGCGTTAATCACCACGTCAACACTACTGTCTTCGATTTCCTTTCGGATAATGGGCTGCTGGCGCACATTGGCATTGCAGGCAATTCCGTCGTCGTTGCTTATGAGATGCACGCGCTTGCCCTGAAGATGACAATGCAGCGCACACTCGCAACCCGTCAAGCCGCCGCCCACAATAGCAATCTCCTGGCCCAGGGGAGCGTTTTCAAGATACAGCTCATCCACCGTATAGACAGAAATATCGCCCTTGACAGGAATATTCAGCTTGCGAGGATAAGACCCTACAGCCACAATCACGGCATCGGCGCCAAAATCGTCCGCAAAAGCCGCATCCACCGGGGTGTTCAAGCGCATATCCACGCCCGCTTTTTCGCAAAGAGAAGCATAGGTTTGAGATAGGCGGTACATATCGTGCTTGAAGGGAACAGCCTGTTCACAGCGAAGAATGCCGCCCCATGCCGAAGATGCCTCGCACAAAGTGACCGCATGCCCCCGTTGCGCCGCCGTGCGGGCGGCCACCATACCAGCAATGCCACCGCCCACCACCAGGACTTTCTTCCGCTCGCTTTGCGGCACGGGCGTAATAGCAAGCCCTTCGATTTCGCGACCGATGCGCGGATTGATTGCGCACCGCCGCGTTTGGGTCGCTGGTCGCTCCGCCATGCAAACAAAGCAGCGCAGGCAACGCAGCACCTCGCTGCCCCGATTAGCCATGACCTTGTTGGGAAGCTCCGGATCCGCAAGAAGAGCGCGGCCCATAACCACTAGATCAGCATCTCCCCTTGCGATAATCTCCTCCATCATCTGGGGGTCAGACAATCCGCCCAATGTCGCAACCGGCTTATTCACATGCTTCTTGATTTCCCTTGCAAGATACACATTACAGCCGTGCGGACGGAACATAGATGGATGAGTGATAGAGAAACCAAACTGATAGCTGCCGGCGCTTACGTGAATGATATCCACTAAATCCTCAAGGGCGCAAGCAATACGAATCCCCTCGTCAAGGTCGTAACCACCTTCAAAAAGCTCCGATCCGCTCATACGCATCTCTATGGGGGTTCGAGGTCCCACCGCCGCGCGAACAGCCATCAACACCTCGCGTGCAAAGCGGATACGCCCTTCAAAACTTCCGCCATACTCATCTTGACGATGATTGAAGAAGGGGCTGAGAAACTGGTTGATAAGCCAACCATGCCCGCAATGCACCATGACCATGTCGAAACCAGCGCGTTTCGCCAAAGCAGCTTTTTCGCCATAAGCAGTAACAATGTCTTTGATTTGATCCTTAGTCAGAGCCTTCACCTTCATGCCATCAGGCCGAACACCATCGCTCGGACCATATTGGCACAACTCGCCCTTGCTCTTTTTGTCGACCATATACGTACCCGCATATTGACCGGAATGGGACAACTCAATGCTAGCCAGGGCGCCATGACGCTTAATAGCGTCGGCAACGTACGTAAAAGCACCCAGCTGATTGGGGGTGGCTAAAGACAAATGCAGCATCTGCGATCCATCGGTTTCCGGATGCACTACCAGCTCTGATACGGTAACTATCGCAGCGCCGCCCTTGGCCCGCGCTTCGTAGAATCCCTGGGTGCGTGGACCCGGGGTTCCCTCTGCCGTGATATCCGTTGCGCCCATAGGCGCGCTGCACATCCTGTTTCGCAAGGTCAAGCCGCACAAATCCAAAGGTTTACATAGGTTCGGATAATCCCTTTTCATAAAGCCCCGCTCCCCTTAATCACGCGTACTACAGAATCTCTTTCAGCAATGCATCGGAATACTCGACACCATCTCGCTGGCATTGGAGCATTTTCCGACGACGCATACAGATGGGCACAACTCCTCCTTCGGGTTTTAAAAAGAAGCTTTTATAGCCGCAATTGCCATAACCGCTGCATGACACGCATTTCATATCGTTGACGGAAAATCCATCCAACACATTTTCTGTCAAACGCCTTAAAGACAAAGTATCCGACGACAAATCCATGCGTTGCCCCCTTCGCGCAAATATGCCCTTATATCGTAAATCCTAGCATTGCCGCAGGTCATAACATCGTACTACCAGGTTGATATTGCAATAATTCATACCTTTGGCTCGAAGATAGGAGCTCATGAAAACGTACAATCATTTTATTCGAAGCAATGCAGCAACTCGACACGTGCTATAAAATTGAAGCGCAATGCAATTCTTGATTTGTTGCAAAACAAGAGAAAGGCGGCAGCTATGAAACTCGGAACTACGGTAACCTTGACCTACCGGGGAACGCTCGAAGATGGCAGCATGTTTGGTTATGCCGACGCCGAAAAACCCATGGTGTTTCAAACGGGCATGAATCAAGCAATCGACGGCTTCGAAAAAGAAATCCTTACCATGAGCCAAATAGGCGAAAAGAAAACCTTCACCGTTGACCCCTACGAAGCATATGGCGAATACCTCGATGACTACACCACGCAAATTCCCCGCGATCAAATTCCCGTAGACAATATTGCGGTAGGAAAACGCATCTGGCTTGCCAGCAGCGAAGACGGCACACCTTTGCCTGCTACCTGCATCGCGCTCGACAATGAAACTGCCACTTTTGACCTGAATCATCCACTTGCCGGCAAAAACCTGATCTTCCAAGTCGAAATCATCGACCTGCAAGAGGCTCCTAACGATTTCGTCTCCGCGGCTGAAAAAGCTCGTCGCATGAAAGAGCAGTCGAAGCTTCTCGGTGGAGACCAAGCGAGCGACTACCGCTAAGCACCATTCAACTAAACCTAAAAGTGAAAAAACTGGCCCTTTAGCCTGAGACGACATCCCAAGCTAAAGGGCCAGCAAAACTCGATAAAGCTCGGTTTTTGTGCCATTAAACTAAAAGTGCGAGCACCCTACATGCCCCAAGGTGCGCCCGCCGGGTTCAACTTACGGCGCTTTGAAAGCTCTTCGCCAAACAAGATGCAATAACGCAGCCCTTTCAAAGTCGCGTAAAGACAAGCAATCTCATGCTTAGAACCGTGATTGAATACATCGTACGTAAGATAGGAACGGTCGAGCATAGGCTGGTACACCGGATTGTCAACCACCTGATCAAGCAAGATATTCGTAGACTCGCGCCCCAGCTCATCTTGCTTCAAGCAAATGTTATAGAGAATGTTCTCCTGCTCCGCAGACAAGCGTCCCAGCTCAAGAACTTCTGAACGAATCTCCTCTTCCGTTGCCATATCTTCCTCCTGGTCCCCAGTCTCTTCTGTCTTGTCCCACGCAAAAAACTCCCTGACGAGTTTTCACCTCGGCGTTCTCTTCCCGATAAGCCCGCTTCGAAAAGCGGGCTTATTCCATCAGGTATCTAGATTCCACCGAATCCCTTAGACGGGTCGCTGCCGCCAACGCCATGAGCGGAGTCGCCAGCCTCGTTGCCCGTGCGCTTCGTGGAGGTGTAGCCGCCCCAAGCGCGAGCGATGAATTTGTCCTTGACAAAGAAAATCTGAGCCTTCATCAAGTCGCCCTTTTCAATACCAACAGCAGCAAGAACCTCTTCCTGGGACTTGCCTTCAGCTAAAAGCTCATTGAGCTGAGCAGCAGCCGCAGGAGCTTCAAGCTCAAAAAACTCTTCCTTGTTCATAAGCTTTCCTTCCGTGGTTGTAGCGTACACTTGCGGCCACCAATCGGCAGCCGCAAGCTTTTCACATCATTGCAGCTCAATTACAGCTGGAACAAAACCATCGGGCGATCGAACTCGGCCATCTTTGCTTGCATCTCTTCAAGAGTACCGTAGTACATAGATGCGGATTCTTCCACCTGAACAGCCAGGGGACGCTGACCAGCCTTATCGCCGTTCGTTCCCCAATGGTCGGAGAAGATAGACGTGGGGCACGGGATATAGAACCACTCCCACGCGTCGCCATCGTTGCCCTCGCCCTTCTTGAAGGGACCAACCTGAACTTCCTTGATGCCGAACTGATCGATAGGAAGACCGAGCTCTTCTTTGCAAGCAATCTCGGCAGCATGGTTGCCAGAGAAGTAGGTGTAATCAATGAGCAATGCGTACTTCTGATCTGCCATAGTCTCTACTTCCTTTCAATTAATCCTGATCAAGGCTGCGAACGCGCTTGATATTGCACATAACACCCTTGTAAGGAGCACCGAAGCCCAACTTACCCACATTAAAGTGCGGAACCAAGCTGTTGAAGTTAGACTTCCAAACGCCAAAGAGGTTCGGCTCTTCGCCGTCTTGCTCGGGGAACCACCAGCCGTGAGCGCAGTTCAAAATGCCAGGCTTGATGATCGGGGTGATTTCAGCCTTGAAACGAGCCTCACCGAACATGTTGTAAACTTCGCACCAGTCACCATCGGTAATGCCGTACTCTTCTGCAGTCTGGGGATTAATCTGAACCCAAGGCCACGGATCAATCTGGCGCAAAGACGGAACATGACGATGCTCGGAATGGAACGAGCTGTAACGGCGCGAACCAGAAGTGGAAATCAGCGGATACTGCTCGGCCAGGTCAGGCTTGCTAATCTGGCTGTAGTTAGGCTCCTCATAGTAAGGCAGCGGGTCTTCGCCCCAGGATTCGTACAGAATCGAGTAAGCTTCGATTTGACCAGTAATGGTGTTGAAACCAGGCTGACCATCGAAACGCAGCAAACCCTTTTCGTACTTCTCGTATTCGAAGCCATGAGCACCGGGCTGATAAAGACCGAGTTCCTGGAATGTCTTCCAGTCAAAGCCCAGCTCTTTAAGCTGATCGCTGAAGAAGTCCTCCACGGCAACCTGCAACGCATCCAAATCCAACGACTTGCCATCGGCAGGCTTGTACCACGGCCACCACTCAGGGTTGAGACGCTGACCGAACATAAGGCAAATCTCCAGGTCAGACTTGCATTCACCCACCTGCAGCGCCTTATTCATGGGGCCCATGAACACGGTGTTGCGACCGTAGTGGGTCAAAACAATGCCGTCGTGCTCTGCCCAAGTAGCCATAGGCAGGAAGTAATCACCAACAGCCATTGCAGTAGGCGTGAGCGTCAAATCCTGGACAACAACGAACTCGAGCTTCTGCAAAGCCTTGTGCCAACGCTTCGGCTGGGCAGAGCAAGTAGGAGCCAGGAAGTTAGAGCTGTTGAACCAGCCCATCTTCAGAGCATACGGCTGATCCGTCTCCATGGTGTTCAGCGTTTCATCGGGCTGCGTGGTTGCCATGCCCGTGGACAGACCCGGCCAAGCAGCAGCGCCAATACGCTTGGACCAAACCTCGTCGCTCATTGCACCGCGCTGCTCCATGCGCCATTTGCCCAAAAGAGCAGAAGGGGGACCCAGGGTCAAGCCACCCGGACGATCGATAGAACCCGCCAAAGCAGCCAAAACAATGAAGGCCTGGGACAGCTGAACGCCGTTCTTATTCTGATCAAAGGCAAGACCCCATGCCC
>CAKTYF010000057.1 GCA_934631995.1 uncultured Eggerthellaceae bacterium
TGAAACCGCGCGTCTGCCCCGTAGAAGTAAAATCAGGCAAGCGCTACTCACCCGTTTCGCTGAATAAGTTCAAAGCAAAGTTCAAAAAACGCGTAGGAACAGAGTACGTGCTCCATACCAAGCCGTTAAAGGTTGAAGGCGATAGGGTTTTTCTGCCATTGTATATGACCATCTGCCTGTAAGCGCATCGAGCAGCTCTCGTGCCGCTTTTAGCATCTGGGTCGCGTTTACAGTGCATCGTCAGCGCCATACCGGGCCAAGAAATCATCGCATCAAACGCAAGCGCCCCGAGCGCACTGCCTAAACGCACGAAGGGCCTCCATTGCTGGAAGCCCTTCGCTTGTTCGTATGTTTGTCCAGCGCCGCATAAGCAACACGCTTGGACGGCTTAGGTCCCGTAAGAACCGGCTTTCTCCTGCAAGGGGATGAGATTAGCAGGCACGAAACTCAGTCTTGCGCTGCGCGCAAACGGGAACCCAGAATCCTTCTACATGCCGATAACGCCTGCGATGAACGGAACCCAGAAGGTCAGCAGCAGAATCAGCACGAAAGCAGGAACAATGCCGGTCTTGAACATATCGGCGAACGTGTAGTAGCCCTCGCCGTACGTCAGCATAACCGTGGGGTTAACCGGCAGAAGCACGTTACCGGCAACAGCAATTGCCAAAGCGATGGTCGGCACGGCCGGGGACACGCCGAACGTGGCGCACACGGCAATCAGGATCGGCACGAAGATACCCAGGATGGCAGCGCCAATGGGGCACACGGTGTGCAGCAAGTACACGAACGTGAACAGGATAAACATGCACAGATAGAAGCCCATGTCGGTAACGCCGCTGCCCATAACCAAGTCAACCAGGAACTTAGCACCGCCAGTAGCGGTAACAACGCCACCGATAGACATGATGGTGCCGCACATCAGGACAATGCCCCAAGGCACAGCGTCTTGGAATTCTTTCCACGTAAGAAGGCTCATGCCAGGCAGGAACATAACAACCAGACCGATAAGAGCAACAACGGTAACGTTGAGAGCGGGCACCCAGTTGCCAGCAATCCACAGAACGATAAGAATCAAGATGATGGCCAAAGCCTTGATGTCGTACGGCTCAACCTTCGTGGCAGCGGCGGCGTCGTCGCGAATGCCCTGCAGGCAGTCATCGGAGATCGGCTCGGGCTTGATGATGGTGGTCAGGAAGAACCACAGGATGGGAGTCATAACAACAACCAGCGGCACACCAACAATCATCCAGTCAAAGAAGCTGATGCCGTAGCCAACGGTCTGCTGCATGATGCCCATGGCAACAACGTTGAAGGAGCTGCCAGCGGGGGTAGCAATACCACCCGTAACAGATGCAACGGGAACGGCGATCATCAGGCATTTACCCAGATTGGAGCTACCGGGCTTAGCGCCAGCGGCCTTCAAGATGGTCAGCGCGAAACCAAGGAACAGAACCGTGGTCGGAACGTCGGACATAACCGTGGAAACAAGGGTGGTGGCAATCATGAAGCCCAAGACAAGCTTGCGAGAGTCGGAACCAGTCCACTTCAGAAGCATGTTGATCAAGCGAAGGCCCCACTTGGTCTTCTGCATGATGACAGGCAAAGCGAATACCGCAACAATGAAGAACAGCGGCGTTGCGGCGTAACCCGAGAACACCGATTTCGCATCAGCGGCGCCCAGGACAATCAGCAGCACAGGAATAAGCAGAGCGATAATGCCGATAGGCAGAGCAGAGGTTGCCCACAAAGCAGCCAGAGCCAGAAGAGCGCCAAGCGTGATAATGCCTTCGCGTCCCAGGGCCTCGGATCCTGGAATCAGGCAAGCGCCTACGATAAGAACCAGCGCAATGGCAATGCCAATAAGACGCTGGCGAAGCGTAACATTTGTACTTTCCATATACCCCTCTTTCATTGGAAGTGTAGATGCTCGGTTTTCCCCTTTTTGCAAATCATGCTCCGAGCTGCAAAAATTGTAGGTCTGGGGCGTTGTATATGACAAATACGGTTAATGAAAAGAGGGCTTCAGTTTATGCATAGTACCTGATAGAGAAATACTTAAACAGTGAATAAACTACTGCAAAGAAAAAGATTGTATTATTTGACGAAGCGAGCCTGCGAACAGTGCCCTTCACGCTTACCAACCTTCCGTAAGCGTATGGGCATGCTCTGTCAGATAATCAACAATGAGCGATAACACGGGATTATCGTTTTTCGAACACGCTATGCATATTGGCTGAAATCGAAGGGTTGTAAAAGGGCGCCGACAAATGCGCCCTTTTTTGCATTTTCCGCTGTATTCTGCTATATTTCGAAATCATATTTCGTTTACTTTTTCAAAACGATTTTCGAAATAAGGTGCTTGACATGAACGAACACAACGCTATTATAAACGATAACAGTACCCCGCACGCCTCTCCTGCTCATGACAGTGAAGCGGACCAGGCGGGGTCGTGCTTTTTTCCGCTCAAAAATCCGCTTTCAACATCGCAGCTTGCAGATATCCTTATCGACAAAGGTCTTGTCGTCGAATCAAAAGAGGACCTGATTACCGTGCTTGAGACGAAGGGTTACTGCCGTCTACACGGCTACTGGATGACCCTTGAAAAGAACGAGCGCTTCCCACCTGGCACTGAGCTCGATAACATCCTGCAAATCGAATCGTTCGATAGCGAACTGTCTCAATATCTCTTTGCCGCTATCGCGCCAATCGAAATATGCCTCCGATCGCAATTGTCCACAAAGCTAGCATGCCATTACGGTAGCCGCGCCCTGCATGTCCCTGAAGCGTTCCTTAACCAGAATGCCTTCGAAAGGTTGCAAGAAAGCCTCAAAAAAGAGACAAAACAGGCTATTGCCTCGAAAAAAACTCTTGTTCTCCTTGATATGAGGAAATATGGAGAACTGGCGGCATGGAGCGAAATAGAGAATACCTCGCTTGGCACTTTGTCGAAAATCTACGGAAATCTGGCCGATGCCAACATTGCAGCCGAAGCAGCGTCGATATTCAACATTCCCTGGACCTATCTGAAGAACTGGCTGCGCTACCTTACGCAGATCAGAAACGTATGCGCACACCACGACCGACTTTACAACAGATTGTTCTGCGTTAAGCCACGCATGTTCAGAGAGCACTCAGGGGTCGATGCCGCACGCCTGTTCCCCGCGTTCATCGTGCTATTCCGCCTACACGAATCGCTTGATCCCGCTCGATGCGACCTGCTGCGCCAAGAGTTGGGACGCATTGTTGACACTTACACAACCGTTGACCTGGGACCCATAGGCTTTCCCGAGAACTGGCGCGAGATACTGCGCATACCCGAACCGCGTGAACACGACATCGTGCGTCCTCGCGGACGGCAAGGCGGACGGCCCTTGAAAAACGCAGCGTCTATCGAGCGGGCGCTCTACAAGTACGACATGAGAAAATCTTCCGTGGCAGAAATAGCAAAAGAATGCGGCTTAAGCCTGAGCACGCTGTACAAGTACATTCATCTGCGCGAAGATGCCAAAAACCGCGCGCGAACAGAATACACCGCTGTGAACCTGCCCGAACGGTAGCGACCCGAGCGGCTTACACCGCCCAGGTCGATTGCGTACCAGCTGCACCCGGCGTCCGCCCGGCGCAGCCGCAGCCCGCCTGTCGTCGCGATCAAGCCGCTGGCGGCGCCACCACACCCGTCACCGCATCCGCGCGCCCGCCGCACACAGCGGGTCCGGCAACCGCCTGCTGCCGGACCCGAAACCGGACTCTACCGCTCCGCGCTCACGATTGAGCGCGAAAGAGCGTACGTGATGGCAAGGTACACAGCGTAGATCGCAAGAACCGCGCCGCCCGCAATGGCAACCGAGCCCAAAACATTAACGCCAATCTGAGAGAACAACGTATCCGTTATCACCTTTATCGCGCACGCTGTGTGGCACAGCGCCAAAAGCAGCGGCGCCACGAAATACACCACCGTCTGCGTGCGCAGCGACTTGTGCACCCAGCGCTCATCGGCACCTAAATCGCGCAAGCGACGATATCTACCCAGACTGTCAGCCGTCTCGGAAAGCTGCTGGATTGCAAGAATCGCCGCCGTGGCCACCAGCAGCACAAACCCAATGTAGACCGCCAAGTACGTAATAACCATGCGCATGCCCGATGCTTGATCCGCCATCTCGCGACCCGACCAGTTCTGGAAGCACGGCCACGCGCCGGTGCGGAAAATCTGGTCTTCGGGAACCATTTCGCCATTATACATGCTAATCTGCACATCCTTTTGCGGCGGGAACGCCTGATGCATGTACTTGTTGAACAGCACGTCGCCCTCGGCGCGATCCACACGATACTCCATGGCAAGCACGCTCATCCATGGCTTCTGACCAGCCTCTTTCATAGAATCAACCACATAATCGGGGACAATGACCTCCAACACCACATCAACCATGGCGCCATTACGCACGGGAACATGCTGAACGCGTCCGGCGAAGTGAAGCTTAGCATCGCCCACCGTCAACGGAACCTTCTCATCGCAGAGCGCCTGCGCCACCCCATCGGTGCTGGGCAGAAGGTTATTCACCGCGCATTCGTTATCTTCCAGCATAACGCCGCGCTTTCCCGTTAAGGCGCACAACGCGTTGAACTGGCTCACTCCCATTACTTGCACTTCCATCCGTTCGGCGGAATCACGCAGGCTGTCATCAAGAACGCCATACGCTTCCGGCGCCTGGCTCAGAACATCTCCGTACTTCATTGCGGTCTCGTAATCGTCGTCGCCCACCAGGTAATAATCCACTTGCGTTGTTTTCTCCACAAAGTTATCCCAGGTCACACGCGAACCATCAACCGAATCAGCACCTGATGCAGCTCCCGCATCGGCGCCTTCGCCCTCGGCTTCGCCCTTAATGCACGCCGCCATATCGCCGTCGTAGCGCTCGAACAGCTGCGTATTTTCGCCATTGGAATCAAGATCCTCCGAGTCCAAAAGCGAGGGAGCTGCTTGAACCGTCATATCGTACGCGCTGATTTCCTCGATATTGCCCACGAAGACCTCGACAAGCCCCATGCCCACCGAACTGATGGTCAACGCGAAGAACAACATAATGGAAACCACGCTCATGCTGGCAAACGCCGTGTTAATCTTGCTTGAAATCTGGCGCACCGTAAAGCACGATAACCTGCGGAAATACACCTGCGGCATGCGCTGCAAAAGCGCCGTGGCAAAACCTGCAACGCTCCAGAAGAACAGAAACGTTCCCACAATCATAAGCGCAGTGGCCATCCAAAAATCACCATCGATCACAACCAGTCCGTTCACGGAAAGGCGCCAATACGCGCACGCCAACACCGCAAGAGACACCACGAACACCGCCACGCGCACCGGCGCATTCACCTTCGCACGTCCTTCGTTCGCCTGATGCGCGGAAAGAAGCGCCGCCAACTTGCAACGGCGAATGTAAACAATGTCGATCAGCGCGGACAGCACGAAAATAGCCGCGAAGCAGGCAACGGTGAACGCGATGGCGCCGCTGGAAACAATGAACCGGTACTTCGTCATGGTGGTGCCCATGAGCGCTGCCGTAGCAAACGAAAGCCCCTGCGAAAGCGCAATTCCCAGCGCCAAGCCAACCACAAGCGACGCGCAGCCCACGATAACGGTCTCAAGCAGCAGAATGCGGCTTACGCGCCCCGCGCTCATGCCCAACATGAGATACGTGCCAAATTCGCGACGGCGGCGCCTGATAAGGAAGCGGTTGGCGTATACCACCAGAAATCCTAAAACGCACACGATAACACCCGAAAGCAAGCCCATCATGGTATTCAGCAAAGCCAGCATGCGCAAACTATCGCCGGAAAGTGCATCGAAAAGAACTGCCTGGTCGCTAATGGTGTTGAACGCGTAGAACATCGCCACGCCCAAGGCAACGGTCACAAAATAAATGGCGTAATCGCGCGCGCTGCGGTGCACGTTACGCAAAGCAAGTTTAGCGAGCATCGGACAGCTCACCGCCCAAGAACGACACAACCTCCATGATGCGCTGATAGTAATCGTTGCGCGCTGCATTGCCGCGACGCACCTCGTTGAATAGGCGGCCATCGCGAATGAAAATCGTGCGCGTGGAATACGAAGCGGCGAAGGCATCGTGCGTGACCATCATAATGGTAGCGCCCATGTTCTGGTTTATGCCCGCAAGCGTCTCCAAAAGCACGGTTGAGCTGCGCGAATCCAATGCGCCGGTAGGTTCATCGGCCAACACCAACTGCGGGTTGGAAATCATCGCGCGCGCTGCCGCCACGCGTTGGCGCTGACCACCTGACATCTGCGCCGGGAACTTTCCCAGCACGTCTTCCACACCCAGCGTGTGCGCCATGGCGCGAACAGCAGGATCGATCTCGCGCGGCGGGCGCCCCTTCAAGCTCAGTGCCAGCGCAATGTTTTCGTGCGCCGTGAGCGTATCAAGCAAGTTTGAATCCTGGAAAATGAAGCCCAGCTGATCGCGGCGAAATTTTGCCAACGCAGCGCCGCGCATGCGCGTGATATCTTGCCCCGCCAGCCAAATATGACCGCTTGTTACGGTATCAATGGTAGCAATGCAGTTCAAAAGCGTGGATTTACCGCTGCCAGAAGGACCCATGATGGCAACGAATTCGCGCCGATCAACGGTAAGCGACACATCGTCCAAAGCGCAGGTCATAGCATCTTTATTGCCGTAAATCTTCCCAACGTGTTCCAGTCGCAAAAGCGCCGTGCCACCTTGCGTTGCGGCGTTTGCAATCACTTCTTTCATAGAAAACCTCCTTGTATCCGATGACGTTTTCCATGGTATGCGCGCCGCGTTCGCGCTGCCATCGATTGACCTTACAGCCGCCTTACGTTCTTGTAAGGTTGGCGCATTGCAAGCCACGCGGCTAAGCCGACACGAGAAGGAATCGGCGGGCTGCATCAACCAGTGACGCGCCTTGCGCCCTACGTCGCCCTTGCCCCACACCGCGCCTCACTTAACCGAAAGGCGCCGTTCATCGAAGGGAAAGCGCAGTTCAACCGTGGTCCCTTCCCCTTCTCCCGAGGAAAGCGAAAGTCCCAAGCCCAGTTTCTCGCACAGCGTTGCCGCCAAATACAGTCCCATACCCGTCGATGAGCCCACCTGACGCCCGCGCGTGCCCGTGAAGCCGCGCTCAAACACGCGTGGCGCATCCTCTTCCGGAATTCCCCACCCGTCATCGGCAATGGCAAGCGTCACGCAGCGCGCCCCTGCCGTATCCTGCGTATCCTGCGCCGTGAACGTCAAATGCGACGCACCATATTTCGCGGCATTCACCACCGCTTGCGACACGATAAACGCCGCTTGCTTCTCGTCGGTGAAAACTTGCAGGTCATCGGGCATATCCAAGGAAACGGACACTCCCCGCTCAATCAAAAAACGCGCATTCGAGCGGCACACCGCACGAACGATATCCGCCAAAGAGACGGACCGAATGCGATAATCGGTTTGCGCCGACAGGCAGCGAGCATACCAAAGAACCTGGTCAACTTGATAAAGCGAACGGTCGATCTCATTTTTCAGCTGAGAGGCCTCTGGCTCGGCAACGCGATTTGCCACCAACAGCGCCGCAGACAACGGCGCCTTTATCTCATGCACCCACTGCTCCGTGTATTCGCGTTGCTCATCCTGAGCACTTTTCGCGCAAGCAACTTCGGTCGCACAGGTGCGGCCCATAGTCTGCAGCGCGCGGTAAACAACAAGCTGCTCGGGTTGCTTCGGCTCGCTCATAAGCGATGCCGCCTGATACGGATGCTCAAGATGTTCGCTCAACTGAGAAAGCTCGCGGTAAAAACTCCTGGTCCGCACGTACTCGAGCGCAAGACCAACCGCCAGCCCGCATAACAACACGCATGCCGCCAGGATAATGGCGTGCGCTGCGCAGCCCAAAACAGACATCATCAGGCACACGAAAGCCGCCGCAAGAACAACCGCCGTAACCAGTGCGATTCGCGCGCGCAAGAACGCTCGCACCGTCATAAGGAATACCCCTGCCCGCGATGCGTTTTCAGCAAATCTTCGGGCGCCCCTAAGCGCTGCAACGCACGGCGAAGACGATTCACGTTCACCGTAAGCGTATTGTCATCGATAAACTCATCGGATTGCCACAGCTCGAACATAAGTTCTTGCCGGCTTACAATAGCGCCCCGCGCCCGAACAAGCGCGCTCAAGATACGCAACTCATTACGAGAAAGCACTGCCACGTGCCCGTTGTAGCGCACCTCGGATCGCGCGGCATCCACCGCAACGCCCGCATACTCCAAGGCGGGCGCCTGCCTTCCCGCCGCACGCTGCAGCAAGCGCTCCACATGCGCCAACAAAACGGCGGGGCTATACGGTTTTGTCAAGTAATCATCCGCACCCAAACGCAAGGCGGTCACTTCATCGAACTCGCTGTCGCTTGACGTCAAAACCAGAAGCGGCACATCGCTTTTCTCGCGCAGCTTCCGGCAAATATCCAAACCATCAGTCTCGGGAAGACGCAAGTCCGCAATCACCGCATCGGGCGCGAAGTCAAGCGCTTGCTCCACCGCATGCGAGAACTGCGTGCAAGCTTCAACGGTGTAACCTTGGAAGCCCAAAATGCGCGCGAGCTCGCTGCGCAAAGCAGCATCATCTTCTATGAGGTAGATTTTCATGACAATACGCCCTGCTTCCTTTTCTTCCTTGTCACATTTTCGCGAACAATGCGGAAGGTCCTTTTACACCATTTTCATTATGGCAAAGCGAAGGAACGCATTCAATGCAACGGGGGAAACGTGACAGCATTGTAAGGTGCGGTAGCGCTACAACAACGAACGGCATCGCGCCATTCGGCGGCGCTACAGCGGCGGACGACTTCATGTCCTTTTGCGGTAGCGGCCACCCAGCAGAATACTTGCCAAGGCTAGCTCCATCAGACGCGCGCTGCAACAGCTAGACATGTCATTTGCTTCGAGCGCTTCATATTCTCATTTTTATCACCTATATTATTATTTTATTTCATTAATTATAATTTATCAGGTCATTTATTCATTTACCCAAAACGAACCGCAGGCTTTCTCCCCTAAAAGAATTATTCTAAATCCAAAGAAAATCAGCCGCAAAAGAGCTATCCTAAGCGCAAAACTAAAGCGCTCAAAAAGCGAATCCGCAACAGAGCAAACAAGGAGGCAACCATGAAGCACATCCCCTTTACCAGTATTTCCGGCATCCGCATTGGTCAAGTCGAAGACGCGCAAGCAGGAACTGGTGTAACCGTTCTTGTTGCGCCGGGCGGCATGGCGGCAAGCATTGACGTACGCGGCGGCGGCCCCGCCTCACGCGATACGCGCGTCCTTGACCCACTTGCTGCAGCAGAGAGCATTCACGCCGTGGTACTTGGCGGCGGAAGCGCGTACGGACTCGATGCGGCCGGCGGCGTTATGCGTTGCCTGGAAGAAAAAGGCATCGGCTTGACCGTTATGCCTAACGTCATTGTTCCCCTGGTCTGCCAATCGGACATCTTCGATTTGGGCGTGGGCAGTGCCACCGTGCGTCCCGATGCCACCATGGGATACGCCGCTTGCTCCGCCGCCTTCGAGGGCGAATCCGGCAACTACCAAGACGGCAACTTTGGCGCCGGCTGCGGTGCAACCGTTGGTAAAGTAGCGGGCCCGTCCTTCGCCATGAAGACCGGTATTGGTAGTGCCGCTATTGAGGTGGGTGATTTGCAAGTGGGTGCCATCGTGGCGCTCAACGCATGCGGCGACATTTACGATTCCCGCACGGGCGAAAAAATCGCAGGCGCTCGAACGCCGCACAACTGCAGCCAGCTTATGTACGCCGCACTGGAAGCTCCGAAGGAAGCGCATAAACTTGCCGCACCCAGCACCGCAGACGGCGGCAGCGGCAGCGCACAAGAAGGCGATGCAACGAACCCTGGCATGGCAACGAACACCACCATCGGCGCCATTGTTACGAACGCAAAACTTACGAAATCCCAGCTTTGCAAGCTGGCTGGCATGGCGCATGATGGCTATGCGCGTGCTATTCGCCCCGTGCACACCAGCATGGATGGCGACTCCATCTACGGCATTTCCGTTGGCTCCGTGGAAGCACCGCTTGACATCATCGGCTCGCTCGCTGCCGACGTTATGGAGCAGGCAATTCGCACCGCATGCTACAGCGCCAGCGCAGCATTCGATCTGCCTTCCGCCAAGAAGAGCGAATAGCCGGGAGTTCGCACAAACTGAGCGTGTGCAGCAACAGCCGAGCATCTTCCGGAGTTCAAACGGCTTCGAAAACAAACGAGTGGGTTGAAGGCACTTCGCCTTGAACCCACTTTCTTTTCCAGCAATGCGCCCGCAGCCTACTTTCCGTTCAATTCCCACAAACGATGTAAGCCCAAAAGCGCCAGATACGGCTCAACCGCAAAATCATAAGCCGAACGTGGCACCACCAGCGATGCAAAACGCCCCGTTGCCACAAGCTGCGTCTTTTCGCCGAGCTCACTCCAAAGGGCCTCAACGAAACCATCGGCGCGGAAGACTTCGCCTAACACAACACCCGTCACAATGGCATCGGCCGTGCTGCGCCCAAGCACTTGGTCGGGAACGCGCAGCGTGGGTGGCACCAGCTGCGCGGCCGACGACGCCAGCGCATTCAGGGAAACCGCCAAACCCGGCGCAATAACGCCGCCGGCAAACGCGCCCTTTTGGTCAATCACGGAAAACGCCGTAGCAGAGTGGTTGAAATCCACCACAATAACGCCCGCACCATACAAATGCTTCGCCGCAACAGCGCACACGACGCGATCGGCACCAACCTGAGCTGGGTCTTTGTATTTCAAGGACAACCCCGTCTTCAAACCCGGTCCTACCGAGAGCACGCGGCATCCGCATACCGCTCCCAACGCAGCTTCCCACGCATCGGCGGCTAAAGGCACAATCGAGCATAAAATGGCCTGATTCGGAGCGGGCGCGTCCTTTGCCGCAAGGAACATGCGCAGCTCTGCTTCCAAGTCATCGGATGTTGCCCTCACGCGCGTGGCCGTGGTCCAATGCGCCACCAGCTGCCCGCGCAAAAACACGCCGCAACTTGTTTCCGCATTCCCCAATTGCACTGCAAGCAGGCACTTTTCCTTGTTTTCTTCGCTCATTACCAGCACCGTCCGATGGTCACACATCCATGAATATCCAACATTCACGCAGCCAAGCGTGTCCTTCTATTGTATACTACGCGGCGTAACCCGACTTCCCAAAAGGGGAAGCGGATATACGGAAAGAAGGAAAAAGAAATATGGAAAGCACCAAAGGGCAACTCACCCTTCGCAGCGTCATCATTGGATGCATTGGCTGCGTAGTGATTACTGCCGCATCTCTGTACACCGCTCTGAAAATGGGCGCTCTCCCCTGGCCGATTGTTTTTGCGGCTCTTATCTCGCTGTTCTTCCTGCGCGCACTGAAATCGCGCTCGCTGAACGAAGCAAACGTTACCCACACCATTATGTCTGCTGGCGCTATGGTTGCCGGCGGTTTGGCTTTTACCATCCCGGGCATTTGGATGCTGGGCGCAGGCGATGTCTCGCTGACGCAGATGATCCTCATCGCGCTCGCAGGCGTACTGCTGGGTCTGGTGGCGTGCGGTCTGTTGCGTCGTCGCTTTATCGAGGAAGAAGAGTTGGAATTCCCCATGGGCCAAGCTGCCGCCGAGACGCTGTACGCAGGCAATAGCGGCGGCAAAGTGGGCGCGCAGCTGTTCGGTGCCATGGGCTTTGCGGGTGTTTTCGCAGCTCTGCGCGACGTTTTGGGCGCCATTCCCGCTATGGTTCTGGGCAACATCACTATCCCCGGCGTCATCTTCGGCGTTTACCTGAGCCCCATGATGCTCTCGGTTGGCTTCCTAGTGGGCACGGCCGCCATGGTCGCTTGGTTCTCGGGCGCGTTGGCGCAGGTCATCATC
>CAKTYF010000058.1 GCA_934631995.1 uncultured Eggerthellaceae bacterium
CCCAGCGAGCTGTGGACGTGGTTCCTCGGGGCTTGCGTGGCGGTGGCCACCATCTCGGGCGCGGGCGCGGCATTGGGCGCGTGGCTCAAGAAGGCCAAGCAGCCCGAGACGGAGCGCGAGGAGCGCATATCGCGCCTCGAGGAGACCGTGGCGCGGCACGACAAGCTGTTCCGCAACGACAAGAGCCGCTTGGACGAAATCGAGAACGGCAACCGCGTGACGCAGATGGCTCTATTGGCGCTGCTCGACCACGGCATCGACGGGAATAATCTCGAGCAGATGAAGCAGGCCAAGGAGGACCTGCAACGACATTTGGTAGAAAGGTAGGAGAAAAATGGCTATCAATTGGAAAGTACGCGTGAAGAACAAGATGTTTTGGCTTGCACTTATCCCAGCAATCCTGCTGGTGGTGCAGGTAATCGCCGCGCCATTCGGCTATGACTTCGACTTCGTGGTGCTGAATCAGCAGCTGGCAGCTATCATCAACGCTATCTTCGCATTACTGGTGATCATCGGAATCCCCGTGGACATGACCACGGACGGCTTCGGCGACTCCCAGCAGGCCTTGGGCTACACAGAGCCGCGCAAGGAGCAGTAATGGACATCAACCGCACGTGGGAGACCTTCAACGGGTCGTATGAGTGGAACTCGCCCTCGTGGATCGTGGTGCATTACACCGCTGGCGCGTGGGGCGTGACCGCCGAGGCGAACGCCCAGTACTACTACCGCAACGGCGGCAACGTCCAGTGCGGCACGCACTACTTCCTGGGCGACGACGGCATCTACGCCTCCACGCCCGAGGGGCGCGGCGCGTGGACGAACGGCAACTACGAGGCGAATACCCACGCAATCAGCATCGAGGTCGCCTGCGGGTCTGACGAGCCGTGCTTCACCGACACCGAGCGCGAGCTTCTGCGCGAGCTGGTGGGCGACATCATGGAGCGCTACGGCATCGATGCGGACCACGTTATACGACACTACGACGTCGTTGACTGCTTCGGCGGGAACACGCTAGACCCGCACAAGAACTGCCCCCGCCCCTACATCGACGAAGAGGCGTGGGAGGAACTGCACGATTACATCACAGGGGAAGGAGAACCCGACATGGATATGAACGACCGAATCACCGACGGATACATCATGGACGGCACCACCTACGCCACCGTGGGCAACTGCATCTACTGGGCTGAGCGCAACGCGGAGCAGGCCTTGAGCGCGGTCGGCTCGCTGGCAGACCAGGTGCGCGAGCTGTCAGAGAAGGTGGAATCGCTCTCCATCGGCGGCGGCACCGTGGATTACACCGCATTGGCCAAGGCGGTCTGCAACGAGCAAGCCAAACGCATGACAGAATAGGGGCTGATATGTCTATCATCGAAGTCGCGGTAGCAGGGTGCGCTAGTGAGGACTGCGACCGCGAGATGTATCGATTTCGCGGAGTCCTATTGAGTTTTGCGTGGGTTTGTGGTTAAAATCGTTGCAGACAGAGAAAAGATACTTCAAATCTTCGTCCTCCGTCTCCGCTACCCCCTAGCAGTACGTACTCCTAACATCTGGATGTGCCGAGCCTAGGGGGATTTTCGTGCCGAATAGAGGGAGCTGCAAATGCATCGGATGGCCGTGCTCGTCGATGGAGGGTTCTACCTTAAAAGAGCCAAGAGCCTCAGGGGGTTCAAATCTCCGAAAAGCAGGGCTAACGAGTTGGTGAAGTACTGCGCAGCCCATGTGAAGCACGAAAATGCCGAGCTTTATCGAATATTTTACTATGATTGCGACCCCGTCAACCGCAAAGCCTATCATCCGCTTCATGACAGGACGTTCGACCAATCGAAAACCGACGAGTACGCATGGAAGATGGACTTTTTCAAGGAGCTCGCGGGCAAGAGGAAGCTCGCCATACGCAAGGGGCAGGCTTTGGAGACTAGTGGTGAATTCGTTCTCAAAGCATCCGTTTCCAAGGATATCGTTCGCGGCAAAAGGACGCTCGATACGCTCACCGATGATGATTTCGTGTTCGATGTCCAGCAAAAGGGCGTTGACGTGAGGATCGGCCTTGACGTGGCGCTCATAACTATGAACAAATATGCCGACCAAATAGTTTTGATTACAGGGGATAGTGACTTCGTTCCAGCTGCGAAGTTCGCCAGGCGGAACGGCGTCGATTTCATACTCGACCCTATGTGGCATCCCTTCAGACCGGATTTAGGTATTCATGTTGACGGGATGTACACCCCTTGGCCGAATCCGAGCAAGAAGAACCGAAACTAACGAAGATCCCTGCCTTCGGGCGGGGGGGAGTTTTTGGTATAATCGCAGTATAATCGCACCCGATGCTGCGGCTGAGGGAGGGAGAATCGGCCTGCCATAGAGTGGCGAAAAACGGAGCGGTGCGTACAAGCTCGGTTACCCAACGGTTCCTCCTGACTACGCATGTATACCGGTTAGGCCTCTTTACGATGCGCACTTGCCGGTCTTCGCAAGACGTTGCGCTACGGTCTTACGCTGAGGGTTTCCATGGGATTCTCGGCGGTTCTAACGTGACGCGTTAAAGGTTCCATGCGCGAATCGCGATAGCGCATGGTCGGCTCCCCCGCTTCAGCGGGGGAGTTTTTTTCGTTTTGGACTAATTATTGGACTAGGTTAGTCTAGTCGTTAGATTAGGTTAGTCCGTTGTTACTCCGTTCTAAAGGGCAGAGTAAGGGAAGAGTAAGGGCAGACTAGCGCGTCTCGGTTGCCTTCTTATAGGACGCAATGGTAAACGTTCGGTTATTTTTCGGTTACGTTCAAAACAGCTCCTATCAGGCAGGTGCTAACATCTTGCCATGGGAGCATACGAGACACATCATTCACTCACAAACCACGTACACAGATGCCGTAAGCGCACCTGCATGCAGATTCGCTGCGTTCCTTCGCCGCCTAAAGTCGAGACGGTCTGCGGCGATAGGAGGGCGCATGAGGGCGTTGGTTTTGTGCGGGGAAGAAGAGGAATCAGGAAAGATAGCTAGGATGCTCGGGGGCGCGATGTCCGTCGATTCGGCGACGACGCCCAAAGAGGCGCTTGCGCTGACGAGGCGGCGCAAGTATTCCCTATACATCATTGACATCGAGGCGGGCGGCATCGAGCTGTGCCGCACTATCAGGCGTTTTTCAAAAGCCGCTATCATTTTCATATCACCCGAAAGAAACGAGGCGAAGGCCGTGGCGGGATTCGACGCGGGGGCAGACGACTACCTGCCAAGGCCGTACGGCATGCTTGAGCTGGCGAGCCGTGTGAGAGCGGTCATGCGCCGGTGCTCGGACACCCCGTGCCGCATTGAATGGCTCGACGAGGCGACGCGATCGGTGCTAATCGACGGCGAGCCAGTGGCGCTCTCGCCCACGGAGTACGACATACTCATGGTGCTAGCTCGGGCGGGAGGCTCGGCCGTAAGCAAGCGCGACATAATCCGCGCCGCGTGGGGCGATTGCTCGTTTGCAACCGACGACGCGCTTAAGGTGCGCGTCAAGGCGCTGCGTGACAAGATAGGCGCAGGGCGCGTGGAGACCGTTCGCGGCTTCGGATACAGGCTCGTGACCTAATCGTAACCGCCCCCGTAACCCACAGTAACCTCATTCGCGGGACAATCACGGCATCAGGAGATTTCCAAGGGGGCAACCATGTTCAACCCGTACCAGTTCCAGCAGGCGTACCAGCCATACCAGCCCTACCAGCAACCCGAGCCCGCGTTCGTGGAGATAGACGGGCGCGACTCAATTCCTCTTCTTCAGATACCACCCAATCAGCGGCGCGTTTACTTCGACAAGCGCATGGAACGCTTCTACACCGTCGAGACCGATGCGGTCGGGGCGAAGTCCGTGCAGGCGTACGATTTCGCGCCCGCACGCGAGGAAGAGACGGAGTACGTTACTAGAAAGGACTTCGACGAATGGAGGGAGAGCCTTGAGCAGCTTATTCAAGAGACAGGGCGCGCAGGCGCTGGGGATAGACCAGCTCCGCCGAGCCCGCGAGATGGTTCCAGAGGCTAAGCAAGGACAGATGCTGCAGGATGCGATAAATCGGGCGAACCTGTCGGCAAGCCAGGTCGAGGAAGTTTTCTCCCAAGCCGCGCAGATAGCGAAGAGCCTGGGTCTGAAGTAGCAGCCTAAAGCCATGGCAGGCTAAGAGATACAACGAGAAATTACCTCAGAGAGGAGGAGAACCATGGAAAACGGATTGTCACCCGCAGACGTGGCGGCTATGACCGGCACAGAGGGCGGGTTCGGCGGATGGACGGGGCTTATCGCCTTGCTCATCATCGCCAGCATCTTCACGGGAGGTGGCGGCCTCACGGGAGGCGGCAGGGACTACGGGCAGTACGCCACCGCCGCCAGTCAGCAGGAGATCTTGTTCGGTCAGCAATTCCAAGGGCTTGACAGCAAGATTGACCGCATCGGCAACGGAATCGCGGATGCTACGTTTGCGCTCAACAACAGTGTTGGCGCGGTGGGCACGCAGGTGCAGGAGGCCAAGTACGACAACGCGCTGCGCATCGGCGATGTGGGAGCTAAGCTCGCGCAATGCTGCTGCGATACGAAGCAGGCGATCGGCGAGGTTAACTACAACGGCGCGATGAACACGGCTGCCGTGAACGCCAACGTGACAGCGCAGGCGCAACGGGTCATCGACACCATCCAACAGAACAAGGTTGACGCCCTGCAGGCGCAGGTGTCTGAGCTGAAGACACAGCAGATGTTCTGCGGAATCCCGCGCATTAACCCATACGGCTACAACGTCGTTCCCTCGTTCCCGCAGTTCTGCGGCGGGACGCAGTTCTAGGGAGCCGCTATGGGAAGAGTAGGAAGGCTGAGCTATTCAGGCGCGCCTGCTGCCGTCGCTGCGGGAGGGGCGGTGCCCTTCAACGCGCAGGTCTTGCCGTGCGGCATGTCGTACTCGGGCGGCGCGCTGTCGCTGAGACAGCCCGGGACATATAGGCTGTCGGCGAGCATCACCACGAGCGCGGCAGCTGCTGGCACGGAAGCCGTGCAGCTCTATGAGGGAGAAGTCCCGGTCGCTGGGGCTTACGCCGCGCAGGCCGCTGCCGCCGAGGGCGACGCATCGAACCTCTGCATCGAGTGGATCTTCGACGTGAGGCATGCGCAAAGCGGCACTGCGACGCTTTCGATTCGCAGCGCCAATGCAACCAACATCGCCCACGCCATGATGGTTGTGGAGCGCGTTTAGCGCGCATATGTTTAAGGGGCGGGCAGGCTTTCGAGCCTGTCCGCTTTTCTATGCACGAAACTGATGCGAACTGATGCGAAGTCCTAGTGTTTTGTAGTGTTTTCTAGCGTTTTTCTATCCTTGGGAGAAAATAACAGGTCAGGGCGAATAACGCTCTGACCTGGCTTTTTCATGGTGCCCCCGAGATGATTCGAACATCCGACGCACGGTTTAGGAAACCGACGCTCTATCCCCTGAGCTACGGAGGCAACTTGCTCGCGAAAGCGAACTTTGTTATTGTACCATGACGTTTTACTCTTGCGCGAAATTAGAAAGAAAGGCACTTCATGTCACCGCGATTTGACGCATATGTTTTCGACCTAGACGGCACGCTGCTTGACACCATGGATGATTTTGTTGCCGTGACCAACACGACATTAGCCCAAATGGGAAGCAAGCGCACTTACACGCGCCAGGAAATACTGGACTGCTTTCAACGCGGCGGCATCGTAGTGCTTTTGCAGGAAGAACTGGGACAAGAGCTGCCCGCAGAAAAAGGAAAGGAAGTCTATCGCACCTGGTACGAAACGTTTGCGGCACACGGCCTGGAACACACCAAGCTCTATCCGCACGTCAAAGAAACACTGACAGCGCTGAAAGCCCAAGGCGCAAAGCTAGCGGTGCTCTCAAACAAGCGCGATGAAGACGCCAAGATGACCATCAATCATTTTTTTTCGGGAATCTTCGATGCCGTTCATGGAGAAAGCCCTGATTATCCGCGCAAACCTAACCCGCAAGGCCTGCTGAACACCATGAAAGAACTGGGTGTTGCGGCGCACGAAACCGCTTACGTGGGAGACTCCGCAGGCGATGTCCGCGTGGCGCAAGCAACGGGCGCGTTCGCGGTAGCGGTTGAATACGGATACGGCACGAACGGGAACATTGGCGAAACCAACCCCGATGCCCTGATTTCGCAATTCGATCAGCTGCTGTCGCTCTAAACGAACCACACGGAAAGCGGCGGGCGCCGAGTTGCGACCGCCAACTGTCGCCATCAAGCTGCAGAATCGAAATCCAACAGCTACGCGTGAATGACCTGGGGAATTGCCAGATCAAAGTCCGCGCGAGGAACACGCGGGACGCACTGCTCGTCGAAAGCAACGCCCGACACCCAGCAATCTTCACGCAGTTGCGGCAAATAGCGGTCGTAATTCCCCCCGCCGTAGCCCAGACGACCGCCATCGTTGTCAAAAGCAACGAGCGGCATTACCAAAGCGTCCAGCTCATCAGGGGAAACAAGAGGAAAACGCTCGAAATCAAAGTCGTTCGGATCAAGATTCTTGGCAGGCTTCGCAAGGAATGCCTCTTGGCGCAAAAGAGCCGTCTTATAATCAACATCCACGAAAAGCATGGTGTAACCAGGAGCTTCTTCTTGCAAAACCATCACGGGAAGGGCAATACGCCAACCCACATGTTGCGCATGGCGAACAACATCGCGCAGGTCAACTTCGCTACCAAGCGCAGAAAAGAGGCCGACTATTGGCTGTTTTTCCGACGCACACCCCGCCTGCCCAAAAGTCGTTTCCAGCTGCTCTATAACTTCGCGGCAAATAGCGGCGCTTTTCTCGGCACGAACAGCAGGATTCATTTCGTTGCGACGAGCAATAACGCTCTTACGCAAAGCGGCTTTTCCCCGAGAAATGTCTGCATCATCAATCGCAACCATCGCAAAATCCTCTCGCCCTTAAACGTTACCCGAGTTCCAACTGGCTGCATCGGCGCAGGCGACCCCCATGCGCGAGCCAGCCAGCTGCTCACCCCGCAACCAACGACCCCAAACGCTATCCGAGCCCCAACACCTGCATAACCAAGAGCGCCACCGTAAGCAGCGTTACCACCACAACAGTCGCCCAGATAAGCACGCGGAAAATGCGACCCGAAACATACTTTCCCATAATGCGTTTATCGGAGCTGATAAGCGCCATGAACACCAGCAGTACCGGCAGAATAACACCGCAAACGAACTGGGAGAACAGCATAATGGACATCAGATTGATATTCGGAATCAAAACAATAAGCGCAGAGAATATGATCACGAACGTCAAGATGCCCTTGAACATGGGGGCTTCTTTCCAAGTGAAGTCAACGCCCGCTTCCCAACCGAACGCTTCGCAGATAACGAAAGCCGTGGTCAGCGGTAAAACGCATGCCGCCAAAAACGACGCGCCAATCAGACCAACGGCGAACAACATTTGCGCATAGGGACCCGCAAACGGCTCCAAAGCGCGCGCGGCATCGGCAGCGCTTTCAATCGACACGCCTTCGGGATACAAAACGGCACCCGTGGTTACCACAATAAACCACGCCACCAGGCACGCCGCCACCGTTCCCGAAATCGCATCGACGCGCATGGGCAGCGCATCATCTACGCTCATGCCTTTTTCCACAATGTTGCTTTGCATGTTAAAGATCATCCACGGCGCAATCGTGGTACCAACCATAGCAATCATCAACGAAATATAATTCGTGTCATTCATGATTACGGGCGTAAACGTGCAGGTCAAAGCCTGTCCCCAATCGGGCTGCGCCATAACAGCCGCAATCACATACGTAATGAATACCAGCGAAATAGCTAAAAAGATGCGCTCGACGCGCTTGTAATTTCCGCCCACAACCAGCAGCCACACCACCAGTGCCGCAATCGGAACGGTCACATACTTGGAAACGCCGAACATCTCCATGCCGCCCGCAATGCCCGCGAACTGCGAAATAATCGTTGCCACGTTGCCAATAAGCAACGCAACCATAGCAAGAGCGGTCAGTCGAATACCAAAACGCTCGCGAATCAGCGCAGCGTAACCCTTGCCAGTAACCGCGCCCATGCGGCTTGCCGTAAGCTGGACAACCACCAAAAGGATGCACATAATGGGAAGCGCCCACAGCGTTTTATACCCAAACAGCGCGCCAACCTGGGAATACGTTGCAATACCGCCAGCATCGTTGCCCGCCATAGCCGTGATAACGCCCGGCCCCATAGCCGCCAAAATCACCATGAGCTTTGACTTTTTCGGCAGCTTGCCTTTTTCCTCGCTCTGCGCTGGCTCATCCCCTGTGGAAGTTGCCAGCTCAATGAGCTCTTCTTCCTTCATAACCATGATTTAGCTCCAGGGGTAGTGCAGCAGTTGCAAAAGGATAACGGTGTAGATTGCTATAAACGCCAGCACGCCCAGCACAATTCCCACCACAACAATCGGTTTGAACTTCTTTTCAATGGCGTCATCTTCAACAGCATCCCACGCGTCATCGGTGGTAACAATGCCCAAAATGGACCCATCTTCGTCCACAACAGGCAGCGCGGGCAAGTTATATTTGAAGATGGTCTCAACCACATCGTCTTCGGTTGTGTCAGGCGTAATCGAAATAACCTCGTCAAACATGACATCGTGCATGTGCTTCGACTCCGGAGCAAGCACCAGCGTACGCAACGATGCCACGCCAACTAACTTATCGTACTCATCGCACACGTACACGTGATGAATGGACGGATGATCCTCGGGAAGGGCACGCAGCAGCTCAATGGTATCGTGCACGGTGTCTTCCTCGTGCACTTGCACGAACTGCGTGGTCATCATGCCGCCAGCCGTACCGTCCTTGAAGCCCAAAAGCCCGCGAATCTCCGCTGCTTCCTCCACGCCCATCAGGCGCAATAGCGTTTCAGCTTTCTCGTATGACAAGTCACGTACAATGTCGGCTGCTTCATCGGGGTCCATTTTCGCCAGCATAACAGATGCCTGAGCATCGGGCAGATCGTCGATGAATTCCGCCTGATATTCGTCTTCCATTTCGGAGATTGCTTCCGAAGCCTGGTTCATGTCCAAATGCTTGAACACGTTCGCACGCTGCTGCGGGTCAAGCTGCTCCAAAATGTCTGCCACGTCGGCCGGATGCAGCTCGTCCAAGCGCTTGTGCGTTACAGAAAGCTGCACTTCAGACAAGTCGCGGTCCAAAAGGTCCATATAATTCCAAGCAATAATCTGCTCGTCAATGGGATGCTTCATAGCCTTTGCCGCCGACACCACTGCACGCTCAAGCAACGGATGAAGCCCGCGCAAGATACCGCGAACACCCACTTCAGCGCCAAGAAGACGCAGCTGGCTGCCCGATTCGGAAAGCTTCAAGTCGTTTACGCGCACGACTTTCATGCCCTGCGTATCAACAATCTGACGATCCATCAAGTCACGCGCCAGCAGCACTTCATCGGGCTGCAAGTAGCTGAAACGAATGTCGTGGCTTTCAACGGAAAGCTTGATGCCTTCCTCGTCGAATTGATCCACATACTTGCGCCACGAAATCATAAACGGCACACGGCCCGGCCCTTGAAACGCCAGGCTCGTAACGCGCGGAAACACCTCGCCCGTTTGAATGGCCAGGTCAGAAATAACACCGATACGCTCCCCTTCGGAGTCAACTACCGGCTTTCCTTTAATTTGAGAGAGATAAAGCATTGAGCTTCCCCTTTACTTGGCACGACACGGCACACCACAACGAAGCGCGCCGTCAGACGCGATTTCGCTCATATGCATAGACGTGACACAGCCGACGTTCTTCGGCTGCCAAAAGAAGGAAGCCGAAGGATTACATACTGTGAGGTTTCTGTTTTCGAACCTTCAAGTACGTTCCTTTCCTTTTTCCTGTAGATGTGAAATGTATGCCGCAGGGCCAGACACGCTGCCAGCTGGCTCGCGCGCGCTTGCCATTCGCGTTGCGCTACCGACACCAACCGTTCACGCATTAAAAAAGCGAGCAAGACCATGGCATACATTAGCCCATAAATCTTACTCGCTTGATACTACCAGCGCAAGAAGGAATCGGCGAAGCGCACGTCAAAGCCACAAACGCCGTTTGTGGTTGCGTGGTACTGCTTGTGATGACGCCGCACTGCTTGCATCGCCACCCACTCGAACAACCGGCGCTCGCCGCTGCGCTCCTGCTATCCCAGAGAGCTTCCCGTCACCGAGCCCGAAGTGGTCTGCAACGTGCTAGGATCGCCGCCGGCTTCCACAATCTTCATCATTTCAGCCAGACCTTGAGTGTCGCAAATAACGTAGGAAACACCGTCGATGTACGCCGTGGTAGAAGGCACCATCGCGGAATACATGGTAAAGCCGTCCTTGAACGACATGGCCAAACCCAGGATGTCCATAAGCGACATATCAGTATCAACGCACTTCGCGCCAGAACGGATGGCCTGTTGCATAGCGGCCGGATCAAGCGCGAGCACCTTGTCCACCACTGCCTTAATCAAAAGGCGCTGGTTCGAAGTACGCGTGAAGTCGCCATCGGCATAAGCACGGCTGCGGGCAAAACCCAACGCATCCCAACCGCTCAGCGTCTGATAACCCGGCTGAATTTCAACCCAGGCATCGGCGTCGTTGATGTAGTACGGAACATCAACTTCCACGCCGCCAATAGAATCAACCAGGTCCATTACACCATCGAAGCCGATTTCCACGTAGTGCGAAATCTCAACGCCACACAGCTTGGAAGCCTCACGAATTGCTCCCGCAACGCCGCCGTACGAACGCGCCGCGTTGAACTTCTGCGTTCCATACCCGCTGAGCTCGATCTTCGTGTCACGCGGAATGGACACCATGGTCACCACTTTATTCACCGGGTCAACACGCGTCAAAATGTTCGTGTCGGATCGAGAACCCGTGAAGTCATCGGCATCACGCGAGTCCGAACCTAACAGCAGCACGTAAAATACCTCGTTGAAGCTATTGCCCTTTGCAAGCGCTTCTTGGATTTCCATCTCTTCTTCCGAAGTATGGTTGCCGCCCAAGTCGCTGTTGACTTCGTTGAAAAACACGAAGGCGTAAGCGCCCACGCCAAGAAGGGCAACCACGAACACGGAAAGGATAGCCAGGGCAACTTTTTTGCCGCGCGTACCTTTTTTCGCACGCTTGTGGGAGTAGTTCTGCGTGTTGTCGCGGGAATATGACTCCAGAATTTCCTCTTTTTTACGCGCATACACTTCCGAATTGCGCGAATAACGACTCATGG
Organism: uncultured Eggerthellaceae bacterium; assembly: GCA_934631995.1. Classification (GTDB taxonomy): domain Bacteria; phylum Actinomycetota; class Coriobacteriia; order Coriobacteriales; family Eggerthellaceae; genus CAKUOV01. Next base: position 11,261 of record CAKTYF010000058.1, read on the forward strand.
GATCGTCGGTATGGGCGGAAAGCTGGCTGCCAAGATAATCGGCTTCCTGCTCTCTGCGTTTTCTTCCAAACGCCATGCAAGCTCCTTAACGCCCCCATCAGGGGAAAGTTTATTTATATTTGAAATATCAGCTTTATTGCTGTTTCAATCAAGTCTAATATTTTATCAGCGGATGCTTGCAATGGGTAAAACTCAACGTCATTCACATATTTTTGTACTTTTTTGCGCCGCCGCGCTGTTCGAAGGCAGTACGATTCCGTCACAGAAAAGGAACTGCTACACAGTGGAGCATAATGTGCGAATTAATGCTGAAGAGGACGGCTCGCTCGACAGACTCATAAGCCTAGAGGAACAACGAAGGGCCGCCCTTACGAACGACCCTTCAAATGGTTCTTCTATTCCTGCAGCAGCTTCATTGGCGGCCTAAAC
>CAKTYF010000059.1 GCA_934631995.1 uncultured Eggerthellaceae bacterium
AGGCAGAGCAGTGCCCGATGCCAGCTCTACCAGGAAGCTGCCATACGCGGGAACAAACAGCTTGTCAGCCGCGAAATCGTCTGCAAGCGCAACGCCCAGTTGGTTGCCAACGCACATCTTGAACAGGGCTTCCGCCAGGCAGCCATAGCCTGCCGTGGACACGGCCAGCGCGTCATGAGAAGCCGTAAGGGCTTCCACGGCGCCAAGCGCATCGAGCATGCCCTGGACCTGCGGCATAACGCCATCTTCCTGGTACGCCGGCGCAATCAGCACCACACGGTTTCCTGCAGCCTTGAACTCGGAGGACACAATGCGGTCCACGTTTCCGCAGGCCGTGGCGAAACTGATAAGCGTAGGCGGTACATCCAAGTTCTCAAAACTGCCAGACATGGAGTCCTTGCCGCCAATGGAGCCAACGCCCAGGTCAACCTGTGCCATAAGCGAGCCCAGAAGCGACGCCGTGGGCTTGCCCCAACGCGCAGGATCTTCGCGCAGGCTGCCGAAATATTCCTGGAACGTGAAGTACGCGTCCTTGCGCGAGAAGCCCGCCGCAATAAGCTTCGAAATGCTTTCCACAACAGCAATGTAGGCACCCACAAATTGGTTGCTCTCGGACAGATACGGGTTATAACCCCAGCTCATACCGCTGCACGTGGTGGTCTCGCCATCAACGGGAAGCTTTGCCACCATAGCCATGTTCGGCGTGAGCTGCGTTTTGCCGCCAAACGGCATAAGCACCGTGGCCGCACCGATCGTGCTGTCGAAGCGCTCGGAAAGGCCCTTATTGGACGCCACGTTGATGTCGGTCAGAACGCCCGCCAGGCGCTCTTCAAGCGAGGCGCCTTCCGTAGCGGCCCACGCGGGAGCGTATGCGCCGCCCTGCTGCACGTGAACATCCATGCTCTTCGGTGCGCCGTTGCTGTTCAAGAACGCGCGGGAAAGATCGACAATCGTATCGTTGTTCCAGGTCATACGCACGCGCGGCTCCTGCGTAACAACGGCAATCGGCGTGGCTTCCAGGTTTTCCTCGTGCGCAAGCGCAATGAACGCGTCCACGTCTTCGGCGGCAAGCGCCACCGCCATGCGCTCTTGGCTCTCGGAAATGGCCAGCTCCGTGCCATCCAGGCCGTCGTATTTCTTCGTCACGCGATTCAGATCGATCTGCAGGCCGTCGGCCAGCTCGCCCACGGCAACGGAAACGCCGCCCGCGCCAAAGTCGTTGCAGCGCTTGATCATGCGGCATGCATCGCCACGACGGAACAAACGCTGAATCTTACGTTCAACAGGCGCGTTGCCCTTCTGGACCTCGGCGCCGCACGTCTCAATGGAGCTCGCATCGTGCGCCTTCGAGGAACCCGTGGCGCCGCCGATGCCGTCGCGACCCGTGCGACCGCCCAAAAGGACAATGACATCCGTGGGAGCAGGCGTCTCGCGACGAACGTGGTCAGCCGGCGTGGCACCCACAACGGCGCCCACTTCCATGTGCTTTGCCGCGTAGCCGGGATGATACACTTCGCTGACCTGGCCCGTTGCCAAGCCAATCTGGTTACCGTAGCTCGAATAGCCCGCAGCCGCCGTGGTTGCCAGCTTACGCTGCGGCAGCTTGCCGGAGATGGTCTCGGAAACCGGCACCAGCGGATCGGCGCAACCGGTCAAACGCATGGCCTGGTACACGTAGCTGCGGCCCGAAAGTGGGTCGCGAATAGCGCCACCCACGCACGTTGCCGCGCCGCCGAACGGCTCAATTTCGGTAGGATGATTGTGCGTCTCGTTCTTGAAAAGATACAGCCAATCCTGTTCTTCCCCGTTCACGTCGCACTTGATCTTCACCGTGCAGGCGTTGATTTCTTCGGACTCGTCCAGATTCTTCAGGATGCCCTTCGCCTTCAGATACTTCGCGCCAATGGTTCCCATGTCCATAAGGCAAACGGGCTTCTCATCGCGGCCCAGCTCGTGGCGCATGGCAAGGTATTTCTCGAAGGCAGCAGCCACAGCAGCATCATCGATCACGGGGTTCGTGAGTTCGGTGCCAAACGTAGTGTGGCGGCAGTGGTCGGACCAGTACGTGTCAACAACCTTGACTTCAGTAATAGTGGGATTGCGCTTCTCAACCTCGCGGAAATGCTTCTGGAAGAACACGATGTCAGCCAGATCCATGGCTAAACCGCGCTCTTTGATGAACGCCGCCAGCTGCTCTTCGGTCAGGTCAGTAAAGCCCTCTACCACTTCAACGGGCGCGGGCTCGGCAAACGTCATGGCCAGCGTAGCGGGCAGATCAAGCGATGCCTTGCGGCTCTCAACAGGATTGATAACGTAATGCTTCACGGCTTCGATATCCTGCTCGGAAAGCGCACCTTCCAGCACGTACACTTTCGCATTGCGCACCAGCGGACGCTCACCCTGACTGATAAGCTGGATGCACTCGCTTGCGCTATCGGCACGCTGATCGAACTGACCTGGCAGCGCCTCAACGGCGAACAGCGCACCCTGGGCGCCTTCGACCTGCGGAAGCTCGAACGACACCGTGTCGGACTGAGGCTCGCTGAACACGGTGGGCACGCACTGGGCGAACAGCTCTTCGGTCAGCCCCTCCGCATCGTAGCGATTGATGATGCGAACCTTTTCCAGACCCGCAATGCCTAAGATGTCACGCAGCTCGCTGGCAAGATGCTGCGATTCAACATCAAAGCCCGGCTTCTTTTCAACGTAGACGCGCTGAACCATGAAATCCACCCTTCGAATGTGCGCCAATGCGCACGTCTTCCGCTGTGCGCAAACGCGCGCACGCTTCGCCAATACTTCCAAACGCTTCTTGTGTTTTGCCGATGCCGAAAAACGGCACATAGATATACTTTTGCATGATACCGCTTCTTGACGCAAGCGCAGACGTGATGACGCCTAGGGGCAGAATTCTTTCACAGCAGACGACACGCAAGGGGAAGGCGAAGGGGCCGACGCCGAGAGTTAAGCCGAAGCTGGCAGGCGCAAGACGGGAGCGCGCGGATGCGAAGGGCTGAGCCGAACTGCGACGCTTTGGATAAGTTGAGCGAGCCGCAAGTGAGAGGAAGCATTATCCAAGCGGAGTCGTGAGGTGAATGCCCTTCGCGCCCTTGCGCTTCGCATTTAGCCCTTTCGCCAGCAGCCCCTTCCCCATCAGCCGCTTACCGCCGTCAAGCGCCGCTTGCGGCAGAGCAACCCCGCTATTTATGGAGCTTTCCGAATCTTCGCGAGAAATTCCTTACACAAAACCGAGACAATCCCTAAACTAGCAGGGTTTGACCGTCGGGCAAGACGGCCTGGTCAACTAACTTTCGCGAACTCTTTCGCAGTTTTTTCCCTTCGAAAAAACAATAACCATACCAATAGCAATCACATAGAGATGCGCATTTGAAACGAGGTATTTATGGCTCTTGATTTGGAAAAACAGCAAAAGACGATGATCGCGGTGCTTCTTATGGGCACGATACTGGTCATCCTGAACGCAACGCTTCTTTCTCCCGCGTTGCCATCCATTATGGCGGACACCGGCGTTTCCGCCACCACCGTGCAATGGCTTACCAGCTCGTACGCGCTCGTCGAGGCGTGCGTCATTCCGCTGAACGCGTTTTTCGTGGGGCGCTTCTCCACGCGCCAGCTGTTCATGGGCAGCATCGGGTGGTTCTGCATTTCCAGCATCGTTGCTGGTCTTGCGCCGAATTTCTACGTAATTCTGGCCGCGCGCGTGATGATGGCGTTTGCCACCGGCATCATCATGCCTATGTCGTTCACACTGATATTGCTCACCATTCCCCGCGAGAAGCGCGGCAGCGCCATGGGTCTTATCGGGCTGGCAATTGGATTTGCGCCCGCAATCGGCCCTACGCTTTCCGGCTTCATTGTTGATTCGTTGGGTTGGCGCGAGCTGTTCTTCGTTGTAGCGGCGCTGTGCGTGGTTGTGCTTATTGCGGCGGCATTCAAGCTGAAGAATTTCCAAGGCTTCGAGAAGTCGAGCTTCGATGCACCTTCCGTTACGCTTCTGGGCGTAGGCATGGTGAGCCTGTTGTATGGCATTTCGTCTATCACTTCTGCTCGCAACATTGCGCTTGACGTGGCGCTTATTGTTGCCGGCCTGGTGCTTTTGGGTATTTTCTGCCGTCGTCAGCTCAAGCTGGAAAACCCCATTTTGCGCATTAGCGTGCTGAAGTCGCCAAAGTTCCGTACCGCGGTTATTCTGGTCGCGCTGTTGCAGGCATCGCTCATCGGCTCCGAGGTTGTGCTGCCGCTCTACGTGCAGCAAGTTATGGGCAACGGCGCTACTACCTCGGGTCTACTTATGATGCCGGGCGCTATCATTGGCGCGGTGTGCGGTCTGGTAGCAGGACGCCTGTTCGACAATTTCGGCGTACGCGGTCCCGTGGTTTTTGGTGCCTGCATGGTTGCTATCGGCGCGTTTGGCGTGACCACGTTCAACATCGGCATGGACATTCTGATGGTCACCGTTGTGTATACCACCATGTCAATAGGCATTCAGTTTTTGAACACGCCGCTGAACACCTGGGGCATAAACTCGCTGGATAATCGCGTGATCCAGCACGCTAACTCCATTTCGTCCACCATGAATCAGGTGGGCATATCCGTGGGCACCGCGTTTATTGTGAGCTTGACCGCACTCGGCGGTTTTCTTGCCCCTGCCGATGCATCAGCCCAGGTTGTAACGATGGCGGGCGTGCACGCGGCGTTTTGTGGCATGTGCGTGCTGCTCATTATCGTTGTGCTGGGCATTTTGATTTTCGTGCATGAGAAAGGCGGCAAGAAAGCTAGCGCAGATGCCGCTGATGGCAGCGCCGCTGGTACAGATTCTCAGACAGGCACCGCGGCTGGACCCTTCGTAGCTTTCCCCTCTCTTGAGGGTATTGCGGGCATCGACCGTCCATTTTTGGTGTCCGACGTTATGAACCCCCAGCCCAACGTTGTGTCGCAGGATGCAACCGTGCGCCAGGCGATTGACGCCATGCGCGCAACCGAGACCAGCGGCGTTCCTGTGGTAGATAGCACTGGTGGCGTGGTCGGATTCATCTCGGATGGCGACATCATGGGGTATCTTTCCAACCAGACGGGAAACCTTTCGGACGGCACGAATTACTTTGCGCTTGTCGAGGACCAGGACTTTTGGACGCGCCTGGGCAGCCTGCTTGAGCTCAATGTCATGCGCCTTGCCACGAAGCGCGTCATTTCTATTGAAGCACTCGACGATGCTGAGGTTGCATTCAAGCTGCTCTCCGAGAAGCGCATTAAGAAAGTACCCGTACTCCATCAGGGGAAATTGGTCGGCACACTCTCGCGTCGCAACGTTATGAATGCGCTGACAACGGCCGAAACTATGCTTGCGCAAAGCGCGGGCGCGAAAGCTGGTGCATAGAGGCTGGGCGCTGCCAGGAGGCGCCTGCGCCGCGGGTAAGCACGCCCACTTGTATCGGGCAATTTCGCGAAATGCAGCCGCTTTCCCATTCGATCATGAACCACCCTTCAAAAGGGTGGTTTGCACAGGGCCTATAAGGCCAAGGGTTGCGGGCAGCGTCTCAAGGCGCTGCCCTTCGCTTTGCTCAGGGCGCATCGCCCTTGACTCGTCGCGCGCCGCTGGAAGCGGCTCGCGCATTGCCGGCCGCCCCTGAAGGGGCGAACCCCTACCTTACTTCTCGGACGGGTCCTCATACTCCTTGACGCTGAGCCTGCCCGGCGCGATGTCGTGGGCCTCCTGCTCCTGGATGCGTTTCCTTATGGTGGCCTCGTTCAGACCGACAGTGGAAACGTAGTAGCCCTCCGACCAGAAGCGGCGGTTGCCGAACTCGTGCTTGAGGCACGCTTGCAAGGCGCGCATCATCGGCGCGCTCTTGCCCTTGAGGTACCCCATGAAGCTCGCCGGCGCCGGCTTGGGCGGCATGCCCGCCGGCATATGCACATGGTCCGACATGAGGTGCCCCTCTATTATCTCGACTCCCTTGTAGCTGCAAAGCTGGCGGAATATCTCCCCCAGGGAATCGCGATATCGGTTGCAGGTGATCTTTCGCCTATACTTCGGTGCGGACACGATGTGGTACTTGCACATCCACTTCGTGTGCGACAGGCTGTTTGCCTGGTTTGCCATGATGGCCGCCTTTCCGGGCGATGCGTCCTAAGCAAGCGTATCGCGCCCTATCGGAGGGCGGCCATCGTCGCGCAAGGGCGAAGCCTTCGATGCGCACCCGCATAGCGGGTGGTTTATTTCCCGACGCGCTTCGCGCGCCGGGCAGGCTCACGAGCCTAGAATTAATAGGCGTGGTGACCCGTTGAGGTCACCACGCCTTCTCTTTTTGCAGCTCCCTTACAGATCATTGCGTCCCCTTGCGACCCCCTCCCCGAACCCCCTGCAGCTCTCTCGCGACCCGCTTGTTGGAAAACCGGGGGTAAATTCAGGCAAATGCACGATAAATGGTGGTCCAGAATTCAGAACCAAGAATCACTCTAAGCAGACACGAAGCTGACCTGGGCTTTTACTGAAGACCCTTTTCATGCTGGAACGGATTCGCTAAAAACACTCCCGAAATACAAGCTTCGACCACCACTTATCGTCGATTTGCCTGAATTCGAGGGTCGTTTTCCAACAAGCACTTCCGACGTCAGCCGCTCTTGCACCGCTTGATGGCATTTTGTCAACCAATAAGTTCTTTTTGATAGCTTTTTGATAGCTTTTTGATAGCGAACTCGCTCCTTTTGATGGTTTCTTGTCAACACCGCAGCGCATGATAAGCAAAGCACTTCAAACTTATCCACGCATTCGCAAAGGAATCGCTATGACAGCACCGCGTATATTTATTACCCACCAATCAGCCTGCAAGTACTGGATTCATCGGGACTTATATGAAACATACGAATCGCGAGCAAAACCAACCGATGCAGATACGCAAAGCGCTATAGCGCTTAAAGATGCGCGCTCGTTGATTATCGGGCTCGATGAACGTGAGCCTTTGCATGTGACCGTTTCCTCCATTGTCAATCAACATCTAATCAATAGAGCAATAATTCATCGGCGCGATGTCCCCTACCCCGATTGGTCGTTCCGACGTATACGTCCCGATGTCTTTGTGGCCAGTCCCGAACTTTGCTTTTTGAATGCAGCAGCTATCTTGCCCTTCAACGCTCTTGTCCTTTATGGAATGGAGCTATGTGGAACATATGCAAGAACAGAAAGCATCTACGACCCTCGGCGCACAAACGAAATCGCAGGCGCAGGGATCGTGGGCGAGTTTCAACATGCAAGCACGACAAGCGACTATTCGGGCGCAAGCCCCGCTCGATATAAAAGAAATCCTCTTACTACTGTACAAAAAATCGAGGCTTATCTGGATAAATCAGAAGGAGCAGCTGGAGTCAAGGCTGCAAGACAAGCTTGCAGGTATCTTTTGAACGGCTCGGCATCGGCACGGGAATCTGTTCTTGCAACAATAATGACGCTCCCGCCGCGCTTGGGCGGGTTCGGCATGCCGGCGCCGAACCTCAATTACGGCATTGAGGTCAACTTGCTTAGTAAGATATGCGCCGGTCAAAAAATCACCCTGCACGGAGATATTGTATGGCGCTACGCAAGACTCGTGGTTGAATACGATGGTCTTCAGCACGGAATGATTGACAACCACAGCGTTGATAAGCAGCGAGATCATCTGCTTCTTGAAGCAGGATACGAAGTGGTTCGATTCACCGATAAGTCCATAAGAAGCAGTCTTGAGCTTGAGAGATTGGCGCGCACTATAAATCGAAAAGCTCATTTGCGCCGGCCCGCAAGCGCTCTACGATGGGACGCCAGAAAAGAACATACTCTTAATGAGTTGCTTTTCCACAGCGACCCGCCGTGGATTCAGCATCCATAGAACGCTTAAGATGGCGCCATTGTCAGCCGCCGCGCATTGTCTCTCAATTACAGACACTATCTTGGTTTTTGCAAGATGAACCCTTACGCACAGGAACCCCAATCACAAAACCACCAGAATCCTCCATGCATCTACGCATGGTTAAAAAAGACCGGGCTTCTGCATTTACCAAGCTTTCTGCTCCGTCTCTCCATTGCACCCTCATGTTAGAAAACCAGAGGCAAATTCCACACTCGCGCCCAGCTGCGTGTGCGCACCTGACTCACACAAAAATACAAAAACGAAGAAAACCTCGCTTTATTCGAGCGCTCATGCTATTCTCGTTTGCATATCAATCTAGAACAAGAATATTTCAAGAGAAAGGATCGCGTTATGGGCTGTGCCGAGGGAGATTGCTGCGCTAATAAATCGGAAAACAAAATTATCAGCTTGCCGAAAACGCTCGATCACAACACCCCCTGGAAAATGTACAATCACCTGATCGGCGGCATTCCAGAAGACATCATCGTAACGGATTACTGCCTGGGAACCCAATGGACCTACGTGGACACCACCTGGGGCATGGGCGTTTCGTTCACCTGTAAGGGCGGCGCGCCACGCCAGTTCACCATGGATTTGCGCGGGCTGCCGCTACGCACCGTCGCTGAGCTGGCAAAAAGCTGGAACTTTGCGGAGGCGTCGTTGGGCGTTGCCGCCATCAATGCATATTATTCCCAGAAAAAACTGCTTGATCCTTTGGGCTGCATCTACGACGATCCCGTTGAACTGCCCGATGGAAGCATCCGTAAAATGGACGCGTTCGAGCTATTCCGCGAAGAATCCACTGGCAAGAAAATCACCATCGTGGGCCACTTCCCCCACGTCGAGCGCATTGAGGAATACGCCAGCGAGCTAACGGTGCTCGAGCGCGACTGTCACTCCGCCATCGACACGCCCGACCCTGCTTGCGAGTACGTGTTGCCGAGCCAGGATTTTGCGTTCATCACCGGTGTCACATTCATCAACAAGACCGCACCGCGCTTGATTGACCTGGCAAAAGACGCGAAAACTATCTTTGTGGGCCCCAGCGTCATCATGAGCCCATTCCTGTTTAAGTGGGGCGTAGACATGTTGGCGGGCAGCGTAGTGAACGACCCCGAACACGTAGCGTTCAATGTGAAGAACGGCGCGGGTCGATTCTTCGGCAACGCTCTGCAGATGGCGGCTTTATCCCCGCAAGCTTAGAGCTGGCCGATCTTCACGCAAACACGGTGTAGCTTCTGGTTGGAACCAGAAAACAAGAAGCAAGACAAGGTGTTGACGTGGGTTCGGTGTGCATCCTGCAAGCAACCGCACAACACTCAAGGGACTTTCGATTCGAGAGTCCCTTCTTTTTTAGAGCAAAAAACGCACATTTGTTTGCTTTTTTATCGATAACGCAGTATCATGAATGCTTCAAAAAAAGAAAGGCCGCCCATGAATACCGCCAACCATTTCTCACTACCCTATTTGCTGCCTTACTGCTGGGACCGCATGCTGTCGTTTCTTGCCATGCGCGCCATCCCCGGCGTTGAAACGGTGCAGCAAGGCGCTTATTGGCGCGCCGTGCGTGCCTACGATGGCAGCGGAAATGTTCTATGCGGATGGATTCGCGCGGAAAATAACTTGGCGAAATCCCAGATAGAAATCGAGTTTGCAGACAATCTTGCTCCCGCCGCAGATTACCTAAAGAAGCGCCTGAAACACCTGTTTGATACTGAGCGTAACCCTACCGCCATCGGAAGCAAGCTGGAGAGCATGAACGAATATCGCGAAGGCTCATTCGTTGCCGGAACACGTATTCCCGGGTGTTACGACGGCTTCGAGATGGCCTGCCGCGCCGTGCTGGGTCAACAGATTTCCGTGAAAGGAGCAAGTACCCTAGCAGGACGCATAGCATCGCATTTTGGGACGCCCCTAGATACAGACATTCCCGGGCTGGAATATCTCTTCCCCACTCCTGCAGACATACGCGCGCTGGCAAAAAATGCGCCCATCGAGGAATCACTTGGGTCGCTTGGCATTATCGGCACGCGCTGTCGGACTATGCTTGCGCTGGCGGAGTTACTTGAACGCGACCCCGCAGCAATTGAGCCGTGCGCGAAAGGAGGGGCAACACCTGAAGAAAAGATTTCAGAGCTTGTAAGGTTACCGGGCATTGGGGAATGGACCGCCCATTACATTGCGATGCGCTCCATAGGTTGGAGCGACGCCTTCCCCGCTACTGACCTGGGGATAATCAAATTTCTGGGCACCAAGAAGAAAAAGGAGCTTGTCGCAGCAGCAGAAAAATGGCGGCCCTGGAGATCATATGCGGTGATGAACATGTGGACAACCGAACAAACGGAATTGCAAGAAACGCAGAGTAAGCAGACCGCAAAGAGCGGACGCACAAAGGCAAAAGCCAATAGAGGAGCAAAAGCGGAAAAATCGAGAGAAGCGGGAAAAGAAGCTGGTGCAGCATCGCCAGAAGCTTCAGCGAAGAAGCACAAGGCGGTCGCGAATGCCCGACCTACAAAAAAGCATCAAGACACGCCGACAATTGCAACGGCATGGTACGAAACGCCTTTTATGGGACGCGTCATGGTAGCAGCAATCGATCAGGCTATTGTGGGATTATGGATGGAAGGCCAAAAGTATTTCGGAGCCAGCATGCCCCGCGGCATCGTTGCGGAAAACCCCGACCATCCCCTTATTCAGAAAGCGTTTTCGTGGCTCGACCGCTACTACGCTGGAAACAAGCCCGCAATCTCCGAATTGCCGCTTGAACCACAAGGCAGCGAGTTTCGCCAAGTCATTTGGAAGCTCTTATGCGAGATTCCCTACGGACAGACCTCTACCTATGGCGAGCTTGCCGAAAAAGCTGCGGAGCTTATGGGAAAAGAGCACATGGCATCACTTGCTGTGGGCGGAGCCGTGGGACACAACCCCATCTCTGTCATTATCCCTTGTCATCGCGTAGTGGGCGCAAACGGAAGCCTTACCGGCTATGCGGGTGGCCTAAATAAGAAGATCGCACTCTTGGAACACGAAGGCGTGGATACCGACAAGCTTTTCCGCCCTGTGAGAGGAACGGCACTCTAAAACGAAAGCCTCTTCCGCGCCTACCGCGGGGCGCTGCTCCTTTCCCAGTGCCCCGCGAAAGGAGCAGCGCTCTAAAGCAGAGGGGTAACGCGGCTTTTCGGCGCATATCGAAAAGCACGATCGAGCGGAACACGCGGCAGGGCGCGATGTATCACGGTGCGGCGCCTCTTACACAGCACCTCCGCACGCATAGGCGCTCAGCCGCAGCTACCACGACGCGACCAAGGAAGTAGAAGGCGTCCTGCATCCCAAGCGCGCAACCTTCAAGCAGAACAACGGCAAAAGGCTCCCACGAAATGGGGACCCTGAAAGAAAGGGCAGAGTATGGGTGATTTCTCAGAGCGGGTATATCGCGTTGTTGCAAGCATTCCCGCTGGTAAAGTGGCTAGCTATGGAACCGTCGCGCGCCTGATGGGCAGCCCGCGCAGCGCCCGTTACGTAGGATTCGCGCTGCGCAACAACCCCTCACCCGGCTCGGGACTTGAAAACATTCCCTGCCATCGCGTGCTCTTCAAGGACGGCAGCCTGTGCGAAAGCTTCATTTTTGGTGGCCCCGGCGTTCAACGCGAGCTGCTTGAAGCAGAAGGCGTGACCTTTGCCGACAACAACCATGTGGACATGGCTGCCTGCGAATGGGACGGCAGCGGATTCGTGGAGAACACAAGCTCAAGCG
>CAKTYF010000060.1 GCA_934631995.1 uncultured Eggerthellaceae bacterium
TGAACTGGGTGTCTTTACCTGCAGCAGCCATTTCGTTGTATTGGTCAAGCTGTTCTTGCGCGGCCGTGCCGTTGATGCCCAGCGCATCGGCGGCTTCCTTAACGGTTTCGCCTTTCTTGAAGATACCTTGCTTCATGCCCAGATCAAACTGCGCTTTCAGCGTATCGTTTAATGCATCCACCATTTTTTGATCATACACGGCATAGAAATGCTGATCTTTGAAGTTCGCAACTTGATAGTAGATGTCGTGGGTTTGGCCGCCTTCGTTGTTGAAGCGCACGCCATCAGAATTGATCCACATTGCCTTATTGCTAATAAGCTTGCTTTGACCTGCAGCAACAGAGCAATATAGAATGCCGTTCGTGCCACCGTGGCCAATGTAGTCGGCCCCAATGTCCAAGCCCATCTGAAGCCCTTCGCCGGTGCAACCAAGACCAACTTCGGTATAAACACCGGAATAGTTTGGCATGTACTGATCGATCATGGCCGAATTGCGGCAGAAACCGCCCGACGCCATAACGGTCTTCTTCGCTTTGTATGCAACATACGTTTCGGCATCGTGGCGTGCTAATACGCCTTTAACCGCTCCGTCCTCTACGATAAGGCTTTGCGCGGCCATTTCGAAGTCGTAGCGTGCACCTGCTTTTTGCGCCTGCTCGTACATTGCGGTAAGAGCGACATTGGCATTCGGGTTGATGTTATGCCCGCGCGCCACCGTATCGGTACCTTTCACAGAGACTGCGTCTTTGAACGGAATGCCCAACTCAACGTTCATCCAATCAATGGTTTTGCCGTATTCCTCGGCGCAAAAACGCTGCATGGCATCATCCATTTTGTCGCCACCGCGCGTCAGGAAGTACTCATACAAACCTTGCGGATCATCCTCGATACCCGCTTTTTTCTGCAGCTGCGTTCCCGCTCCGTACAACGTGCCAATAGCAAGCGAGCTTGAACCGCCCGAAAGCCATGCCATTTTCTCTATCACAATAGTGTTTGCACCCGCCTGCGCCGCCTTCGTGGCTGCCGTGGTACCCGCCGCGCCGCTACCTACGATAAGCACATCGCATTCAACGGTCTTGCTGGCTTTTGCAATCGCCTCGCTGCCGCTGATGGTCTTTGGCGCGCAACCAGCGACGCCCGCAAGCGAGGCAGCAGCAAATGTCCCTGCCGCCAGCTTCACAAAGTCGCGCCGCGAAAGTGCAGATTTCCGAGCTGTGCCTTGCACTGCGGCTACATGCGCATCGTGCATTGTGCCTTGAGTTGTGTTCTCGCCCATCAACCTTCCCCTTTCTCTTTTCTCTCTTCGCTCTCTTGCTTCTCGCGTCAATCTGCCTTTTACCGCCGCAAGCCACAAAGCCGCAGCGTTATCGTCATATGGTCGCAAGCCCGTTCGCAAGCGGCATTAGGCGGCAACGCATCTACATACGTAGCATAACCACACTACGCTGCGTAACCACACGATGGCAGACGAATCACTATCACGAAGATTTTGGGTTTTCGCATAATGCATCGCAAGACCCATAGTGGGTAAAACAATTTTAAAAAGGGGACCCAAAATGGGTGGGTTGCATCTAAATTACCAGTTCAACAGCTCAGCAATTTTTTTGTAGGTCGTTTTATACGGCTTACCCGTATGGCTTGCCCGTGCCCTGCTAACAGCATACCTGCATCAAGCTTACAGAAGGGCAACAGCGTGAAAACGAAACATGACAGCTGGAAAACTGTTTATTGCAAAAAACGATTCTGCCCTTCCTTTGCCTTCCGCATACAGTATAAAAGGAACAGCATATAAGCACGAGGCATGCGAAAACAATTGCGCGAAGGCATAAAAACGTAGCAACATGCGCTGATGCAAATACGCGAAGGCAGTCGCAACGACACGTGAAGACGCAAGAACGCGCAAATAAGCAAGCACGCGGCATCAAGCATATATGGGTGCAAACGAATGCGCAGCAAATACATGAACGCCATATTGAAAAGAGGAATCGATTATGACGTGCTACGGCATGAACAAGAACTCCGGCAAGCACCGTTGGCAAAAACCATCCAGCCCCGCCGACAGCAAAACGCCTTTCGATTGCAACGGCACAAACAAGGCGCGCAACAACGCGCATTCACGGGCAAGCTCCTGCACCTACGAAAAGGCGGCGTTTGCGAATGCCAACACCGATGCAACAACGGGCCCGAACGCCAGCACGGGCGCACACACAACCTACACAACATACCCGTTCAACAGCGCATATAACCAAAAAAACAAGGTTTTTTCGCCTCTTACATCGATTGCTAAGATTGCAGGCGGCGCATTATTGGCGCTCATCGGCGTGCCGATGCTAATCCTTCCGGGACCGGGCCTTCTTTTCATTGGCGGCGGCGCGGTACTGGCATTTTCTGGATTTGCGGACTTGAAAAGGGCTTTTGTGTAAACGTAGCCATTTCTCCACCACAAATAAACGCACCGGATTTCCACCTTTGCAAGCCAAAAAAACGCGTGAAAAAACGTTTTATTGCCGCATGTCACTAATTTATTATCTTATACGAGAATAAATAGGCGAATACACCGCTCATAGTATATAATGGCTTAAATCGGTCTGTATAAAATCGGCTGGCAAAAAAAATGCTAGCCCATACAGAATCGCAAACGATCAAAAGGAGGAATCTGTGCGAAAGAATAGTTTCCGCAGCGCCCGGAAAAAGATCATCGGCGCTCTTTGCTCGGTTGCCTTGGTAGCCGGCCTTTGTCCCGCAGTTGCACTGGCCGACGAAGGCAGCAAGTATACCGCATCCATCCAGACGGAGAAGACTTGGGCTGTAAACGGCGATACGTTCGACGTCGTTTTGGCGTCAGGCGCCAAGGACGCTTCCACCACACTTTCTTGCGGCCAGTACACCATTAGCTACAACTCTGATATCGTGAGCATCGACGAGGACAGCATTACCGCCGATGCCGCTGTTACCAACTTGGACAAGGCCGTTGTTACCCCTGGTAAGGCAATGGTTTCCTTCTTTGGCAACACCCTTACCCAGTCCAACATTGCAACTTTGACGTTCAAGGCGAAGGCAACGGGCAACCCCGAAATCAAGATCACCGAAGCCGTTGCTGGCGCTTCCGAGAACCTTGACGACCAGAGCGTTGAATTCAGCACCGACAACCTGAACGTTACCGTTGTCAAGCGCTTCTCCGATGTGTACAAGTCTTCCAGCTACTATGACATCATCTACCAGGCAGTTTCCATGGGCCTTATCGGTGGCTACAGCGATGGCACCTTCCGACCCAGCATTCCTCTGAACCGTCAGCAGGCGGCCATCATGTTCTACCGCGCTTACGGCAGCGAGACCGGCGTTGACCAGGCTTCCCTGGAAACCCTGACCGACCAGGCCACCATCACCAGCGCTGAAGCACGCAACGCCATTGCTTGGTGCATCAACAACGGTGTTGTGGGCGGCAAGACCAACAAAGCCGACGGCACGAAATACTACGATCCCAAGGGTGAACTGACCCGCCAGCAGCTGTGCACCATGGTTGCCCGCGCAGCAGCAAACCTGAACGGCATTGAAGTTGCTAACGCTGACCAGACTCTGCTGAACTCCATGACCGACCAGGCATCCATCACCAACGAAGAGGCACGCAATGCCATCGCTTGGTGCGCTAACAACAACATTGTTGGCGGCAAGACCAATAAGGCCGACGGCACGAAGTACTTCGACCCCAAGGCAAGCGCAACGCGTGCACAGTTCACCAAGATTCTGGTGGGCGCTGTTACTCAGAACTTCCTGGGCAAATAAGCACGAAACAACAATCGGATTCCCATCCATCGAAAGGCCGGGCATTACGCTCGGTCTTTTCTTTTTGCATGTGCGTTAAAAAGTGACGGGGTCTTTTTCACGTTTTCGAATGATCTTTGGTGAATCGAGCAACAGGAGGGCGTCTTCGCGCTTCACCCCTTGCTCTTCGCTCTGCATTTCTTTGCCCGACCATCGGCGAGAGAAATGGATTGCCACGCAAAACGTTAAAAAGACCCCGTCACTTTTTAACGTATTTCAAGAAGAAGCGCGCTAGAAGAACGAACGATACCAAGGCAATTACTCCATTGGCAATGTCACAGCAGAGCAGCTGAGGCAACGAGAGCGCCACCTGCACGCAAAGAAGGGCAGATGCCGCAATCATTTGCCACGGCGTAACATCGATCCAACCACGATGAACAAGCTGCACCACGCGCAGCAAAACCAGCAAAACGAAACTCGCCAGCATGGCAAGCGATGCCGCCCACAAACCGACAACAGGGACAAGTGCTACATCGATAGCAAGGTTGAGCACCAGCGCCACAATCGTGGTCAGCCCCACGCTTTTCGTATCTTTGCGCGCCACATAGATTCCGCCCAAATACGCAGCTAAACAGTAGAAAAACAGCGCGAGCACCAAGATTGCAATCTGCTGATACGCTTCATCGTACGAGCCGCGCACCAGAATCATAAAAAGCAGCGGCACACACGCAATAAGCACGCTCGCGCATGCCGTGGTCAGACCAATCACGCCCGAAAATGTGCGCGAATAATACGCCTTGGAGTCTTTATCACCCACCGCTAACGAGGCATTCTCCTGCCATGCCAGCGTGAACGCAGATTGCGCCAAGTTGAGCATCTGCGGAATTTTATACGCCACAGCGAATGCCGCATTCGCCGCAGCGCCCATGAAAAACGTTATGACTAGCCTGTTTGAGAAACGCATTGCCCACATGGCCAAACTGTTGGGCACCATGGGCCACGAATAGGAAATGAGCTCTTTCAGCGTTGCGCGCGAAACGCTTTGGGGCGACACATAACGTGCCAGCGAAAGCGCGCAGAAAAGGAACACGCATGCCGCAAGCTCAGTAAGCGCCAAAAGATACACCGATCCCAATAAGCCCAAGTCAAGAACAAGAAGAAACAGCACCGTCAGCCCAAGTTGCACAAAGCACCCTAATGCCGCACTTGCGGAATAAAGCTTATTGCGTCCGAAACCACGTGCACATTGTTTTGCCACATTTGCCAACAAGTCAAACAGAAAGTAAAGGCAAATACCCACCTTAAGCAGCGCATCACCCTGAAACAGCACGGCGAAAATTACCAGCGCCACCAAGCTTGCCACCAGCGCAAACGCAAACGTGCAGCTTACAATCTCCTTCGTATGTTCATCGTTTTCATCCTTCCGGCAATCAACAAGAAAACGGAAGGCGGCTGTCTGAATCTGAAGCGAGGCGGCAGGCAAAAAGAACGCAACAAGCGTAATCACCAGGTCGTAAACGCCAAAATCGGACTTTGAAAGGCATCCTGTCAAGATTGGCAACGTGATAAGCGTTACCAATTTCGGCAAAACGGTACCCAACGCAATAATCAGGGCATTTTTCCCTAAAGCAACGGAGCGCTTATCAATATGCGACTGCTTTCTATCGGAACCCATGCGCAGCGCCTAATCATCCCAAAGATCGTACGGGAACGCGTCCATAAGCGCCCGCCTCATGGAATCAAGCTCGGGCACCGGTAAAGATGCCTGGTCAAGCACTTCTTCCAGGGAATGCGCAAACGCGGTTTCGCACCGGTCCGTGGACGCATACCAATCTTCATACTTAAACGAACAGGTAGAAACACGATCCCCCACTAAAAAGGCGCGCGCCGGCACGCCATATGACTCCGCCAAAATCACGCCATGCAGCGATTCCGACACAATGCGGCTGCAACCCATCAGCTCTTCGACAAACCGCTGGTAATCGCTTGTTTCAATTGAAATGCGCTTACAGCCACGCGGCAGCTCAAAATCCGATAAGTCCGTTGTCCGATGGAAGATCACGCCAACGGGACCTGCGGAAGGCGCGGCAGAGTGCGCAGGCGAAATCAGCGGAAGCAGCACCCCGGGATCCCCATAAACGGCAGGGCATGGAAAGCCGTAATCAAGCAACACGTCGCGCGTTTTCGGGCCGCGAACTGCGCGAATGTCATAGGAACGAACGCCTTTTTGGTGCTTGAGGCGCGGCAGCGTGGACACCTCCAAAATACCCGAGCCCCAAACGGTTGCATCAAAAATACCACGGCCCAAAAGCGAGCCAAGCGCCAAAAGATGCTTTGTTTGACCCACAGGAGCAGAAAGCGACATTCCACAGCGATCAAGCATCCAATTTACAATAACGGGAGAAAGCGTATCGCCCAAATTCAACTTATGAGAGTATTCCAGGTTGACAACACCAGGTACCGCGCGGTCCTTCACGTAAAGACCGCCCTTATTGCCCAGCACCGCGCGCTTGGCGTGCTGCACGAAAGCCGACTGCTTAAACGTCTCA
The DNA here is from genome assembly GCA_934631995.1 of uncultured Eggerthellaceae bacterium. Lineage (GTDB taxonomy): Bacteria > Actinomycetota > Coriobacteriia > Coriobacteriales > Eggerthellaceae > CAKUOV01. The sequence continues at coordinate 6,312 of CAKTYF010000060.1, forward strand.
TAAGCCCTGCTCATGCAGCTCACTCCCTGTTTTCAACGCAGTTTCGAAATCGTCTTCCGACGAACCCTCTGCGCTACCATGCGACACGTTCTCGGACGCGCCGCGTTGGCCGCCCCCCAACGCACCCTCCGGCGCACCTTCCAACTCATCCTTCAGGGCCATAAGCTCGGCATACTGGGCATCGGACAGCACAATTTCTTGCTCCGCGTTTTCCGTCACGTTCTCTGAAGTGTCGCACGAAGCCTGCGCTCCCGCCGCAGCCCCCAAAAGCCGCTCGCCCGGAAGGCGCACGGCTTCGCCGCTTGCTTTAAGTGCCCCCACCAGCTCGTTATATCGCTCTTGATATTCGGCCTCGCTATAAAACGCAGCAACGTCAACAGCAATGAAAAAATGCCCGTTGCGCGATGGCGCCTCTGTATTGCCCAGCGGCTTCACCTGGCCCGCAAACGCCGATCCGGTCAAAAGACCCGCGAAATAATCAACCATAAGCGCAAGGCCGTATCCCTTTGCGCCGCCAACAGGAAGAAGCGCACCGGCAAGCGCCTCTTTCGGATTCGACGTGGGATTTCCTGCGGTATCTACCGCCCAATCCTGCGGAATAGCTTCCTGGTTTTTCAGTGCCAAACGGATCTTCGAGCGCGCCGCCACGGTAGATGCCATATCAAAAATTATCGGCGAACAATCAGCGCCACCATTCGCACCGTCCGCGGCACCCACACCCGGAGCAGCGAAGCATAAAGGATTCGTGCCTAAAACCGGAACAGAAGCACCGGGAGCCACTAAAGCGGGCGAAGCATTGGCCATTACCAGACTGGCAACACCTTGCTCAGCCGCCAGCAAGCCATAATACCCCGCTGCGCCAAAATTATTGGAATTGCGCACACCAACTGCGGAAATACCGAATGTCTTTGCTTTTTGAACAGCAAGTTTCACCGCATGCACAGCCGCAATTTGCCCAAAACCATTGCATGCATCCAAAACTGCAAGGGCGCCTTTGTCGGAAACGATAACGGGCTGGGCTTGCGGATCAATCGTCCCCGCCTGAATGTTCTTCCAGTAAAGCGGCAAGCGCGTTACGCCATGCGTTGTTTTCCCACGCACGTCGGCATACGCCATAGAGTCCCACAAGATTTCAGCATCGGAAGGCCGCACACCCATAGCGTGCAACAGGTCCTTCGCAAAAATCTCAAGTTGTGCCGCGGGTATCTTTTTCATACCGTTGCCCTCACGCCACTAGCGCCACGCAAGAGAGCCTTGCGGCGAAGCAACTGCATCGGGATAATATTGGTCAATCATACGCTTGACCAGCGCAATCTGTTTCGCGCGCTGGGCAGCTTGCGCCTCGGTTGTGTCCCAGCTGTGCGACTGTGCAACGCTTCCACCCGTTTTCAAGTAAATCGGCGCGCCCACGCGAATCATTTCAGGCACCTCATAATGACGAATGAAGCCACCAGAGCTTGCAGGGTTCTCCGTATGAACGTCCAGAGGAACACTAATCGCCTGACGCATTGCTGCAAGCATTTGCAACTGAATGTCGCGCACCGGATTGATGCTATCGGCGCCAATGCTTTCCATAAGGCGCGCTGAACAAGGGTTTCCCACACCCGCATGCGCGCTGATCTTGAAGTGGCAATCGGCAGGAACTTCACCTGCTTTACGCGCTTCGTTGAGCGCCCACAAACAACCTTCGTCGTACACCATAAAGCCGCGAACACCAAAATGCGCCGCACGCTTGACTTCTTCGATGGCGCGAATAATCTGCTCCTGCCCGCGTAAACGATACCCAATGCGCTTGCCTTCTTCGGTTTTAGCCGTTGCCGAAGTATCGGTTGTTGCGCGCGGACCAATCGCCAAAATAAGCTGGACCTGGTGTTTTTTCGCCAACGCAACCATCTGCTCAATCTCGGAATCAAGCAGAAGCATAATGCCTTTCGTCTGCGTCACGCGATGAATGGCAACGCCGTAATGCGCTGTGCTCTCAAGCAGCGCGCGCATAGCGGCGGGTCCTTGAATACCCGGGGCCTCGAAACGATACTGTCCGCCGTCGGAGAAACGCTTTTCGCTAGTAGGAAGCTCATAGGCATCACCACCCGGCAACCCCAAGCGCTCCAAAAACGCACGTGTTTCGTCCATGCTAGTCATAAACACACCCCTTATCGTAGCAACAATAGCGCAGCAGCCACGCTACCAGCCTTTATTGCAGCCAAAAAACCCTGCGCCACTTCTTTCGGCAACGCGGAAGAAGCGCACAGCGTCAAGAATTTCTGCTCAAGCTCATCCGCCGTCAGCGGATTTTCCGGCTCGCCCTTGGCGTATTCAACGGCCTGCTCGAAAACAACGCCATCGGCCTGCTCCACGCGCATAATGCACCCGCGCCTATCGGGAAGCCACGATGTCACCAGCAAATCGGGCACAACCGCCACTGTCTGTGCCAAGCGAACAAGCTTTTCATCGGCGCAACGCTCATCAGTAAAGGTAGAAGGAAGCAGCGGATACCCCAAAAGCGCCGCTGCAACACAAAACGGCGTGCTCATTTTCGCCGCGCTGCCATTCGCTGGCCGCTGGCAATCATGTCCGAATACGCCCAAGTCATACGTGCGAATTGAAACGCTTTTCACGGAATCCGCATTGAAACGCGGCTCCTTAGCAATCGCGCGCGCCGCATCGATTGCCGCATGGCAATGACGACATGCTGCATACGGCTTGCGGAACACACCTTGAATCAGGTACTCCCCTTCAGACGGAAGGAGAAGCTGTGGCTCTTGCGCATCTCCCGAAAACACACGCAAGAAGCCGCGCTTGCCTCCCAGAATATCCTCGGGCGGCTCGGGTTCCGCAGCCCCAAACTGCGCCGCCGCGTAGGCATCCATAGCCGCACGTCCCACGTTGTAGGGTTTCATCTGCGAGCCATCGTCCAGCACGCCCAAAAGGCCTGCTCCACTTGTTGCCGCAAGCGCAAGCGTGGCCCGCATCTGCTTTTCGGTATAACCGCGCAACACGCCAATCGCAAGCGCGGCGCCTATCGTTCCACACGTGCCCGTACCATGAAATCCCTGCAGCTTATGATGCGGCTGAAGCGTTTGCCCCAAAATAATGGCAGCCTGGTACCCGCAAACAGCCGCCGCAATGAACCGCTGCCCATCGAAAGAGCCATCTGCCTCTGCCTCATCCCAAGCCGCTAAAAGGGCGGAAAAAATGGGCGCACCTAAGTGCATCATGGCGCGGCGGTGACCATCGTCAAGCTCTTCCCCGTGGGAAAATATGCCGTTGACCAGGCACGCCTGCAAAGGATTCGCCGTTTTGCCAAGGCCAAGCAACCGCGCGCTGCCCTCTGGCAATCCTTGCGCCACCTCGCGATACACCGATCGAGCAGACCCCGCGTATACACACCCCACGTAATCGATCAAGCAATAACGCACCTGGTCAACCACTTCTGCGGGATATTTCGTTTTCGCCAGCTTGTCAATGTGGTCAAGCAGCGCCTGGGAAGCATTCAAAAGAAAGTGTTCCGTTCTTTTTCGTTCGTTTTTCCATATTCAAGGGTTATTCTACTTTAGGTTCCCCCAGCAAATCAACGACCGCATGGCGCGGTTCAAAACAACAGCACGGACGCAGGCACGCAATGCGCACTCCGCTGGCGCGCTGAGGCCCCACCTTGACAAAGCTCGCTAAAACCGACGTATCGCCGCCCAAGCCTAAAGCGCCAATTCCCGCCTGGTTCACGCGCTCTGTAATGCGTTGTTCCAGGCTGGATTGCATATCAAAGTTGCCAAAAGCTTGCGCCTGTAGCATTAGGCTTGACGCCTCAAACGCAGAACGCCCAATGCCAATAGTCAACACGCACGGGGAACACCCCAGCTCACGCACCGCCTGTTTCGCCCATTCCACCAGCTCATCTTCAACCACTTTCGCACTATGTTGATGGAAGATACGCTGCGTTTTTCCGCGAATCGCAGGTCCGCCGCCGAACATGAGCACATGCAAACGCAGCGCCGATCCGGGCACGATCTTTATCGTCAAGGGTGCCGGTTCCAGCATCGCCGGGTCATCGCTCATGCCCGCGCTTTGAGCAAGCCGCTGCTCATCGGTACCCAAAACAGCCATGGGCCGGCCAGGCAGCATGCGAAGCCCCTGGCGCACCCCTTGCTGAATTGCATCGAACAAACCCGCAGGAAGCGAAGTGGCGCTTCCCACCTCCAGCAGCAAGTGAGGAATGCCCGTGTCATCGCAAAGAGGCGAGCGATTTTCTTGCGCGACTTGGGCATTTTTGAGAACTTGCTCTAAAACCCACCGCGCTTGGGGGTTGCTTTCGTTTTCGATAGCGCGCTCGTACGCACGTTTTTTATCATCGGAGAAGGTCGAACCCGCGCGCACCAACGCATCGGCCACCCGCGATTCTATCGTACGCGTGCAGACACCGTTGCCGGCGAGTGGCTCGGCTGCGGCGGTCCCGGGCAAGGTCGCAGACGAAGGCGCCTGCGAATCCGCAGGCGCGGCATGCTCAGGCAAGGTTGCAACCTTGACAGCCGATGCGGCTCCCTTGCCTGTTGCGACTTCAGCTGCTTCAACGGTTTTCGCCTTGCCGCTCACCTTAGTGTTTTTCATACAGCGACTCACCTCCTGCAGCCGCAATAATAACGGGGAAATCGTGCACTTTCAGGCGATTCATAGCTTCCATGCCCAGGTCGGCGCCAAATACCACTTCGCGCTCTTCTATGCATGCGTCAAAAAGCGCCGTAACGGGCGGCGTCACCGCATACACCGCGCCTTCGCGGCAGAGAGCATGCACCGTTTCCTGATCAAGGGCACCTTTACCAATATGCATCAGAACCCCCTGTTTGGCCAAAGGAACCATGCTTTGCAAGATTTCCAGCTTATTGCTGCTGGTCGGACCCACGCCCGCCGGACTAACCGCCGTATGAAACACAGCGCTTCCCCGCAGGTCAGGACCACAATACGAAGGCTTTGCGCACGCCGCCACCAAACGGGGCAAAACAGCATCGCGTCCCGTATAAAGGAAGCCATCAAGAAGAAGCATGTCGCCCACCCGCAATGACTGAATTTCCTCTTCAGTAGCGGGAAGATGCAGCCGCTTCGGCTCCCTGAATGATTTCTGCTCCGTGTTCATGGTTCCTTCTCCGCCCAATCTCCAAGCTTGCCTTCGCGGCGCCGGCCTTTGCGGTCCGCGTTCGCAACCCGAACCGTTGCATTCGCGACCAGCCACCGTTGTTCTGCCCGAAAGCTCACCTTGCGGTCGCTTCTTCTGTCGGCACCCGTACTTACGCGTCCACCGCCATTTTCGCGGCGCCGGCC
>CAKTYF010000061.1 GCA_934631995.1 uncultured Eggerthellaceae bacterium
TGCCCAGCCAGTAACTGCATCACATTCTGAATGATTCGATTGAAACAGTCAAAAATGCGATAAGAAGAGTGTAGGAGAAGTAATGATTGAATTGAGCGACGACAAGGTATTTTACGCTTTCGATAAGGAGGCGCAGCCCGCTTTGCGCGTTTCTTCGGGGGAGACGGTGCGCATTCGCACGAAGGATTGCTTCGGCAATCAGCTGCAGAGCGCAAACGATACCATCGATAATATTGATTGGGATGCCATCAACCCGGCAACGGGCCCGATTTACGTAGAAGGTGCTGTTGTAGGCGGCGCATTGAAGGTCAAGATTGAGAACATTGAATTCGATGCGCAGTCGGCAGTTTGCACGGGCGAAGGCGAAGGCGTTTGCGGCGACCGCTTCGATAAATGGAGTTTGGCGGTATGCCCGGTAACCGATGAAGGTGTGGTGTGGAGCGATAAGCTTACCCTGCCTTTGCGTCCCATGATTGGCGTTATCGGCGTCGCTCCTGCGGGAGAGGCTGTTAACTGCGGCACGCCGGGAAGCCATGGTGGCAATATGGACAACACCGCTATCACAACGGGTGCAACGCTGTATTTCCCTGTTTCCGCAGATGGCGCGCTTTTTGGTTGCGGCGATATGCATGCTGCTATGGGTGATGGCGAAATTGGCGTCGCGGGTGCTGAAGCTGCAGGCCACGCAACGGTTACTCTGACCGCGCTGCCCAACTTGAAAATTAAGAACCCCATTATGGAAAACGATACGCATTTCATTACCATTGCATCGGCGGAAACGCTTGATGAAGCGGTTGACACTGCGGTCCATGACATGTTGGATATCCTGCATGAGCGCACGGGCGTGGACGAAGATCAGCTGACCATGCTGTTCTCGCTGGCGGGTGACGTGCGCATTTGCCAAGTGGTTGATCCTGAAAAGACTGTGCGCTTCGAAATGCCGAAGTACGTTATCGAAAAGCTCTAGGTGGCGCGGAAGGCCTTCGCTGTAAGGTTTTGCGCTTAGGTTCTTCGGTATCATATGTAAAAGAAGGTGGCTGGGAAAAGATTCCCGGCCACCTTTTTCATGGGCAGGTATGAAGGTAATCGCGAAAGCGAAGGGAAAGCAAAGTCGAAGGCGAAGGCAACAAAATGCGGAAAAGGTGAAAAAGACCCCGTCACTTTTTAACACGTCACTTTTTAACATTAGAGCTGCGCGATTGCGTTTACCAGGGCATCGATTTCTTCATTGGTATTTGCCCACGACGTGCAGAAGCGGCAAACGTTTTGATCAGGACCTTCTGCGTGATCGAACATGAACACGAAATCTTGTTCAAGCGCGCGCATGTGGGCATCGGTCAAAACAAAGAACTGCTGGTTGGTGGGAGATTCGACAAACTGCGCAATGCCTTTTTCCGCAAACGCATCGCGAATACGAAGAGCCTGGTCAATTGCTTGTTCGGTGATTTTGAAATACAGGTTGTCTTCGAAAAGCGTGGCGAACTGAATACCCAAAAGCCAGCCTTTTGCCAGCATAGCACCGTTTTGCTTCATGGCACTGCGGTAATTGCGCTGCAGCGCTGGATTCGTGATAACAATTGCCTCGCCGAAAAGCGCGCCGCATTTCGTGCCACCAATGGTGAACATGTCGGCAACATGGGCGATATCGGCCAAGGTCAGACTGCCTTTTGTTGCTGCCAGGGCGTAGCCTAGGCGCGCGCCATCAAGGAAAAGGTACAAGTTGTGTTTTGCGCAAGCGTCGTGAATGGCGAACAGCTCTTCCTTGGAATAAAGCGTTCCCAACTCCGTGGACTGCGAGATGTACACCATGCGCGGCGTTATCATGTGCTCAGGGATGTCGCTTTCCTCGTAAAGCGTGGCTGCTTCATCAATTTGGGCAGCGGTGATTTTTCCGTTTTCATTCGGAAGCGGAAGGCACTTGTGGCCGATGTGCTCCACGGCACCCGTTTCGTGAACGTTGATGTGGCCGGTATCGGCGCAGATTACGCCTTCCCAGGGGCGCAACATGAAATCGATGCCAACATAGTTTGCCTGCGTGCCGCCCACCACAAAATGGATTTGAGCGTTATCGCAGTTCAAGTGCTTCTTTATCAGCGTAGACGCGCGTTCGCACCACGTGTCCAGCCCGTAGCCATCGTAGCTTTCGCTCCAGCTTTGTTCCAGCGCCTTCAGAATAGCGGGGTGGCAAGAGCGGTTGTAATCGTTGTTGAATCGAATCATGACGCCTTCTTCTCTTTGTTGGGTATCTTTGTCAGTATAGCTATTCGCGCGTGCTGGGGTGAAGGCGATAAGCGGATGGCTGCAAAACTGCAAAACGGTGCGTTTGAAAAGATTCGCGCGAATGTTTTGCAATGCATTTCATCGGTGCATTTCAATGCTGTGTTTGAATGCGGAGCTGCGTGTGTGGTTCCTTCGGCGCTCGCGTGCAAAGCAAAACACAATGTCTGTGTCGCCTTTGTAAAAACTATGTCTACCTGCACAAATGGTGGTATCATAAACGTTTGTCTTTAGATACAGGTTAAAACGTTTATATGGAGCATAGAGTGAAACAAGAAAATATTCGTAACGTGGCAATTATCGCGCACGTTGACCACGGCAAAACTACGCTGGTTGACCAGTTGCTGAAGGCCGCTCACGTATTCCGCGCAAATCAGCAGGTGGAAGACCGCGTGCTGGACAGCAACGATCAGGAACGCGAGCGCGGTATCACTATTCTTTCCAAGAACATTTCCATTAATTACAAGGGCGTGAAGATCAACGTCATCGACACGCCGGGTCACGCCGACTTCGGTGGCGAAGTTGAGCGCGTTTTGAACATGGCCGATGGTGCTCTGCTGATTGTTGACGCTTACGAAGGCCCCAAGCCGCAGACGCGTTTCGTGCTGAGCCATGCGCTTGCGAACAACTTGCGCATTGTAGTGGTGGTGAACAAGATCGACCGCCCCAACGCTGATCCCGATACCGCTATTGACAAGGTGTTCGAGCTCATGATGGAGCTGGGCGCTACCGATGACCAGCTGGACTTCCCGGTGATTTACGCATCTGCCGTGAACGGTTATTCTCGCTACGATTACAACGATGGCAACATGGATATGATTCCGCTGCTGGATACCATTCTGAAAGAGATTCCGTGCCCCGATGTTGACCTTGAGGGCCCCGTGGCTTTGCAGATTTGCACGGTTGATCACAGCAGCTACGAAGGTCGCATCGGCGTTGGCCGTTTGCATAGCGGCATCTTGCATGAAAAAGAGCAGGTTCTGGTTGTAAAGAACGATGGCTCGAGCAGCTACAACGCAACCATTCGCAAGGTCCACGTTTTTGAGAACCTGGGCAAAACGGAAGTTCTTCAAGCAGAAGCGGGCGACATTGTTGCCGTTATCGGCATTGAAGATGCTGACATTGGCGACATCATCACCGACCGTGAAAACCCCGTTAAGCTCGCGCCGATTTCCGTGGAAGAACCCACTATGTCCATTGTGTTCGAGGCTTCTACCAGCCCCTTGGTTGGTCGCGAAGGCGAGATTGTGGGCGCGCGCCAGTTGAACGAGCGTCTGATGCGTGAAAAGGAAAGCAACATTTCCATGCGTATTACGCCGCTGGACGAAGGTTCGGGCGTTGAAGTTGCGGGCCGTGGCGTTTTGCATCTGTCCGTTCTGATGGAAACCATGCGCCGCGAAGGCTTCGAATTCCAGGTTGGTCGTCCGCAGGTTGTCTATAAGACGGCAGCAGATGGAACGAAACTTGAGCCTATCGAAGAAGCAACGGTGGATGTTCCCAACGATTACGCTGGTAAGGCCATTGAAGTTATGGGCAACGCGGGCGGTATCATGGAGGATATGTCTTCCGACGACGCCATGACGCATCTTACGTTCAAGATTCCTTCCCGTGGCACCATGGGTCTGAAGACGCGCATTCTGAATGCAACGCACGGTGAAGCGCAGCTGTTCCATCACTTCTTCGAGTACGGCCCCTACACAGGTGAAATGCCTGGTCGCAAGAATGGCTCCATGATTTCCATGAGCACGGGCAAAGCAGTTGCTTACGCTCTGGATACGCTGCAGCAGCGTGGCCGCATGTTCGTGGCGCCGGGCGATCCTTGCTACGAAGGCATGCTCGTGGGCGAGAATGCGCACGAGTCGGACATGGTGGTAAACGTAGAGAAAGCGAAGCAGTTGGGCAACCAGCGTTCTTCGACTGCTGACAAGGCTATCCAGCTTACGCCGCCGATTGTGTTCACGCTGGAAGAGGCACTTGAGTACATTCAAGACGATGAACTGGTGGAAGTCACACCGAAGAGCATCCGCATGCGCAAGCGCTTGCTGTCTGCGGTTGACCGCAAGAAGCAGGCGAACGGCAAGTTGCAGTAAGCGCATAGCTGCTGGTCGGGGCGTAGTTTTGGCGCTCGCCTTCGAACGGCCATTGTAATACATTATGCGAGACCGCTGCGTTTCCATTGTATCGCGAACGCTGCGAGCTAAAGAAGTAAAGCAAAACGGGATGATACCGAAAGGTGTTGTCCCGTTTTTTGTCCGCTTTCTGTTTGTTTCGCCGTTGTCGTACGCGGACTTGGGCGCTGAGTTTCGTTTTCTTTACCTAGTCCTTCCCGCGTCGCTTCGTCTGCTCGTACCTTCATCTGCTCCTGCTGCAGGTCCCTTCGTTACGATTGGTTATTCTTGGTTTTGTATGGTCAAATCGTGTATGTTCCGCGCGTGCGTAAAAAGAGTGCAAAAATGAGAAATTAGCTGTAAGCCTGCTCTTAGTCAACAGAACAGGTAGGAATAACGCGAAAGGGAATTATGAAACTTAAAGCTTTTGCGGCGGCAGCTTGCACGGTGGCGCTTTCTGCGTCGCTTTTGTGCGGCTTAACTGCCTGCAGCGGCGAATCGGTCGCGGCAACGGTTGGAACGAAGAAGATTTCGGAACAAACTATTACGGATTACATCACGAATTACCGCACGTCACAAGGGCTTGATGACGACAGCAATTTCGCTATGGTTCTGTCCATGTACGGCATGACGCCTGAGTCGTTCCGCGAGAACATCATCGACATGTTCGTGAATCGCGAGCTGGTTTTGCTTGCTGCCCAGGAAAAGGGCATGTCGATTGATTCTGCGACTATTGACGAGTACGTTGATCAGATGAAATCGAATTACAGCGACGATGCCGCCTGGCAGACTGCTTTGACGAATGCTGGTCTGACCGAGGAAAAATATCGTGAAAACATTGAGTATGCGCTTCTGAACAAGCAGCTTTCGGAGAGTTTTGCTGTTTCCGATGACCCCACCGATGAGCAGGTTTTTGCTGTTGCCCAGGATAATCTGAAGTACTTCGAGAAAGCAAAGCGTTCTTCGCATATTCTGTTTGACGCAAGCGATGAAGAAACCGCGAAGGAAGTACTTGAAAAGATCAACAACGGCACGCTGGATTTCGCAGATGCCGCTTCTCAATATTCGAAAGATACTTCATCTGCTGCTAACGGCGGCGATGTGGGTTGGGATTTGCTGACGAGCTTTGTTTCCGAGTATCAGACCGCGCTTGACGGTTTGGAGCTGGGTCAGGTAAGCGGGCTGGTTAAGAGCCAGTTTGGATATCATATCATCAAGTGCACGGAAGTCATGCCCGCTGCCGATAGCGTAAAGTCGCTGTCGGACTTGCCCGAGGCATTCCAGACGTACTTCAAGCAGTTGGCAACTACCACCAGCTCTTCGTCCACGCCCACTTCGACTGCGTTCTCTGTTTGGCTGAATGGCTACCGCACCACGGTTGACGTGAAGATCAACGACATGCCGAAGGGCCTGCCGTACGATGTTGATATGACTGCTGCTACTACGAAGTCATCTTCAGCTTCAAGCGATTCTTCCGCAACGGATACAAGCGCAAGTGCCGATGCAGCAAGCGAAGAAACCGGCGATTCCTCGGCTTCTGATACTTCCGAGAAGTAAAAACGTCTGATTTTGATATTTTTAGAGCCGCAAGCAAAAAAATGTTTGCGGCTCTTCGCTTTCTGAGTTATACTCTTTCCTCGCTACGATGCAAATAGCATTGTGCGATATTTGGCGAAACGGAGAGATGTCCGAGCTGGCCGAAGGAGCACGATTGGAAATCGTGTATGCGCCAAAAGCGTATCTGGGGTTCGAATCCCCATCTCTCCGCCATTTGTTTACTCCGTCCCCCAAGTTTACGGGGGATTTTTTATAGGCGCGCATCTGCCTGCGTTTGCGAATGATGCATATAACTGAATATGGAGGGATGGCAGAGTGGTTGAATGCGGCGGTCTCGAAAACCGTTTTACCTGTAATCCAGGTAACGAGGGTTCGAATCCCTCTTCCTCCGCCAGAAAACTTGCAGCGCCCCGTCAGGGGCGCGTTTGTTGTTATGGGGAAGAGGGATTCGAACCGATAAGGTGGAATTCCGTTAAGAAAACGTGCCAGTGGCACGTTTTTAGGAATTCGCCCGACCGAGCTTGCGAGGGAGGGGTCGGCCTTCGCCGCAGGCGAAGCCGGAATCCCTCTTCCTCCGCCAGAAACTAAAAGGTCGTTCTAACGAACGACCTTTTTTGCTGCCGCTGCGCGCGGGTTTTGGTGACTTGATACTCTGCGAAATTCATGTTGTTGAAAAATTGCTTCCAAATTCGAAGTTGTGGTAGGTTGGAAGTAGGTGGAAGACTCAAATGAGAGTAGTTTTCGGGTACATAGCCGATAATGAAAAATGCGTCTTTATAAAACACCAGTTCAAAACTATTCTTTATTGAAGTATGTTTTGTTTTCCAATTGAATTAGAAGCTTGACCTACTTCCAACCTGCATCAACTTCGAATCGGCCCCTGTTTTTTTAACAACATGGTCTTGAATTACCGGTTTGGGACTATTTTCAGAGGGGAGGATCAAGACAATGCGGACTGAGACAATTTGCGGACATCCAGAATCAAATCAATGGAAAAGAACAAGGGAATAGTTGCGGCGTTCTGATTCTAAAAAACCGCGCCCCAGGTGGGACGCGGCTGCAATTCTTAATTTCTTGCGGCTCTGCTCTTGCAACGTCGCGCGTTTCCAGTTGAAATCGCGCACGGCGGATGCACGTCAGTATCCCTCGGAGGGTTTCGCCTCATCGCCGGGAGTGGTCTTGTCGGAAATTGCTGCCTCTTGCTTTTCCCTTTTGGGAAGGTAGATGGCAATAAGCAGCGTTGCAAAGAACGAGATGTACGTGACTAGGAAGAACACCCAGAAGCTGTAACCCTTCTTATAGGCGAAGTAGGCAATCGCATAGGGGATGACGCCCAGTAAGATGAACCATATCAGGATGTTCTGAAGATTCATGGGTTCAAAAAGAAATCCGAGGTCGAACAGTCCGTTGATACCGATCATGAGCGTACCTCCTTCGAATATGAATTGATTCTCTACCTCATCATACTCCGTTATTCTGAGAAAGTCTCACTCGTTTTTATGTGAATTGCAACTGAGTTATCCATTTTTTGCATAAGGGCATTTCTATGTATTTTGCAGGGGAAATATTTATCCACGGTCGATTTTGATAACGCAGAAATACTGCGGGAATTTCTCGGAGACGTGCTGGGAAATCATGGTTTTCAGCTCATCTTCGCCAATTTCAACCGCATAAGGCTCGTAGCAATCGAAAATCACATTGGTGCGGTTCTCGCCAGGGACAATACGCAAATCGTGGATGCTCAGGCGCGGGTCAATCTGCGCTACGTCTTCCGAAATCCATTTGCGCAACTTGCTCACGCGCGCATCGCTTGTCACAATGGGGTCAAGATGGATGACTACCGCAAGGCCTTCGTTTTTCAAGAAGTCCTGCTCAATGGCATCAATAAGCTCGTGACTCGTTAGAATATCAACAGACGAGTCAACTTCCGCGTGAATGCTTGCGAACACACGACCAGGGCCGTAATCGTGTACAATCAGGTCGTGGATGCCCAAAATACCCTTGTGGGAGAGCATCTTGTTCTCAATAAGCTTTATGGTTTCGGGGTCGGCAGGCTTGCCCAAAAGGGGATCAACCGCATCGCGAACCAGTTCCACGCCGCTCCACAAAATGAACGCCGCCACCGCAAGACCAACCCATCCGTCCAGCTCAAATCCGGTAAAGTACGAAACGCCCGCCGCAGCAAGAACCGCTGCCGTGGTTATCACGTCGTTGCGGGAGTCCACCGATGCCGCTGCCAGCACGCCCGAGTCAATCTCTTTTCCGACCTGCGCGTTAAACAGCATCATCCACAGCTTCACTGCAATGGAAAGAAGCAGAACCGCTACCAACACAGCGCTGTATTCCACGGGCGCGGGGTTCAACAGCTTTTCAACACTTCCGCGCGCCAGCTCCACGCCCACGACCAGGACCAATACAGCAACAGATAATCCTGCCAGGTACTCGTAGCGTCCGTGTCCGTAGGGATGCCCCGCATCGGCGGGCTTGCTTGCCAGCTTGAAGCCCAGAAGGCTGATGACATTCGACGCCGCGTCAGACAGGTTATTCACGGCGTCGGCAACAATGGAAATAGAGCCGGCAGCAAGGCCAATGGCCGCCTTCGCCGCGCACAACAGCGTGTTCAGCGCGATTCCCACAACGCTCGCGCGCATTCCAACGGTCTGGCGCCCTTTTGTGGTGGCCGCGGCTTCCTTGTTTCCGACTATTTTATTCACCGAGAACAACATGGTGATCCTTTCAAGACGTCTTTGTTAGCCATTGTATGACAGTTTCAAAAGAACCTCGCTGTTTTTTGCGCTTTAACGTACAATGGTTATTCTTGGAGCGGGGAGCTTCAAAGCTTGAAATAAATGAAACCGAGAAAGGATTTCTTATGGCAGAAGAAGAGATCTTGGAGGAAGAGGACGTTGTTATCTCCGACATGCTGGAGCAAATCCTGTTGTTTGCCGTGCAGGAGGCGAAAGAGCGTCTAGCTGAAGAAGGGGAATGCGCTCCTTTTGCCGCAACGCTCGTGCGCGATTTGATGTATTTCGATTCCATTGTTGGCGAAACGCCTGATGAAATGTATGAGAAGGCGGAAGAGCTAATTTCCGGCCTTGATGGAATTACGGGTTATGCGTTCTGCTACGATGGTTGGATGGACGACGAGCAGACCGATGCTATTATTGCTGAAGGCGGTTTGCCGGGCGATGAGGTAGGCGTTGCGATTGGCTGCCCTTACGCGGTGGACGAAGACGGCAACTATACGTTTGACGAGGAAGTGCTGTTCTTGGGCGATGCTCCCAACTACGCCATTAACCTTGAGCCGGCGGAAGACTGGACGCCTGAAGAAGAAGAGTAGTCCCGCGCGCCCGCTGCGGCCTTTCGGTTCCTTGCTGCGAACTGAGCGCAATCGATGCTCGTGCAGTGAATGGCCGCATTAGACAATTAAAGTACCAAGTAGGTAGCCCCGCTGAAGCGATTCGGCGGGGTTTTTCGTGCAATTTTGCATTTTGTAGCTTTTTGTAGACGGATTGATAGCGTTTTAGCCCGATTTGATAGCTTTTTGTTAGAACGTGAAGGTATGGTGAATCTGCAAAAGTTCAGAAAAATGCAGCTTGAACGGCAGATTCTAATTTGCTAAAATACTTAGGCTAATCCTGCTTCGGGGGTTTTGCCTTTGTCGCCCGAAGCCGTACAGTCCAAAGGAGGTGAGCTGATGAAGGCTTATGAACTGCTGTTTTTTGTCGCACCGAATATCGACGAAGAATCCCGTCTTGCAGCAATGAAGCGTGTTGAGAACACCATCGCAGAAGGCAATGGTGTGATTGATACTGTCACTGACTGGGGCAAGCGTAAACTTGCTTACGAGATTAACGGCCAGACCGAGGGTGAATATACTCTCGTCGATTTTCATGCAAATCCCGCTAGCATTGCTGAACTGAATCGCGTTCTGCGCATCACCGACGCTATTGAGCGTCACATGATCGTGGCCCGCGCTGATCGCGACTAGTGATTGATTAGGTGAAATTTCACCAAGCATGAAAAGAGGAAGACATGAGCATTAACAGAGTAATCATCAGTGGTAATTTGACGCGCGATCCTGAGCTTCGCAACACGGCTGGTGGCGTTTCTATTCTTGGTTTTGGCGTAGCGGTTAACGATCGTCGTCGCAACGCTCAAACAGGTGAATGGGAAGACTATCCGAACTACATTGACTGCACCATGTTCGGTGCACGTGCGGAAAGCCTTTCTCGTATTCTGACCAAGGGTATGAAGGTCTCCATTGAAGGAAAACTTCGCTGGAGCCAGTGGGAGAAGAAGGACACGGGCGAAAAGCGCAGCAAGATTGAAGTGATTGTGGATGAACTGGAGTTCATGAGCAGTCGCAACGGCGGCGGTGCTGGTGATTATAGCAATGGCGGTTCGCGTTCGTATGGCGCTGCTCCTGTTGCTGCCCCTTCTGTGAGTGCTGAATCTTCCATTTACGATGAAGATATTCCATTCTAAAGAAACGAAAGAGGTTTGAATATGGCCGATTATTCAAAGCAGCCTCGTCGTAAATACTGCCAGTTCTGCAAGGACGACACGCAGTTTATCGACTATAAGGATACGCAGTTGCTGCGTAAATTTGTTACCGATCGTGGCAAAATCAAGCCGCGTCGCGTGACGGGTTGCTGCACCCAGCATCAGAAGGACGTTGCCAATGCTGTAAAGCGTTCTCGTGAAATGGCATTGATGGCTTACGTGGTTCCCGCAATCAGCGGTCGTGGCGATCGCCGCAAGCGCGATTAAGAAGGAGGAACCATGAAAGTTATTTTGACGACTGAAGTTCAGGGTAAGGGCGGCGAAGGCGACGTTATCGAAGTCGCTCGTGGTTTCGCTAACAACTACCTGATCCCCCAGGGATTTGCTATTCTGGCTACTCCGGGCAACCTGAAGCAGCTGGAACAGCGCAAGAAGAACATTGCAAAGCGTGAAGAGAAGCGCGTTGCCGAAGCAGCCGAGCTGAAGGCCAAGCTGGAAGCAGCACCTGTTTTCGTAGCAGCCCAGGTTGGAGACGAAGGCCAGCTGTTCGGTTCTGTTACTTCTACTATGATCGCCGAAGCTGCAGCTGCTAAGTTCGGCATTGAGCTTGACAAGCGTCGCGTTGAGCTGAAGGCTCCTATCAAGACCGCTGGCGAGTTCGAAGTTGCTGTTTCTCTGTACCGCACCGCTAAGGCGACTCTGAAGGTGCTGGTTGGTGCAGAAGAGCCTGTAGCTGCTGAAGAGCCTGCTGCAGAAGCTGCGCCCGAGGCTGAGGAAGTTGCAGCTGAGTAACATAAAGCTGTAAACCCTCGCGAGCTTATCGCAAATTGAAGAGTCCCTGCTCAAACGAGCCAGGGACTCTTTTGCAAGTAAGACCCTTTTATGAGAATGGGAGAACGATATGTCAAATCAATTTGAAGAAGATGGCTGGGTCGAATCATCTGCCGCACCCGTGCCTGCGCAACCTGCGGCACCGGCGGGCCCGTCTTCATCGGATTTGGCGCGTTCTCGTCGCGCGCTGCCCCAGAATATCGATGCCGAGCAGTCGGTGCTGGCGGCGTGCATGCTCAATACCGAGGCCATGGAGGAAGTGGCAACGCAGCTGCAGCCGCAAAACTT
>CAKTYF010000062.1 GCA_934631995.1 uncultured Eggerthellaceae bacterium
CCGCTTTACCCCCCCCTTAGGGGGACAGCTGAATGGGGTGGAAATCCCCAACGAGTGGGTCACCGTGATGCATTCGATCCTTTCAAGGACAATGCTCAGTCGGAACGCTGAGCGGTGCAGGGGGAACCGCCGTCACCGGGGATCCGCTCGCAAATGTAAGTCGAAGCATAAGCCCGGTGCTCGGCTCATAAACGCCCGCGTGTCTCGCGATGAGACCCATGGGCGTTTTTCATTTTCAAGGCACTATTGAAAAGGGAAAAGAAAAGAAAAGAAAAGGAAGGGTGTGAAATGAAGAAAGCTAAAAAGCTTATCAGCGTTGCGCTTTCGCTTTGCTTGGCGACAATGATGGTTCCTGCGACCGCATTCGCCGAAGCAGCTGATGCCGCTGGATCCGCGGACGTTCCTGAAAACCTGCGACTAAGCGATATGCGATTCGCCGATAGTACACAATTCACGTGGGCGACTGCCTATCCTATTGAGGGAGGATTCGACCCCGCGAAACCAGATGTCAATCTTGTCATCAATGAAGCAGATAGCCAGTTTGCTATGCATGCTTCGCTGGGAACGGGGGTAACGGGCGAGATTACCGCAGAGTACACCGACGTAGATGGTGTTGCCCAATCGGTGGTAATCGATCCGGAAGCTGATGAAAACAATGCCGCTTATCTGCGTAAGGTTTTCAAGAAGGCCGATTACAATCCAGTTGACATGATTGTCAAAGTTGGCGGCGAAAAGGCCTACACTGTTCATATCAAGCGTCGCGCTACCGTTCCGAACGTGAAGGTGGAAGGCGCAAGTGGATTGGGCTTTTTCCAGAAAAACAAGTACGAATACAACCTGGAAACCACCAACGACAGCTTTACTATCACACCGGATTTCACCAACAATACCGATGGATACAATCAAGAGAACATGTTAATCACGGGCACGGGTACCGTGACCCCGACCTGGGACGAGAACGGCAAGGCCGATGTTGCTATAACCATCGCCGATAAAGACGGCAAGGCGGTTGCAAGCACGTATACGTTCCATGTGCAGCATTATGATACGGCAAAAGCTCAAGCCGTTGTTGCCCAAATCGACGCCATTGGCACGGTTGATTTGACCAAGGAAGCTCAAATCACCGACGCGCGTGCTGCCTACGAGGCGCTGCCTGCGAAACTTCAGCCCGAAGTGACTAACATCAGGACTTTGGAGGCTGCGGAGTTGGCGCTGAGCTCGCTGAAGAACCCCGAAGGCTCTTTGGAAGAAGTTGTTATCGCTGGAGGCTATAGCAAGTCTGACGCAAGCTATATGACGCCTGCCTTTAGCCCCTCGGTGCGCGATTACGAAGTGCACCAGTATGATAGCGTCAAGGAATTGTTCGTTACGGCGAAGGATGCCTACAAGGACACCCCCATTACCGTAACGTACAAGAACGCGAACACGGGCGAGACAGTTACCAGCAACATTAAGTCGGGCAAAGACCTCTATCTGAGCTTCTTCTCGCCATCGGGCTACACTTCTAATTCCCTGATGTTGAATGTGGGCGGCGACAAGTATCGCTTTACCGTGTACAAGACCCCCTCTGTTGATTCGCTTAGCTTGAAGGTGGGTTCTAAGACCACTGAGCTGCTCAACGAAGATTCGGGCCTGGGAAGCAAAACGGGCCAAAGCTTCTCTGTTGCCGCTAAGCCGGGCGATGCCTTGAGTGCGTCGTTCACCACGTGGAATACCTCCATGAACATGACAGCTTCGGTGACCGAGCCCGAGTGGAAAGATCATGCGGCTCAGGTAACGGTGAACGTATCTTACGACGATTACCCCGACACGAAGCCGTACCAGGCGTTTGTGTCTTTGTTCGAGACTCCATCGAAGATTGAAATTTTGAAGGCTCCCGACAAAACCGAATACCGGCTGGGCGAGAGCTTGGATGCCACTGGCATGGAGGTTCGCGCGACGTACGCTAATGGCGATACGGTTATGGTGAACAACGATGACCTGACGCTTCAGGCCGCTGGCTTGAATAAGATGCGCGTTTCGTATCATGGAGTTTCGACCGAGCAGAATATTTCCATTGCGCTTACTTTCTCGGGGTCGGGCACCGAGGAAGACCCCTATGTGATTTCCACTACCGATCAAATTGACGACTTCGCTTTTGCCGTTAACGGAGGCGAAGGCTTCGAAGGCAAGTATTTTGCTCTGGGCGCGGATGTTACGCTGCCAGCCAATTGGAAGCCGGCGGGCTGCATGATTGATGAGTCGCTCAAGAGCATCAAGGCGGGCAAGAACATCAATCCCTTCTTGGGCACGTTTGACGGTAAGGGTTACACGGTGACGGTCCCTGCTGGTCAAAAGCCGCTTTTCGGCTACGTAAAGGGTGCAACGATCAAGAATCTGAACATTTACGGTTCCAAAATTGATGGTTACGGCTTGGTCAACAATATGGAAGGCGTTGGCCTTTCCGGCAATGCGGTGACCATTGACAACGTGACTATTTTGAGCGGATCCAAGATTTCGAAATCCGGTTTCCTGGGTGGTGAATGCACGGAGAGCCCTTATTCCGGTGTTTCGGCATCGTATGAGTCTACCATTACGAATTGCACCATTGAAGAAGGTGTAATGATTGGCACGTTCAGCCAGATTTGCATTGGCTCCTTCGCTGGTCGATTCCAGGGCACCATTGAAAACTGCGTGAGCTACGCCACCGTGAGGGGTACGTCGTTTGTTGGCGGTATTATTGGCAGCCGCGACAATGCCATGGGCAACGTGACGGTGAAGAACTGCGCTTTCCATGGAGCGGTTCAGATCGTCAATTCGGCTAGCGCGGTTAATGCCGGCGGTATTGTGGGCGGAACGTATTACGACAACAATATGATGAGCGCTCCGAACGGCATTCGCGCCAACATCATTGGAAATTACTGCGATGGCACCATTAATGGCAAGAACAACGTGGGCGGCATTCTGGGCGGCGACGACATGATTGCTCAGGCGTGGAACTCCTATGAGTTCAAAGACAACGTGTTCGAGGGCAATATTACGCGTGGCAATGCGGAATCCACGGGCGCGATTATTGGCTCCTACCGTTCGTTGAACAAGTTCGACAATATTTCCAACAATACGTATCTGCCAGGTTGCAGCAGTGCGGTTGACAACATCAAGGCCATTGGCCATGTTGACTACGTTGACACGAACAACGCCGCTATTGTTGCTCAGATCCCTGAAGGCGAGAACAGCGTTACGATTGACGGCACGCTGTACTTTAACACCGAGAAGAACACGAAGGGTTGCCCCTCGGTTCAGTGGTGCTCTTGGCAGAGGGCTTACAACCGCACCGATGACCCGCTGGGTGCCGATGCGGGTAACTTGTTTGGTTTCGTAGCTCCCGCGTTTGAGGTCTCCACGGCTGTTGCTGCTGACGGCTCCGGTGTTGTTCCCGCTGCCGTGAAGGCCGGCGACACCGTTACGGTGAATGTCTCCGTTGCTGCGAACTACGGCGCGGCGGCGCTGTCTGGCACGCTGGACTTCGACCCTGCCGTGTTTGAGCTGGTGAGCGTTACGAAGGGCGCGGGCCTGTCCGAGGGCGCGTCGTTCTTGCCGGCCGAGGGCGCTGCTGAAGCCCTGTTCAGCTTCTACGGCAACGAGGCCGACGCTACCGCTCAGGGCGGCATCGTGGTGGCTACCGTCACACTCAAGGCGCTGAAGGCCGCCGACGCCGCAACCATCGGCGTGAAGGACGCTACCGCCGCTGTTGCGGGCGACTCCCTGGATTACCAGGCGACCATGGGCGGCGTCGCGACGCTCGACGTGCTGGCGGACGCCACGCTGGGCGACGCGAACGGCAACGGCCGCGTGAACATCGTGGACGCGCAAGTGGTCTACGACATGGCGACCGGCGCCTACGGCGCGGATTACGCCGCGCTGGCGCTTCCCGCCGGCTGGACGCGCGCGACCCTGCTGTGGGCGGCAAACGTCAACGGCGACGACGCCATCGACGCGGTTGACGCCTTTGCTATCCAGCGCTTCGTGCATTACGGGGCCTGGGCGTAAGATTGCCGACAGGGGATCTTCTCTCCCTGCTGGTGGTCCTTCCTTTCTAAGGCGACCCCGGGCTGACCGGCTCCCGGGGTCGCCTTCGTTTTTGTTGACAAATTACCCCACCTTTTGTCAACAAAAAAATCCGAGGTGCTGTTTGCCCTCGGATTTTTTATCGGCAGCGTTGTTGGAGGTTGTTGACAAAAGGTGGGGTAATTTGTCAACAATGCGGACGGGGAAATATGCTATTATATGCGAACAA
Organism: uncultured Eggerthellaceae bacterium; assembly: GCA_934631995.1. Classification (GTDB taxonomy): domain Bacteria; phylum Actinomycetota; class Coriobacteriia; order Coriobacteriales; family Eggerthellaceae; genus CAKUOV01. The sequence continues at coordinate 4,277 of CAKTYF010000062.1, forward strand.
GTGTTTGTTATTTTATAGCATTCGACTAAAGCGATGGAGCTTGCGTCAAATCGTTCGTGCAGGGAAGGCGGGTTTGCGTATTGCGGCAAGAGCGCTACATATTGGGAATTGACCCCGGTTTGGCGAATACCGGCTGGGGCGTTGTCTTGTGGAGTGGCGCGCGTCTTTCCTGCGTGGCGTACGGGTGTGTGTCCACCGATGCGGGCGCACCGCTCGCTCAGCGTCTGCTAAAGATAAACCAGCAGATAGAAGCCGTGATTGCGCGTTTCTCGCCTGTTGCGGTGGGAATCGAAACGGTGTGGTTCGGGCAGAATATCACGGCGGCGTTCGCTACGGGGCAGGCACGCGGTGCAGCGTTGGTTGCGTGCGCTCAAGGCGGCCTTGATGTGGGCGAATATACGCCAAAGCAGATTAAGATGGCGGTTGTAGGTGAAGGCTCGGCAGAAAAAGAGCAGGTCCAGTACATGGTTCGGCAGATTTTAGGGCTTGAGCAAGTCCCTAAGCCCGATCATGCGTCCGACGCTTTGGCTGCCGCTATTTGCTACACAACGCATCATGGCAGTTTGTCGGGATAGTAAGCGTTGGCGGCTTTATGGGGCCGGTGGTGCTGGGCACGGTTTCGCATGCGGTGTACATCGTGGGTTCGGCGTTTTGGGAGTAACCATTTGTCGTTACGCGCTTTGGCGACCTGCTAGGTGCGGCGTGCATTACGGAAACCGATGTTCTTGCGCCGCATTTGCCGCTGCGTGCTACGGCAGCCTGCCGGGCGCACAAGCGCCAGCCGTCTTGCGGCCGATACGAGGAAAACGGGAAGGAACAGTTGATGATTGCTTTCTTGAAAGGCATTGTTGCTGCTAAGTTTGCGCAAAAAGCCTACTTGGACGTAAACGGCGTGGGCTTTGAAGTAAACATGTCGCTTACAGGCATAGCATCGTTGCCCGATGCGGGCTCGTCGGCATCGGTCCTTACGTACTTGCAAACGCGTGATGATGGCATGACGCTGTACGGATTCTCGACCGAAAAGGAAAAAGCCCTGTTCGAGAAGCTGATTGGTGTATCCGGGGTTGGTCCAAAAGGAGCACTTGCTGCGCTTTCCACATTTTCTCCCGACGATTTAGTAGCGGCCATTGCTGCGCAAGATGTGGCAAAAGTGTCCAAGATTCCGGGCGTGGGAAAAAAGACAGCATCGCGCATCATCCTTGATTTGAAGGGCTCGTTCGAGATGGAAACAAGCCAGTTGCGGATCGATGGCTCCGGTGGCGAAGGTGCGGGTGCAACAGGTACAGCTTCGCAAGATGCGGGCGTTCGCGAGGCACTTTTGTCCATGGGATTCGTGACGTCTGAAATTGACCTTGCGCTGAAGGGCGCACCCGAAAACGCCAATGAACAGGTTCTTTTGCAATATGCGCTGAAGCGCCTGGGGTCGCTGTAAGGGGATTTACGGTGATTGAGTTGGCTCATGGACGCATCAATGATTTTGGTAAAAGCGGTTTCTTAGGGCGGTTTTGCATAGACGGACGTGCGGTAATAAGCGAAAATGGTGCGTATGAATGGAAACGTTGAAATAGAAGGTATGGTGTTCGAGGCAGGTGCTTTGGGGCAAGGAACCCAGGGTTCAGTTGCTGCGGGTACCGATACTCCCGTACGCGCTGAAGGTCGTGCTGTTTCCGCCTCGCTGCAAGAAGATGACCTGGTGCTTGATCGCAGTTTGCGCCCTAAGCACTTAAACGAATACCTGGGTCAGCAAAAGCTCAAAGATGCGCTATCGGTGCTTATCCAGGCGGCAAAGCAGCGTCGCGACCCCGTTGATCACTTGCTTTTTGCGGGCCCTCCGGGTTTGGGCAAAACGACGCTTGCGGCGGTTGTCGCAAACGAGATGGGCGCGAATCTGCGTACGACAAGCGGCCCCGCCATTGCGCGTACCGGCGATTTGGCGGCGCTTTTAACGAACCTGGAAGAGGGCGACGTTCTGTTCATCGATGAGATTCATCGTTTGAACAAGATGGTCGAAGAGGTTCTTTACCCCGCGCTTGAGGATTTTGCGCTTGATATTGTGGTGGGGAAAGGTCCTGCGGCGCGTTCCATCCGTTTGGACTTGCCGCGGTTTACCCTGATAGGAGCCACAACGCGTTCTGGTTTGCTGGCGGGTCCCTTGCGCGACCGCTTCGGCATGGCGTTTCGTTTGGAGTATTACACGCCCGAAGAGCTTTCAGCCATTGTGCTGCGCTCGGCGGCGCTTTTGGACGTTGCCATTACCGATGAGGGTGCGTTCGAGATAGCACGCCGCAGCCGTGGAACGCCGCGATTGGCGAATCGCCTGCTCAAACGCGTGCGTGACTGGGTGCAAGTGCGTGGCGAAGGCTGCATCACTAAGGAATCGGCGGCGCAAGCGCTTACGTTTTTCCAGGTGGACGACATGGGGCTGGATGCAACCGATAACAAGATCCTTGAGTACCTAACCGTGCGTTTTGGCGGACGGCCCGTTGGTTTGTCCACGTTGGCATCGGCGCTGTCGGAAGACCAAGGCACCCTTGAGGATATGTACGAGCCGTTTCTTCTCCAGCAAGGGCTGCTTATCCGCACGCCGAAGGGACGGCAGGCAACGGCGCGTGCTTACGAGCATTTAGGGCTGCCTATCCCCGAAAATTTGTAGGCGATTGCGGCAACTGCGCCAATCGCAGTAAATGAAAGGACGAATATGCTTCAGCGTGACTACTTAGTGCAGATGATTCAGCAGTTCATTCAGGCAATCATCAACAGCCGCACCACGTCGCAGCAAGACCCGCAGCTGGCTGCGGATTCGCTGGAAAACGCGATTGGATCGGCGACTGATATCGATGGCGCAACGCTTTTGTCGTTGGGACCAGAATCTATTGCCTCGGTCATGCAGCTTTCGGGCGTGGACCCGCGCGTTGCGGGTTATATCGCGTACAGCTTGCAGCTTGAGGCGGATTATTTGCGCCAGGCGGGAAATGACAGTTTGGCCGCTTTGCGCGATGATCAAGCGCGTGCTGTAGCGGAAACATTTATGTGCGATTTAGACGAGGTGCCGCTTGAGCTGGGTGAAAAGGACGATTCCGAGTAGTTTCTCCGTCAACCTTTTTATTACAAAAGCAAGAAAACATCCCAATCTGCCCATTTCCTAAATGCAAATGTCGTATTATGGAGCATAACCCAAAAAGAAGGGTTTAGCGTTGTATGCCATGCAGCGTGGTTGTTTTGATCCCCCGCTTTGCGGGAAAGGAAAGAGGGTACAATGGCGGAAGGTACTGTTAAGTGGTTCAACTCTGAAAAGGGCTACGGCTTCATTTCTCAGAAAGACGGCGAGGATTTGTTCGTTCATTTCTCTGAAATCAAGATGGATGGCTACAAGACGCTCGATGAGGGTCAGGCTGTTTCCTTTGATGTCGTGACCGGCCGCGACGGCAAGCTTCAGGCCAGCAACGTTGTGAAGCTGTAACTCGGGTTTCCATAAGTGCTGAAAAGGGAGGAGGTGCTCAGGCGCCCCCTCCCTTTGTTATAGAAGGGACATTGTTTTACCCTGCGGTCCGTTTGCTGGGGGCGCAGGGAGTGGCGCGGCGCGCCCAAACGCGCTCAAGGTGCGGTAGCTCGGAAAAGGGATCCACGATGAAGCAGTATTCGAAACGAGATGAGCTTGCTCTGCAGATCATCAATTTGGCGAAAGCGGAAATACTGCTTGAGAACCCTTTTCTTGCCGAAGTGCTGGGGCGTTTGACGAATGAGCCAACATCGCTCGATGGGGCGTCTGCTCAGTCGAAAGAACTGCGTCAGTTCAGCGTGAATGGTGAGACGCTTGGTTTTGATTCAGGTGCTGTTATTGCGCATTTCCGCATGTCAGGCGGAAAATCTCCCAAACATGATTTATTGCATAGCGCGCTGCATTGCGTGTTTCTTCACCCGTTTGTGGGCGCATCGATAGATGTTGATGCATGGAATCTTGCAGCCGATATTGCTGCCGAGCGCGTGGCTGCCGAAGTTCTTGGTCCGCGTGAAGAACCACGCGGGGCCTCTATCGAGCGCGCGCTTTTGTGGATTGAAGACCAGCTGGGTGGTCGCGCTACGGCGGAGAAGGTCTATCATCGCTTGGTTCGCGGGCAATGGCAGAACATGGTTCCCGCGTGGGAACTTTTGTTCACGTCCGACGAGCACCGTTGTTGGTATGCGCCACCTATCGATGACCAGGGGTTTTCTTCGGGGGAAGCGCAGTCGGACCGCACGGATGATGCAACTTGCGGCAAAGAGAAAAATGGCGAAGGGCCGCAAGCAGCGCAGGGGCGCAAGCAGCATTCCGATACGCCACCTAAGCGGGATGAGCAGGAAGAGTGCGCTGATGAGCCAGGCGAAAACGAAGCCCCTAATTCATCGGCGGATTTTTCAACGCGCGAAGAGCAGGAGCCAAGCGATTATCCGGGAGATGACAATTCGTCATCTGCGCCGGAGTCAGAATCTGCCAGTGTGCCTGCGCCTTCCGTGGCCGACAACAATCCCGCCCCGCGTGAAACTCAATCAAACAACGCTTCTGAACAGGGTATTTCTGGCGATAACGCAGTCCCCGAAAACGTTTCGCCCACGCCTGAAAAGGCGCTCCCCGGTGTGAATGCGCCGAACGATCAAGCGGACAAGCCGGGTGCTTCGCCATCGGACGGTCGCGTTTCTGCGCGTGCTCAGGGAGAAGGCGCTGGCGCAAGCAAAGAGATGTATGTCAGCCAGCGCGCGGGTGCCCGGTTACGCGATGCTGCTGCGCGCGGTGACTTCGTGCGACAAGGTCGGGCGGCTGCGGCTCCGCGAAACAGCGAATTGCGCGACGAGTGGGCGCATGTTGCAACGAACCTCTCGGTCAATTTGCAGACATATGCGCGCGATAAGGCATCGGCGTTTGCAGATCTTGCCGCGGACTTGAGCCAGGCTGCTGCGCGCCCCGTTGATTATCGGGCATTTTTGCGTCGCTTCGCAGCGTTGGGCGAGGTCATGCATGCGTCCGACGAGGAATTCGACTACGTTTTCTACACGTATGGCCTGCGGTTATACGAAAACTTGCCGCTGGTTGAGCCATTGGAGTACCGCGAGGAAGCGCGCATTCGGCAATTCGTCATTGTCATTGACACGTCGGGAAGCGTGCAAGGCGACATCGTGCGCCGTTTCGTGGACACCACGTTCGATATTTTGAGCAGCACGGAATCCTTCCATCGGAAAGTTCAGATACGCATTATTCAGTGCGACGCCACGGTGCAATCGGATGATAAGATTACCAACGTGGCCGATATGAAGAAGTGGCGCCACGCTTTTCGGTTGCGTGGCGGCGGCGGTACCGATTTCCGTCCCGCATTCGATTACGTTGATTCCTTGATTGAACAGGGAGAACTTGATGACTTAGGCGGTTTGCTGTACTTCACGGATGGCTGGGGAGTCTACCCCGAGCGCATGCCGGCGTATCGATGTGCATTCGTGTTTTACGACGAGAATTACCGCGCGGAAAACGTGTCGCCCTGGGCGATGCAAGTGGTTATGGACCAGGCGGCGCTTGACCGTGCGGCGCGTGGATAAGCAAAAAGGAGTCTGCGAATGAATATCGCGCAAGCGACAAAACAAATCAAAGGCGCAGTTCGCGCGTATCTTTCGCGCGATGCGCGCGGCTCGTACCGCATTCCCTTCCATATGCAGCGCCCGCTTATTGTGCTGGGGCCTCCGGGTGTGGGAAAGACGGCCATTGTTGCGCAGGTAGCACAGGAATTCGACATCAATTTCGTGAGCTATTCCATTACGCACCACACGCGCCAAAGCGCTCTGGGCCTTCCGTTTATTGAAGAGCATGATTTTGGCGGAACGCGGTACCGCGTGAGCGAGTATACGATGAGCGAGATTATTGGTGCTGTGTATCATGCCCAGGAAGAAAGCGGTGTTCATCAGGGGATTCTTTTTCTTGATGAGATTAATTGCGTCTCGGAAACGCTTATGCCTGCGCTGCTTCAGTTCCTTCAGTACAAAACGTTCGGCATGCATGCGCTGCCCGAAGGTTGGATTATTGTGACGGCGGGAAATCCGCCCGAGTACAATCGCGCGGCGCACGAGTTTGATCCCGCGTTGATGGATCGCTTGAAGCGCATCGATGTGGAGCCGGATTTGAACGTGTGGCAGGAATATGCGGCGACGAACGGCGTTCATCCGGCGGTGACAACGTTTTTGGACAACAAGCCGGCGAGTTTTTACAAGGTTCAGGCCAGCGTGCAGGGAACGCGCCTGGTCACGCCGCGTGGATGGGAAGACTTGTCGCGTATGTTGCAGGCGTACGAGGCGGAAGAGATCGAAGTTGACGAAGACCTGGTGCATCAGTACTTGCAAGATGACCAGACGGCGCGCGAGTTTGCCTCGTATTACGAGCTGTTCTGTAAGTACGAGACCGATTATTGCGTGGGCGACATCGTGCAAGGCGAAAGCGCAGATAGCGTTGCGGAGCGGGCGGGCCAGGCGCGCTTCGACGAGCGTATTGCGCTTATGGGCATGTTGCAAGATGCGGTTTTGCTGCGCGTGCACGATGCTATCGAGCGCGAAGAAGCGCTTACGCTTGTGCGCGCCGACCTGCTTGCTTTCAAGGATCGATTGGAGCAACTGCCGTTCGACCAGGGCGCTCAATGCTTAGGCGACGAGGTGCAGAAGATTTCAGCGGCCTCTACGGTGGGTACGCGCGAAAAGGGACAGGTGGCCAGTGCCGCCGCCGTGAAAGCTGAGCGCTTGCGTGTGTTGCGCGGCGTGATGGCGGGTGTGGCGCGTGGTGTTTCGTTGGGCGCGGCCGATGGTTTTCAAGCGGCGAAGTCTGCGTTTAACGAAGAAGTTGCTGCCCAAGGTGATGCGGCCGATGCTGCGCGTGCGGCGCTTGATAACGCGTTTTCGTTCGTTGACCAGGCATTTGGCGCAGACTCCCAAGAGGCGCTTATCCTGGTAACAAAGCTTTCTTCCGACGCGCTGCTGATAAAGTTTGTCAGCGAATATGGCTCCGACCAGTTCATCAAGCACAATAAAAGATTGCTGTTTGCCGAGCGCGGCCTTGATTTGATGCAGGCGGTGGAAGCTTTGCGCGCTGAAGAAGAGCTGACAATGCCGCAGGGACCGTTCTATACGGTGGACTAGAACGCGAGTTGCAAAAGGTTTTTCCTGATGAAGCAAGTGAATGTGGGAGATATCGTATCATTTGGCTCATGGCCTGCGCAGCTCGAGGGTCCGTTTGTATCGCTTTCGTGGCGCGTGCTTG
>CAKTYF010000063.1 GCA_934631995.1 uncultured Eggerthellaceae bacterium
CGGGTACACCTCGGGTTCGAGCAAATCTAAGATCTTCACGAGGGTTTGGTATGAGGGAACTGTCAAGGTCGGAGAAAAGGTTCGCGATGTGAGTCGCAGAGTTTACCAACGCTACGATATTGATTTTGATTATTATGACCCCAAGGTGAAAAAGACAAATCTGCAGCGTATGATGGATGGTGACGCCCCAATCGGCAGCGATGGCAAACCGGTCCAGCTGCATCACGTTTTGCAGCAAGAAATCGGACCTATGGCCGAAGTTCGGGAAGTCACTCACCGAGAGTATAAGCGAACCTTGCACGGGCTCGTGGGCAGAGGCAACAGCTTCAGGAACAATCCTGAGCTGAAGAAACAGTACAACAACTTCAAGCGAGCCTACTGGATTTGGCGAGCTAAACAGTATCTTGAAGGGAGATAGCGATGAACAAACAGATTGAAGCGGCAATATCCCAATGCAGTGGTAAAGATTCTTTCACAAAGATTGCCCCCACTCAGGAGATGCTCGCCGAAGCACAACAAAAGCTGGGATTCCCGCTGCCCAAGCAGTTTATCGAGTACCTTAACGCCTACAGCCACGGAGGAGTTGGCTTCGAGATTCTCGGCGTCGGTTTTGATGGAAGCATGGCCTTTCTCGAAGAGACGCTTGAGTACCGTGAAGACGGACTCCCAGCTAACCTTCTTGTCGTGGAGAACTGCGACGAATGGCTGTATTGCATTGATGCGAATTCGGGCGAAGTCGTGTCCTGGTATTTCGATGACGACCTGAGCGTCGATTACCCTTGCTTCGACGACTATCTGCTGGATCGCCTGAACGACGCTATCGAAAACCTGTAGCTCGAAGTCTTAGAGGAACTTCAGGAGGCTTAAGAAACCCCTCCAGCAAGCGAAAGCTACCAGAGGAGTTTGTCATGTTCAACCTGGAAAACGTGCGCTCAAGGCACTCCCACTCAGTGATTTCCATGCCAGTCTGAACGCTTCGATTTTTACCGCCCCATGCGCTCTGGTGCTGTCTCCTTGCCGGCTGCGCGAAATTGTTGACAAAAGGTGGGGTAATTTGTCAACAATCAGCGTTACTTGTTGGCGGCGTTACTTGTTATCGTCATGGGCTTGGGCGAGCAGCTCGGCGGCATGAAGACGCGCCGCCTCGCTTTCATCGCCTGCCAGCATGCGCGCAATCTCATCGACGCGCGCAGACCCCTCAACAGGGGTAATAGTGGTTTCGGGAAGCGCACCACCCGTTTTCGCCACCACGTAATGGCATTGCGCGCGTACCGCCACCTGCGGCAGATGCGTTACCACAAGCACCTGACGCGTTGCCGCAAGGTCGGCAAGAACATCCGCAAGCGCCACCGCCGTTGCACCACCCACACCGGCGTCTACTTCATCGAAGATGAGCGTTTCAGCCGTATCGGTTTGCCCCAAAACCACACGCAACGCCAACATGACGCGGCTCACTTCGCCGCCCGATGCAATGCGCGCCAACGGACGTGCCGCCATTTCCGAACCAGGTCGGAACAAGAATCCAACCGTCGAAGGACCCGTTTTCGTCCACGCCGCACGTGGCTGGCGCTCGATTTCGCACACCAGCTGCGCCGATCCCATGCACAAACGCTTCATCTGGTCACATACTGCGCGCGCAAACCGAGGAGCCGCCGCTTTTCGTGCTTTATCCAACACATCTGCCGCCTGCGCTAATGCCGCTTCCGCCTGATCAACCGCTGCTTGCGCCGCCTTCAAACGCGCCTCGGAATCATCCACGGCACCCACTAAATCGGCCGCCGCATCGCGCGCCGCCAGCACATCCTCCATGCGCGGCCCGTACGAACGCAGCAGTCGCTGCATAGCACCCACACGTTCTTGCATGCGCGCCAATTCAGCAGCATCCAGCTCAATGGAATCGCGATACGCACGCACATCGGCAGCCACATCTTCGGCAATATACACGGCATCGCGCAGCGATTTCGCATACGCCTGCAGCGAGTCATCGAAACGACATGCCTGGTCAAGCAGGTAAATCGCGCTGTTCAAAGCATCCAGCGCGCTACCCTCTTCACCATCGCCCGAAAGCGCGCGATACACGCCCTCGGAAGCATTCACCAGCGCCTCGGCGTTTTCCGCCTTCGCCAGCGCTTCAACAAGCTCTTCGTATTCGCCCGGCTGCGGATCAACCTCGTTCACGCTGCGAAGAATAAACCGCGCCTCGTCAAGCTGCGCCGACGAAGAAGACGCCGCCGCACGCACATCATCAAGCGCAGCTTGCGCCGCCTGCGCCGCCGTAAAAGCCGCCTTGTACGTTTTGAGCGGCGCTTCCACCTGGTCTTTTGCCCAAGCATCAAGAAACGTCACATGATTTGCGGGCTTCAACAAGCGCTGATGCTCATGCTGACCGCACAGGTCAACCACAGGACCAATCGTCGCCGCCAGCTGCGCTGCGCTTGCCATATGCCCGTCAAGCGTCACGCGCGAGCGACCGTCTGCCCCTACCCGACGCGTTACCACAATGTCGCGCTCGCAGGCATCAGCCGCAGCGGCGTCGGCAGCGCCGCCATCGCTGGTACCCGCGCTGCTGGCATCCACGCCAGCAGCTCCAGCGCCCACACCGCCTACACCAGCGGGCGCATCTTCCCATGCCGAATCAGCATCAGAACCTTCACCTGCGCTTTCGCGCACGAAAAAGCGCCCCGACACCACCAGCGAGTCTTCGCCATCGCGTACCATCTGTGCACTGGCGCGCTCACCCATAAGCAGCTTGCACGCCGAAAGCAGCGCCGTTTTGCCCGCGCCTGTCTCGCCCGTAAGCACCGTTAACCCCGCGCACGGCGTAAGCGTGGCGTTGCGGATAAGCGCCAAATTCTCAACATGGATTTCATCGATCATGAGTCGCGCGCCTTTCTTTTCGTTGCGCTGCCTTTCGCTGCATTCTTTCCCGTCAGTATACCAGTCGTGATACCATGAGACGCGAAAGAAAACATAGGAGGCATCATGCGAGCACTTATTCAGCGCGTTTCGAACGCGAGTGTCACTATCGATGGCGAAGAAAAAAGCGCCATTGAGCGGGGATTTCTCATTCTTTTAGGCGTGGGACAAGAAGACGCCGAAGAGCAAGCAGACAAACTGTGGGGCAAAATCTCAAAACTGCGCATCTTCGACGACGAAAACGGGAAGACAAACCTCTCGCTTGCCGATATCAACGGCGATGTGCTGGTGGTTTCCCAATTCACGCTCTATGCCTGCTGCAAGAAGGGCAATCGTCCCTCGTTCACGCAAGCCGGCGCGCCCGACGAGGCAAACCGTCTGTACGAATATTTCACCAGCCTGGTGCGCGCGACTAATGGCGTTCGCAACGTGGGAACCGGCGAATTCGGTGCAGATATGCAGGTCGCGCTGGTAAACCACGGCCCCTTCACCATCTGGTTGGATACCGACACGCTGTAACAGCGCGAACGGCGCGGAAGGCATCGGTGCTCAATCAAGCCCCTGCGCCCGACCCCTATCACGCCGAGCAGGCTCACGAGCCCCTAAAAAACTCAGGGCTTGGAAGCCGAACAACTTCCAAGCCCTGTCATATGAACGCCCGCCACGGTCACGCCAGCAATCAGTCATCCCACCCGTAAAGAGCCGCGTACTGAATAGCGAATGCATTCGTTGCGTCAACATCGTTGTTCCACTTCACATCGGCGCGAGAATACATGTCTTCGTAATCGGCGCGGTCGGTGTACGTCTCAGGCGACTTCACCATATCATAGGCAATCTGCGCATCGACAATGTTAAGCACACCGTTTCCATTCACATCGCCGTCAAGCTTCGCATGACTTCCTGCGAAATACCCGGGTGCGGCGGCGCCGTTATCAACGCGCGCACGCGAAACATCGGTGCACGATGCATCAAATACGGTGCCTTCGCCGCCTTCGAGTTTGGTGCAGCCGGCGAACATGCCCTCTGATTGCGTGACCTGCTTTATGGCCAGCTTCGATGCGAAAATGGTTTCAAGGTAGCTGCAATTCGCGAACATCAGCCGCATATCGGTCACGCGCGACGTGTCCAACTCAGAAATTTCCACCGAATCCAGCCCCGTGCAGCCAGCGAACATGCTGTAGCAGGTTTTCGCCGCAACGCCCTGACTTATGCTAACGTATTCGATACTTTCGCAATCGCCATACCAGGGCACCGCCTCGCAATCTTCCCCCCAGTCATCAAGCACGCCCTGAGTTAGACCCAGCAGCGGACGAATCTCAAGAACACCCGAACCATCCCAAATGTCCCAGTCAACACGCCATTCGCACGTGCCGCTGCGCTTCCAACCTTCGGTAACGCGATGCGCCGTGTACATCATTGCGCCCGATGTGCGATTGGCATTTGCCTCAGCCACTTGGGCTGTTGTCTCATACAAAACACCCGTAGTATCCATCCAAACGCATTCATCCGCGAAGCTCTTGTCCATATGAACACCTGCAGGCAGCGTCACATTCGTAAGAGAGGTGCAATTTTCGAACATGCCCTCCGTTTTCACCGATGGCGAGAACGACCAATCCGAAAGATCGATCGAAATCAGCGACGTGCAGCAATCGAACATGTAACACATATCCGTTACGCCAGACAGATCCAAACCCGAAAAATCAACCGACGTCAGATTGTTGCAGCCCACAAAAAGACTCCGGCATGTTTTGGCCACCACACCTTGTTCGAAGCGAGCCGATACTATTTCCTTGCAGCACTCACTCCAGGGCGCGCCGTAATGATTTTCCTGCCAATCCGGCAAAGCACCCTTCCCGTAACCGGGCAGCGGACGAACCGTGAGCAGGCCGCCATCGTCTATCTCCCATTCGCATCCGCCGCTTTGCGTCCATCCCGGGGAAGGCATTGCATCGGTGGTCGTGTATGTTTCCGCACCCGAAGCGCGCTCGACGTTCGCCCAAAGCATCTCTTCGTTCGATTCATATACCGTGCCTGTTGTATCTATCCACCGAGAATCATGGTGAACGCCCGTGGAAGACACCCTGAGACACGCACCGGTATTATTATCGGTCAAATTAAGCCCCGCCGGCAACGTGAGCTGCGATACAAGCGGCGCACCCGCAAAGGAAGCTTCCGCATCCGTTATCGCAGAGCCGGTAAATGATGAAATATCCACCGATTCAAGCGCAAAGCAATTATTGAACAAGGTATGTATGTTGGTCACGCGTGCAGCATTGATTCCCGATAAGTCAATGCTCTTTATTGACGAGCACTCATTAAACATGGAGCTCATACTGGTCACATTCGATGCGTCAACACCTTGGAAATTTACCGTTTGCAAGGCTGCGCAACCATAGAACATGCACGTCATGTCAGTCACCCGAGAGGTATCCAAGCCCGAAAGGTCAACAGACACTAAATTAGTCCATTCCGAGAACATGTGACGACACGTCTCAGCAACAACACCAGGCTCAATGACTACGGACGTAATAGAAGCGCGAAACGATTCGTCGCGCAGCCAGGGCGCTTGCTCGGTGCGCCACAAATCCAACACGCCCGAAGCGCCGTTGCCCAAAGGACGGACGGTAAGCAGGCCGGCGTCATCGACGCGCCATTCGCACGTGCCCAATTGGTTCCATCCCGCGGTGAGTGTCGCATCAGTAGCAGAGGCAGGGTCTGCCGAAGGACCTGCTGTCGGGGCAGATGCGTGAGGCGATGCGGACTCGGTAGCCGCAGCTACCGAAGACGATGCAGGCTCGGTAGCCGCAGCGGCGGAAACAACCGCCGAGCGCGCAGCTTCTTCCGCGCTGCCTTCCGCGTCTACCGCAAGAACTTGCACGGGGAAAAGCCCCGACACTAAGACGATCGAAAGAAGAGCGCTCGCGCACGCACGCGCCAAAGAGTGAGCCGCAGAGGGCTGCTTTTTCATAGAGTTCCTTCCCAACGATATCTTTTTTATCGTTTCGCAGTATAGCCGAAGCAAGCCAGATTGCAGCATCTCGCCCGCCGCAATCACGCCAGCTATCAGTCATCCCACCCGCAAAGAGCAGCGCGCTGAATGGCGAACGCATTCGTTGCGTCAACATCGTTGTTCCACTTCACATCGGCGCGAGAATACATGCTTTCGTAATCGGCGCAATCGGCGTACGTCTCGGGCGACTTCACCATATCGTAGGCAATCTGCGCATCAACGATGTTAAGCGCGCCGTTTCCGCTCACATCGCCGTCAAGCTTCGCATGTCTTCCGATGAAATACCCGGGTGCGACGGCGCCGTTATCAACGCGCGCACGCGAAATGTCGGTATATGACGCGTTAAATGCCGTACCGCAGCCGCCTTCAAGCGCGGTGCAACCGGCAAACATGCCTTCTGATTGCGTGACCTGCTTTATGGCCAGCTTCGATGCGAAAATGGTTTCAAGCTGCTCGCAGTTGGCAAACATCAGCCGCATATCGGCTACCCGCGAAGTATCCAGCTCGGAAATTACTGCCGAGTACAAGTTGGTGCAGCCATAGAACATGCCATAACAGGTTTTCGCTGCAACGCCCTGCTCGATTCGAATGCACTCGATTCCGTCTCGCCACGGGTACCAGGGAACGTCCTCGTAATTGCCCGACCAGTCGGCCAGCGTTCCTTGCGTAAACCCAGGAAGCGGACGAATAACAAGCTCTCCTTCGCTCATCGACCATTCGCAGGTGCCGCATCGATCCCAACCACCCGTAGGACGAATCGCCGTATACGTCATGCTTCCCGTTTCGCGCGCAGCGTTGGCTGCAAGCATATCGGCGGTCGAGCTGTAAAGCGCGCCCGTTGCGTCTTTCCAGGAAAGATTGTCTGCGGCATCATCGACCAGGCGCACTCCCGCAGGCAAAATCAACTCCGTCAAAGATGAGCAGTCACGAAACATCCGGGTCGTATCCGCTTTCTGCACGTTATCTATGCCGGTAAGGTCAACGCGGGTAAGCTTTGCGCAATTATCGAACATATAGCGCATATCTGTAACTTGGGATGTATCCAGCCCCGACAGATCAAAGGAGCTCAAGTTGTAGCAATTCTCGAAAAAACCGAAGCACGTTTTGGCAATAACGCCTTGCTCAAATCGGGCTGAAACAATGTCTTCGCTTTTCCCAGACCAGGGTGCGTTATAGACGCCTTCACCCCAATCAGGCAATACCCCTTGCTCGAAGCCAGGAAGCGGGCGAACAACCAGCAAACCGCTGCTGTCCACCATCCATTCGCAGCCGCCGCTTTGCGTCCAGCCCGAAGAAGGCGCTGCATTGGTAACGGTATATGTTTCCGCGCCCGTTGTACGCATCGCATTCGCGCGAAGCATCTCATCGGTTGAACCATATACCGCGCCCGTTGTGTCTACCCAGCGAAAATCTTGGCGGTCTCCTGTTGAAGACACGCCGATATACGCATGGGATTCTTGCTCCGTCAAGTTCAATCCCGCTGGCAGCGTTAGCTGCGAAAGAGAATCGGCTCCCATGAAGGAATACCCCGCATTGGTTATAGTGGAAGCGCTGAACGACGAGATATCCACCGACTCAAGGGCAGCGCAATCGCGGAACAAATCATACATATCCGTCATGTGCGCAGCGTTGATTCCCGATAAATCGATTCTTTTTATCGACGAGCATCCCCTGAACATGCCACCCATGCTAGTCACGCAGGATGCATCGATGCCCGAGAAATTCACCGACTCAAGGGCTGTACAATTACGAAACATGAGAGCCATGTCGGTCACCTGAGAGGCATCCAAGCCCGACAAGTCAGCCGAAATCAACGATGCGCAATCGGCAAACATAAAGCGACACGTAGGCGTAGACACCCCCGACTCAATGCGCACCGCCGTGATAGAGGCGCGCGTATCTTCGCTGGCCGCCCATGGCGCATAGCTAGGGCTCCACGAATCCAACACGCCCGAAGCGCCGTTGCCCAAAGGACGAATGGTAAGCAGGCCGGCGTCATCGATGCGCCATTCGCACGTACCCAATTGGTTCCATCCCGCAGTGAGCGTCGCGCCAGTAGCAGGGGCGGGGTCTGCCGAAAATTTCACTTCCGCGGGTGACGCAGCTACATCGTCTGCGGAAGCGGTTGCAGCAACGTCAAGCAACATAGGTGTCGTTTCCGCAAATGCATTCGTCGTAAGAGTCGATGACGCAATTGCAGCAGATGCATCTGTCGCAAACACGCGCGCAGGGAAGAGCCCCGACGCCAAGGTGATCGAAAGAAGAACGCTTACGCATGCACGCGCCGAAGAGTGAACCGCAGAGGAATGTTTTTTCATAGAGCCCCTTCCCCTTCTTTTTCAGCAATAGTTTTTATCGCATTGCAGTATAGCAAAGGAACGCGCAAACACGAGCCACCGCACTTTAACCTGCACGCACGGCTCGGAAGCGGTTGTTTGCTTTCGGCGCATCGTGAGCACGAAGCAACTTGCGTTTCGGCATACCCAGCGCGCACGTATGACATAGGAGTGGTTGTCCGCGTTTCGATGCACGCGCCGCGCAAAGCCGCATGCGTTTCAGAACGCACGGTCGCCCGTCTGGCTGCTTATTCGTTTTCCTGCGTCTGCGCCACAGGACAACCCATGAAGGCGTCGGGCTCCATGCCCTGCACGGCATCGGACATGGTCACGCGCACCAGACGCGCGCAGCCCGCGAACGTGCGCTCTTCGATGTAGGAAATCTCATCGGGCAGATCGATGCCCTCAAGGCTTGTACAGTTTTCAAAGCACCGGCGACCAATCCAACCCACCGAAGCCGGAAGCTCAACGGCCGCAAGCGCTGCGCAATTCGCGAACACTTCGTCTTCCAACGTGTCAAGCGTCTCTGGCAAAACCACTTCGCGCAGGCGCGCGCAATCGCGAAACGCTGCATTGCCCAGAATACGCACGCCATCAGGTATTTCAACGCGCTCAAGACCGCGACACCCTTTGAATGCCTCATCCCCCACACGCTCGACTCCGCACGGCAGCGCTACCGATGAAAGCGCGTTGCAGCGCTGAAACGCCTTGGAGCCAATCTCGCGCACGCCTTCCGGAAACACGATTTCGCGCAAACCTGTGCAGCCGGAAAACGCGCCGTCCTCAATGACTTCAAGCGTAGAGGGCAGCTGCACTTCTTTGAGCTGCATGCACGCGTTGAACGCAAACGCGCCAATGCGGCGCACGCCTTCTGGAATAACCAGGCGCGACAGCATGAACTTGTTCGTGAAGACGCGCGGCGCAATGTCGGTTACGCCCGGGGGGATGCGCACTACCGCTTCGTCGTCGTGATAGGCATTCAGCGTAATATCGAAGCTTGACACGCCTTCTACCTGGCCTTTCTTTGGTGTTTGAAGGTAGTGGCAGCGGAAGCGCCCGCCAACGTGCCGCTCGCCCACGCCCAGTGCAAGTTGTACCCGCCGCAAGGAGCATCCACGTCTAGCATCTCGCCCGCCGCGAACAGCCCCGTATGCTGCTTGCACTCCATGGTGGTCGCATCGAACGCTTCGCACAAGAAACCGCCGCGATGCACCTGGCACTGTTTGGGGTCGCCCGCGCCTTCTACGACAACCTTGAAGCGCTTTGCCACACGCGACAGACGATACATGTTCTGCGCCGATGCAGGGTCTTCCGGCCGCAGCTTGAGCGTTTTCAGCAGCGCCTCGGCCACCAAGGGAAGCATCATGCCGCGCGTAACATCCTGACATGTGGCTTCCCTGCCGCTCAGCGCGCGTGTGGCGGCTGCGCGTTCATACAAGTAGGATTGCAGTTCATCCCTGGTCATGTCGGGGAACAGGTCAAGTGCCACCGTATCGCCTGGCTGAGCGAACCGCGAGAGGTTGAATATCGCAATGCCCGAAAGCCCGTATTTGCGGAACAGCACTTCGCCGCGCTCTTGTGCTAACGGCGCGCCATCGCGCTCAAGAGTAGCCTGGCAGCGCACGCGAATGTTGTCCAGCGCACGGATGTCGCGCGTGTCGGTTTTCAAGGGGCCCAGCACGGGCTTTGCAGGCGCATACGGCAAGTCGCTGGGAAGAAGCTCGCGCGCAACGGAGCCACCAACAGCGCAAATGACCTGGTGCGCGCGCTGAAACGACCCATCGGCCATGCGCAACGTGTACGGTTTTCCCGGCGCGCGCGGCGGCTCGACGGAGCGCACGCGCATGTTGCAGCATTCTTTGACACCCAGTCCTTGTGCGGCAGCGCGCAGCACATCAAGAACGGTCGAGGCTTTACCTGTTATGGGGAAAAGACGGCCTTCTCCTTCTTCGCGCCAACAAAGACCCAAGCCGGCGAAGAAATCGAGGACGGCATTTTGCGTCTGCTGACCAGCGGATGCACATGAGCGCGGCCAAAATGCCGCATCTTCAAGAGCGGCAAGAGATGCACCCACGAACGCAGCATTCTGGTAGAGACCGTTTGAGATCACGGCGTTTGAGAAATTGCAGCGACCATTGCCCGTTGCCAGAATCGAGCGTCCCACGCGATCGTCTGCCTCGAACAGCGCGATGCGCGCAGGGCAAGCAGCGCCCGAACGGGAGGTTGCGGCAGTCGCATCAGGAGTGGCAGCAGCAACACCTTCCCCGCCCAGCATGCGGCACTTCCATGCAGCAGAAATGGCGGCCGCCAAACCAGCTGCGCCGCCACCAATGATGATTACATCGTATGTTTCGTTTTTGTTCATGCGCTTATGATACCACGCGCCCGCCGTTCAGCTCTGCAAAGCAACGCAATGGACTTTCCATTGATTACGCAGAAGCTTAGGCAGACACTACATCCGAAGGATAAGCCGATACGGACCGCCTTTGATAGCGCGGGAGTTTTACCTGATAAGCGCCGCCCAATTTCGCTTCTTGTAGGAAATTCTGTCGATGCACACGACACCCGATTGTTCGTCCACGCGAAAAAAAGCCATGTAGTTGCCGAATTCCGCCCAGCGATAACCCGCCGATGCAGCAATTTCATCACGCACGAATGGATACGTTGAAGCAAACGATTCAAGCTTATCAACAAGTTCGTCAAAAGAATCAAGGAGCTGCCGGGCAGCAGAAGCATTCGAAAGAGAGAACGTTATATACCGCACCGCCGGACTCAAATCATCGGAGGCTTTTTGCGTCACAAAAACACGAAAGGCACTCACAATCCCAGCTCCTGACGCAATTGCAACGATGCATCACGAGCAGATACAACACGCCCCTCTTCGACATCCCTTCTGCCCTGCATAAGAAACTCATAGAAGTCAAGCCGCGCCCGCAGCTGTTCATAGCTATCAATGCCCATTATGGCCAGATCGCCGTTTCCGTTTCGTGTGACAATCATCGGCTCGCTGTCCACATGACATTGCTCGGATATCTCACTG
>CAKTYF010000064.1 GCA_934631995.1 uncultured Eggerthellaceae bacterium
CCACGAGATAGCTCATGGGGATGCCCGGTAGCGCCATTGATACCGAAATCGAACGGATGATGATCAGATTCTTGTATTGCTGCGTAAGCGAGGTGTAGCTTTCGCCTGCAAGCGTGAGCTCAATGGAGCTTTCGTCCACAATGACCCACGAGCACGTTTCCAGATAGCTGATGAGCGTCGATTTATGTAGCAAGCGGCTGGTGGGATAGCTGGGGTTGCCTAAAAGCGCGGCATCGAACGTAATGCCTTGCGCCCTGCTCAGCGATGGCTCGGGTGCCAAAAAGCCCGCGCGGCCCGCGATATCCACCACGGTGTGCCCCGCGTTTCCAATTGCAAGCGCATAGCCAACTTCGCTCGGTGTGGTAATACCCACCGAACAGGGCTGATATGTTTGCGCAACGGCGCGAATAAGGTCTTTCGTGGATGAACCAATGATGAATGATCCCGTGGGAAGGTTGTGGAACGTGCTTAAGCTGCTTTTCAGGGAATACCCTTCGCGATCAGCCGCAAAATTTGCAGCACCGCAGGTGAGTGCTTGATTCATGGCGTCGATAAGGGGCGTGGGCGTGCCAAGCGGATTCGAGATGCTCGAATGATCCGTAAACGTCGCGCACGTGCGCATTTCATAAGGGGGCATCAGCGAAAGAGCAGGAAGGGGCGTGACCAGGTTGCGCACGGGAAGCGTATCGGCTTCAAGCGTGGTTTGAGTCGTGTTTGCCATTGGTGTCATCCCCTGTCAGGTTGGTGCCGTGCGTACTTCGGTGCGTTGTAGCTCAAGCAAGATTATTGCTGTGCTGCTTTCTGCGTTGTCAGCGTTTTAGCGTTTTCGGCGTAGGAAGCGCAATCTTTGCAAGGTGAGTTTTACGCATGTGCTCACCATGATAAACTGTTTTTCATGATTACTGCTGATGAAACATGGATTAAATCCTCGCTCGACCACAAATGGGAAGGGAAAGCCATCCTCCTGGTTGATCTTGACGCGTTTTTTGCCTCGGTGGAGCAGCTTGACCACCCCGAATGGCGCGGGAAACCGGTTATTGTGGGTAGTCCTTCGTCGATGCGCGGCGTGGTGTCAACGGCATCGTACGAAGCGCGTACGTACGGCGTGCGGAGCGCCATGGCATCATCGGTGGCGGAGCGTCTTTGCCCTGAAGGCATTTGGATTATGCCGCGCATGGGGCGCTACAAGGAGCCGTCTGACCAGGTTATGGGCTTCTTGCATGACGAAACGCCGTATGTTCAGCAAGTAAGCATCGATGAAGCGTTTCTGGATGTAACGCCTTCGCGTGTGAATACTGAGCATCCTGTTTCGGTGGCGCGACGCATTCAGGCGCGCGTGGCTGAGTTGGGAATTAGTTGCTCTATTGGCGTTGCTGCCTCGAAAACGGTGGCAAAAATAGCTTCTGAGCAGGGAAAACCGAAAGGCTTGACGGTGGTTTACCCTGGCACGGAGGCGCAGTTTCTACAGGATTTATCCGTGCGCGAAATGAGCGGCATTGGTGCGGCGTCCGTTGAAGCGCTGCATCGGTACGGCGTGAAGACGCTCGGTCAGCTGTCATGCGCCGATGCTGCCATTCTGAAAAAGGTATTTGGCAAGAACGCTGAAACATTCCGTTTGCGCGCATTGGGACAGGAAGAATCCGAAATCGAAGTGACGCGCGCGGTGAAGTCGGTTTCGCATGAGACAAGCTTTCCGCAAGATATATCTACTGAAAAGGAGCTGCATGATGCGTTGTTCGCGCTGTCCGAGAAAGTAGGCAAGCGGCTGCGTAAGAAGAACCTAATGGGCGCCACGGTCACGGTGAAAGTTCGATTTGCAAACCGAAAAATACACACTGCACAGGAAAAGCTTGAGCTTCCCACCAACAACGAACTTGTGTTTTGGCCTCATGCTGTCTCGCTTCTGAAAACGCTCTGGGCGCCAGGCACTCCCGTACGGCTTATTGGTGTTTCAATGAGTGGTCTGCAAGAGCTTGAGCAGGGAGAAGACGTTCCTTTTGCGGTAGACAATCCGCAGGGGTCGCTCTTCGACGATGTTGCGCTTTTCCCGGAAGACACGCGTTCGTGTGGTGATTCGGATGCGTGTGGTAGCAGCGGTAGGGACCGCTTGACTGCGAGTGACGATATGCCACCAGCGCTTTCTGCGCAGAAGCGCAAAAAACTGCAAAGTTTAGCGAATCTGTCTGACCAGGTAAACGGAAAATTCGGCGACGGTGCGCTGCAATATGGCCGCACGAAACGCCATGACGAAATCCCTTAAGGGACAGGGGGCAAAAACGAAAATGCCCCTTGGCTGCGAATGAACCAAGGGGCGTGTGTTTGGATGCTTCAGAAGCGCTCGGCAACGTAACGGCTAGGCGCGCGGCTTGCACGGATAGCAAACAACAACCAAGCCAGGGCCAGTGTGCGAGCCGATGACCGGATCAAGAAGCTCCACCATAAAGTTCTTGACGCCAAATTTCTCGGCGATTTCGTTACGTACCCATTCGGTATCTTCTGCGCAGTCGCCATGCTCGATGCACACCACGTAGTCGTCGTTGATTTCGCTGTGAGTTTCTTCGAAATGCTTTACGAGTGCTTGCAAGCTCTTTTTGCGTCCGCGAACTTTCTCGATGGGGGTCAGTACGCCATCGGTCCCGACCGTCATAACGGGCTTGACGTTGAGCACGGTGCCAACCGTCGCGCTTGTTTTGGAAACGCGACCGCCGCGCAGCAAGTATTTTAGATCCTCTACGGTAAACCAATGGTCAACGCAGAGCTTGTTGTCGTTTACCCACTGCGCCACTTCTTCAATGCTGGCGCCTTTTTGCTTCATGCGCGAAGCGTAGTACACCAAAAGACCCTCGGCGCCCACGGCAGCAAGCGTGTCGATGTGGATAAGTTTCCGGGCGGGGTATTCTTCGGCCAAGCGATCCATGATTGCGCTTACCGCTTCGCAGGTGCCCGAAAGAGCGCTGTCGAAACCGATGTAAATCAGGTCGTTTCCTTCTTCGAGTAGTTTTACGAGCGTATCGTGCGAGTCGGACTGGTTGGGCAGCGAAGTAGTGTATACCACGCCGTTGCGCATGTTGTTGTAGAAAGCAACCAGGTCAAAATTTTCGTCAAATACGTTAATGGGGGTCTGGATGCCCGTGGCCGTATCCATGTAGGACAGCGGAAGAATGGTCAAGTCGAATTCTTTGATGAGCTCAAGAGGCAGCGTAGCGCTTGAGTCGGTCACAATTTTATATGTCACGGTAATTCCTTCGTATCGAAATGTTACACAAACGGCTACATTGTAACAAGTATTTCCCGAAATCGTGAGATATGTATAGTTTCAACAAACAAATCTTTCATCTGACCTTGCAAAGTCCTTGTTAGGCGTGGCAAAAAAGCCGACTACCCGGCAGCTTCACCTTCCTATGTGATAAGTTACAATTCTTTTTATCGGAGTGTTGCATTTTCCCCTATAATTGCAAGGATTGTGTCTAGATAGTCCGCGAAAAGGGGATTGAACCATATGGCAAGTTACAAGAAGACCATGAATATGTTCCAGGCCTCGTTCCCAATGAAGGCCGATTTGCCCATCAACGAGCCGAAACGCTTGCAGAAATGGGAAGATATGGAGTTGTATTGGAAGGTGCTCGAGAAGAATAAGGACGGTAAGCCGTTCGTTCTTCATGATGGCCCTCCGTATGCAAACGGTCCGATTCACGTGGGACATGCGTTCAACAAGATCCTGAAAGACTTCGTTGTGAAGTCTCACGCGCAGCGTGGCTATTACACCCCGTACGTTCCCGGTTGGGACTGCCATGGTCAGCCTATCGAGCACATGGTGGAAACGACGCTCGGTAAAGAGAAGATGGCGCAGATCAGCCAGCCTGAGCTGCGTAAACTCTGCCATGACTGGGCTACGAAATATGTGGGAATCCAGCGTGATGGCTTTAAGCGTTTGGGCGTGAATGCCGACTGGGAGCATCCGTACCTGACGTATCATCACAATTTTGAGACGGCTGACGTTGAGATTTTCAAGGAGATGTACCTGAACGGCAGCGTGTATCGTGGTCGCAAGCCCATCCATTGGTGCTCGAACTGCCACACCGCGCTTGCTGAAGCGGAAATCGAATACGGCGACGAAGTGTCTCCTTCTATTTATGTGAAGTTCTATTTCCAGGAAATGCCTGAAGCGTTCAAGGCGGCAGCTATTGCTGCAGGTCTGGGCGATGCTCCTAATGCCGTAGTGATTTGGACCACCACACCGTGGACGCTTCCTGCAAACCAGGCAGTCAGCTTGGCTCCGGATGCAACGTACGTTGTTGCTATCGTAAACGGCGAGCTTCTGGTTATGGCAGAAGAGCTGGCTGAAGCTGTTATCACTGTTGCTGGCTGGGAAAACGTTGAGTTCCTGCAGGATGGCAGCGAAAAGCTCACGTTCCCGGGCACCGCGCTGAACGGTTGCGTTTACGTTCACCCGGTATGCGATGGCGAAACGGGCGTTATCATCTGCGGCAATCATGTCACGCTGGATACTGGTACCGGCGCTGTTCACACTGCTCCCGGTCATGGCGTTGACGACTACAAGGTATGCCAGTTCAACGGCATCAAAGACATCAAGATGCCCGTTGATGACGAAGGCCGCTTCTATGCGGGCACCTGCCGTTGGGAAGGAATGACTACCGATGAGGCGAACCCCAAGATCATCGAATGGCTGAAAGAGCAAGGCTCGCTGGTTGCACATGTGGACATCAGCCACAGTTACCCGCATTGCTGGCGTTGCCACAAGCCGGTTATCTTCCGCGCCACTACGCAGTGGTTCGTTTCCATGGACGATACCGGTCTGCGCGATAAGGCGGTTGACGCCATCGAGAACCAGGTGACCTGGATTCCGGAATGGTCCCACAATCGTATTGGCGCCATGGTTTCTGAGCGCCCCGACTGGTGCATTTCGCGTCAGCGCAGCTGGGGTGTGCCTATTCCGGTGTTCTCGTGCGCGGATTGCGGCGAGATTGTTGCAAACGAGGAATCCTTCGATGCCGTTATCGATCTCTTCGATAAAGAAGGCGCCGATGCATGGTTCATTCGCAAGCCTTCTGAGTATCTGCCTGAAAGCGTTTGCTGTCCGAAGTGTGGAAGCCATAATCTGCAGCCCGAAAAGGACATTTTGGACGTGTGGTGGGAATCTGGCGTTTCTCACGTGGGCGTGCTCAAGCATCGTGCTAACGAAGGTTTGACCTGGCCTGCCGATATGTATCTGGAAGGCTCTGATCAGCATCGCGGATGGTTCCAAAGCTCGCTTTTGACCAGCGTGGGCGCTTACGGTAAGCCGCCGTACAAGAGCGTTATGCACTGCGGCTTTGTGGTGGACGAAAACGGCGAGAAGATGTCGAAGTCCAAGGGTAATGGCGTTGATCCGGCCGATATCTGCAACAAGTTTGGTGCTGACGTTTTACGTTTATGGGTTGCAAGCGTTGACTTCAGCCACGATGTGCGTTTGGGCGACAACATTATCAAGCAGGTTTCCGATGCGTATCGTAAGTTCCGCAACTCGCTGCGCTTCATGCTGAGCAACGTAGTTGATTTCGACGAAGCAAACGATGCCGTGACCAGCTGGGATGACCTTGATCCCATCGACCAGTACATGATGGTCAAGACCGCCCGCTTGGTTGATGACGTTACCGCTGCTTACGACGAATATGCTTTCAACGGCGTGTATCGTTTGGCATACGACTTCATCAACGACGTTTCCGCTGTTTACATGGATGTTATCAAGGATCGTCTGTATTCCGAGGCTCAAAACTCGGTGCGTCGTCGCGCTGCGCAGACGGTTCTTATGAACGTTATTGAAGTGCTTGTCCGCATTCTTTCCCCGATTCTGACGTTTACCACCGATGAAGCATGGGAGAGCTATCCTGCCGCCGCTCTGGCGCGCGAAGGTCGCCCCGAAAGCGTTCAATTGGCTGGCTGGCCTACGCGCGAGGATTTCGTTCCTGCGCTGCCTGAAGATGCGCAGGCCTTCGCCGACAAGTTCGAGAAGCTGTTCGAAGTGCGCGATGTGGTTACAAAGGAGCTTGAGAACGCGCGCGTTGCGAAGACTATCAACAAGAGCCAGGAAGCCGCCATTGCGATTACTGCTCCTGCCGAGGATTTCGAGCAGCTGAAGGCGTTCGATCAAGACGTGCTGACCGAGCTGTTCATTGTGTCGTCGGTGAGCTTTGAGCAGGGCGATGAGCTGGCTGTTACCGTGTCTGTTGCCCCGGGCGAGAAGTGCCCGCGCTGCTGGAACGTTACCGAGCTGGGTGGCAACAAGAAGTATCCGCACGTCTGCAAGCGTTGCGGTGACGTGCTCGAAGAGCTGGGATACGTCGAGGAATAGGCGGTTGCTCTTGAGTTCTTCTAATACGAACAAAAAAGAGTCTCAGCTGCTTGCTGCAATCAAGAGTCGTCGCGCTGCGGCGGCTCTGTTTGCTTGTGTTGCGCTTGCGTGGCTTGTTTTCGATATTGCCACGAAAGCGTATTTCAACAGCGGTGCGTTTTCCGTGGGCCAGCACATTGCGGGTCCGTTTCTTGGTCTATTCGAGTTCCTGCTTGTGCATAACACGGGTGCTGCCTGGGGAATGTTTGGCAATGCGACGTTTGCCCTGGGCATTTTCTCGGTGCTGATGTGCGTTGCTATTGCCGTATTGTTTGCGTATTTGAGCAAAGACATTTCTGTTCCCGAGACGATTGGCATTGCTTTAGTTTTTTCAGGCGGCGTTGGAAACGCTATTGACCGCTTTACGCTGGGCTACGTTGTTGATTTCATCAATCTGAGCTTTATGGATTTCCCCGTATTCAATATTGCCGATATTGGCGTGACCTGCGGTATTGTGATATTCCTCCTGTTTTTCTTCCTGCATGGGCGCGCCGATGAAGCGGCAAGTAAAGAAGGCGATACCCATGAGTAAGTCGTTTTCTTTCCGCGCCGATGCAAGCGATGCTGGTCAGCGCCTTGATTCTGCGTTGGCTAATCGTGATGCTTATGCCAGCAGGAGCGCTGCTGCCAAGGCGTGCGAAAGCGGTAGCGTGCTGGTAAATGGCAGCGCCGCAGCTAAGAAATACGTGCTTAAAGCGGGTGATTTCGTTTATTACGAAGTCGAGGAAGCGCTTGAGCATATTGTGAGTGGCCAGGATATTCCGCTTGATGTGCGTTTTGAAGACGATCACTTGCTGGTTATTTCCAAGCAAGCGGGGTTGGTGTGCCATCCGTCGGTTGACCATTATGATGGAACGTTGGTGAACGCGCTTATCAACCATTGCGGGTATGACCATCTATGCAACGTGCAGGGCGACGATGATCGTTTAGGTATTGTGCATCGCTTGGATATGGATACGAGCGGTTTGATGCTTGCTGCTAAGACGAACGAGGCTGGTCAGGCGCTTATGGAAAGCATTCAAGCGCGCGAAGTTGACCGTCATTACCTGGCGCTTGTCCATGGCCGTATTGCTCATGATAGCGGTATGGTGGATGCCCCCATTGCACGCCATGCCACCGAGCGTTTGCGCATGGCAATTCGCGATGTTGATTCGGCGCGCGATGCTCTGACTACGTTTCGGGTGCTTGAGCGTTTCGAGGCAGATCGATACGATGATGGTTACACGCTTATCGATTGCAAGCTCTTCACGGGTCGCACGCATCAGATTCGCGTGCATATGGAATATACGCGGCATCCGCTTGTCGGCGATCCGTTGTATACGGCTCATGCGCCGCGCCATGCAAGTGCGTCGTTGGGGCTCGAGCGGCAATTCCTTCATTCGTTCCACCTTGCTTTCGACCATCCTGTTACTCAGGAGCATCTTGATTTTGACGATCGTTTACCGGCAGATTTGCAGGCGGTTCTTGACGGTCTTGCCGAGAGAAGTGCTGGTCGTACGGAAGCGGGACGCGAATTGTTTGAGCGTCTAGCGACTGCTCCAACGCCTTGTCTTGAAACGTTTTGGGGATGATACGCCATGAGAAGAAAGTCCGAAGATGTTCCGATCAAGCGGAAAACGGGCGTTATTTTAGTCGGCTACGGTGAGCCGGTAGATGCTTCTTCAAGGTCCGTGCGTCGTTTCTGCAAGAGCATTTTGCTGGACCGCCATTGCAGAAGAGGGAACCGTTTTCTTTGGTGGGTAAAGGTTCGTTTCGGTTTGCTTCGACGTGTGGCACGACAATGCGTTGCTTCGTTTGAGTCGATTTGGCCACAAGGGAATTTTCCCGAAGAGCAAGCACTGCTTGCTTTGAGCAGCCAGCTTCAGCAGCGTCTCGATAACGATGATTCTTTGGTTGTATGCGCTGCAACGCTGTATGGAACACTGGGACTTGATAAAGCGTTTTCCCACTTGAAAGATAATAATTGCAGTCGAATAATAATACTTCCGCTTTTTCCGCAGGGCTCGTTCTCGACCGATAAAGCGTTACGCGGTCACGTTAAAGACGCGCAACAACGCACCCATGTGAAGGCTCGTGTCACGTATCTCGATAGCTACTATAACAACGAGATGTATGCACGGGCGCTGGCTGCCTCGATTGAGCATGCGGGATTTAATGCAGCTGCAGGTGATCGTTTGTTGGTGGCGTATAGCTCTATCCCGGTGGCCGATATCGAACGCGGCGATGATTACGAGCTGCAAACGGGAGCGACAAGCCTTGCGGTTACAGGTGAGCTTGGGCTGCCGCGAAACGCTTGGACCATGGCATATTTCGATTTACCGTACAAACCTGGTGAGCATCTTGATCCCAAGGTGAGCGATGTCGTTGAACGTTGGGGTAGATTTTGCGAAGGCCGCATGTTCGTGGTGTGCCCCGGATACGCATGCGAGGGCATTCAAACGCAGTATTATGTGAATCGGAAATTGCGTCGCGCGTTCAACGTTTGTCGCAGCGAAGAGAATTCTGGTGGCATGCATTCGCTGGCAACTGAGGGCGATAATTTTATTTACGTGTCCGCTTTGGGAAAAACGCGGGCTCACTTGAAGGTTCTGTCCAATATTCTGGCACCCCACCTTAAGGAGGACTAAATGGACATCTCAACGGAATCGACTCAAAAAACGGTTCTTGTGGGCGTTACCGGCTGCATTGCTGTTTATAAAGCGTGCGAGCTCGTGCGCGCGCTGCAGAAAAAAGGATACCGCGTGAAGGTTGTCATGACGAAAAACGCAACGCATTTCGTGGATCCTACAACGTTTCGTGCGCTGACTAACGAACCAGTTGCCGTTGATTTGTTCGCCGGTGCGGCGGACCCCATCTACCATATTTCTCTTGCGGCCGAGGCGGACCTGTTCATTATCGCGCCGTGCACGGCGAATGTTGCTGCCAAAATAGCCTGCGGCATTGCGGATGATTTGCTTACCACAACGGCTCTTGCTACGCAGGCACCGCTGGTTGTTGCCCCTGCAATGAATGTTCACATGTACGAAAACGTAGCAACGCAGCAGAACTTGAAGACACTTGCATCGCGTGGAATTACCATTGTGGAAGCAGATGAAGGTTATCTTGCATGCGGCGAAGTGGGGAGGGGTCGCATGCCTGACCCCGAATATCTTGCTTGCGTTGTCGATGATATGCTGCGCGGTTCAAGAGGAGCAGACAATGACGCATTGGGGTCGGCTTGCGCTGCCAAGAAAGATCTTGCAGGCAAGAAAATCATGATTACGGCTGGTCCAACCGTTGAACCTATTGACCCAGTGCGTTTCATTTCGAATCCTTCATCGGGGAAAATGGGATATGCCCTGGCGTGCGCAGCGCGTGACCGTGGCGCGGATGTTGTTTTAGTCTCGGGCCCGGTTTCTCTTGAGCCGCCCGCGGACGTTGAACTTGTTCCGGTAAAGACCACATGCGACATGATGTCTGCTTGCGAGAAAGTATTCCCGGATTGCGACATAGCCATTTTCAGCGCTGCGGTTTCCGATATGCGTCCTGCTTGCGTTTCGGATGTGAAGCTCAAGAAGGGCATCGATGACGCAGCGCTGTCTTCAATTTCCCTGGTAGAGAACCCTGACATTCTAAAGACGTGCGGTCACGCGAAAAAACCTGGTCAGGTTGTTATCGGCTTTGCTGCCGAAACGAACGACGTGGTGGACAACGCTCGCAAGAAGCTTGCATCGAAGGGTGCGCACGCTATTGTTGCAAACGATGTTTCTGCTGGTAAGGGCTTTGGCGTTGACGAAGACGAGGCTCTTTTCGTTACCGATGGGTCCGTAAAGCCGTTTGGCTTAAAATCGAAGCAGGATTTAGCGCAGGCTATTCTTGACGAAGCAGTTGCATTGCTTACGAAAGCATCGCTTTCGTAAGCTCGTTCGTGGATTTTCGGGCCAGCGCTGGTAGAAAACCGGTGGTAATGCGTCATACTGGTAAATGAGTGAACATAATCGCGTCGAAAAGAAAGAGGTGCCCTCATGTATAAAATTCTTTGCTTGAACAACATTTCTCAGGTTGGATTGAGCCATTTGACCGATGAATTCGAGCTGACCGATGACATTGCGCAGGCCGATGCTATTTTAGTGCGCAGCGCTGATATGCTGTCGATGGACATTCCTGATAATGTGAAAGTGATTGCGCGCGCCGGTGCGGGCTACAACAATATCCCCACTGCCGCATTGGCAGAGCGTGGCATCCCCGTCTTCAATACGCCCGGTGCAAATGCTAATGGCGTGAAAGAGCTTGTTTTGTGCGGCATGCTGCTTGCGGCGCGTGATGTTTTGGGCGGCATTGAATGGTGCAAGGAAAATGCCGATGATCCTGCAATCGGGAAGAGCGCCGAGAAAGCGAAGAAAGCTTTTGCGGGCGGAGAAATCCTGGGGAAGACGCTGGGCGTTATCGGACTGGGCGCCATTGGCAAACTGGTTGTTCGCAGCGCCGAAGCATTGGGCATGAAGACGATTGGTTATGATCCGTATCTTCCGGCCGATGCAGCTACGGCAATTTCACCCGATATGACGTTTACCGCTGACCTGACGGATATCTACCAGCATTGCGACTACATTACCATTCACGTGCCCGCCATGGAGAGCACCATTGGCATGATTGATGCCGCTGCGTGCGAGCAAATGAAGCCCGGATGCGTTTTCTTGAACTTCTCGCG
>CAKTYF010000065.1 GCA_934631995.1 uncultured Eggerthellaceae bacterium
ATACACTTCCCAGTCCATGCTGCACGCTACAAAATAGGCGAACACCGAAAAGAAAAGGATGATGCGGCGCGGTCCCGAATAATGATCCGCCGCGCAATTCTCTACCGTATTGCGACGCTGCGCCGCGTCCATCGTGCGACCGCAATCAACGTCATTCAGTGCATCGTGCGCAGCAGGACCCTTCCCCATCAGGTGTTTTCCCACGTTCGAGCAAGAGAACAGGGCTGCCGCAAACAACGCCAACGACACCAGGCCGCCCGTATATAAGAGCTGCAGAAAGATATTGTGGCAGTGCGTCTGCGCAATTTTCTCTACGGACGTAACGGAATCCTCAATGCCGTAGCCAAGCAGCGGCGATTGCGCAATCCAGTCAAGGCTCAGCCCCCAAATGCGATCGCGTCCCGAAAACGAAATGGATTTCGAGAACAGCGCGCTTATTGCCGAGAAGTCCTGGTTTCCTGCAACAAACAGCACGGCGATGGTAGCCAAGAAGCCAAATATCACTGCCGATGGCAAGCTGAACAGGTGTTTTCCCACGTAACTCCGCGAAAACACCCCCGTGCGCGCATCGATGAGCGCAAGCACCACACCCACAACGAAAACCGCCATCGTTGCCATAGCCGTTGCCGACTTTCGCTCGAAGAACATGTAAAGCGCAAGAACGGTCACCACCACGGAAAGGATTTTCGCCTTCCGGCTTCCCCCGAACGCAAGAAACCACAGCACCCCCACCAAAGGCAGAAAATAGAAGATGGAGGCGTTGTCGTACGTAAGGAAATACCAGTTCTGCTTCGTGGTTTTGCCATCGAACTCAATGTAACCATGGCGCATACCGCCCGTAATATCTTTGAACATCAGGTACGAACCGAAATGAATCGCGCACATAATAAGCGCGGCGCCCGCAAACGCCCACGCCGCTTCCTTCGCATTGCGCTGCAGTGCGAATTCGCACAGCGATGCAAAGCCCACGCCCTCGACAAAACGAAACGCAAGGTTGACGTAGTTGACGTCGGTCTGCGAAATCAATCCGGAGATCAGATAATAATCCACGTAGAAGAGCAAAAACAGCACCCAGCGCAACGAAATGCGACGTGGCGATGCAAGCACCGCAACGGTGTACCCCAAAGACACCAGGCACAAAAGGCCTTTCCACAGCAGATAGACCGTTCTGCCCACGGCATATTCATACGGGAAGAAGAACAGCATAAGCGAGACCAGAAGCAGTCCCACGCGAAACACTTGCTTATAAGTTGCTGTCACGTTTTTCACCTCCCGTTTCATCTGCGCTTTTACGCCCTTGTGCGCCGCCCGCACCAAAACTGCCGCCGACACCCGTACCGCCCGCAGCGTATCACTTGCCCGCGGCTCAAAGGCACAACGCGCAAGCCGGCGCCTATCGCATGAGCCGCGCTCTTGCGCGCCTCTGCGCTTTGCTATTTTCTCAAATCCCAGTACAAACCAACACAACCAAGTTTAAGAAGCGCCACTTGGATTGCCACTTTTTTATTCCCAACCCACTTCAAGCGAACGTTTTTCACCGCCGATGCATAAGGCTCGCTCTTCGCAAAGTGTGCAAACGCCGCCTTGCGTACCTGCTCAGATTCGCCATTGTTCGGATGGTTGAAGTAACCGTCCATCGCTAAACCCAGCAAATGGATGCGCTTCAAGCAAATCGCTTGCGCAAGTTGTTCGCGACCCGCACCCGCGCCCTGCAAAAACACATCAAGCGCACGATTCACCGCCGTGAAACGCTGCTCGTAATCGCCAAAATAGCGATGGCACAGCGAATCACCCTGCACGCGATAATGGTAGAACGGCACGCTTCGATACATAACTTTGCGCGCATGTTCCAACGCATGCAGCGTGAATACGGAATCCTCCATATAGCCGCTCAGAACGGTATCGAACGCTAGACCAGCGGTTTTCGCAAAAGAGTGCTTCATCACATAGCGCCAGCACGATCCGCCACCCACCATAATGCGATCGAAATCGCGGCACGAAAAACGTGAAGCCGGCACATACACGGCAGCGCATTGCAAGGCCGCAAACGTTTCTTTATCGGCGCTGCAAAAGTCGTTCGGAAACAGCCGGCACCGGCGCGCAACGCCTTGACTTTCGCGATAGTAATCGCCATACGCCATATCCGCGTCGTTTTCCGCCGCCGCTTTCACCAGCGCCGCCAGCTGATCAGGCTCAACCCAATCGTCGGCATCGGCAAAGAACAGGTAATCACCTTCTGCCGCCGCCATACCGTTGTTGCGCGCCGATGACACTCCGCCGTTTTCCTGATGAATCACATGCGCGAACGCATGGCGCGCCGCAAATTGCTGTGCGACAGCAAGCGTTTCATCGGTACTGCCATCGTCCACCACAATGACTTCGTAAGAATCCAAAGGCAGCTGGGCAAAACTTTCAAGGCACATGTCCAGAACGAGTTGCGCATTATACGCAGCAATAACCACGCTAAGCAAGCAGCCCATCATAAGCTCCCGAACGTTTTATCTATCAAGGGGCGAACGCCTTTCTTCAAAGAGATTTGCGGCCCCACAAACTGACCGCCGCTGTTGCCTTCGACCAGCACCCATCCTTGCGTGGAGTATGCTAAATCCCAACCGACGTATTTCTGATCGGGAAGAACTTTCACCAGCTCAGGTACCATTTCTTTCGCCGCTTCCCATTCTGGCAGCTGGTAGCCGACAAACGCAATTCCCGTATCGGGATGAACAGGGTACTCTTCTCCCCATTCCGTTCGACCCGCCGTAAGAATAACTCCCGTTTCGCTGTCCACTGCGGCAAGTAGCCCGCCGGCGCCGCCGTTATCCACCACCGATGCGCCGCGCCCGATTTTAAGGAAGCACGCGAGCGTCGTGATAGCTCCGTTCTCGTAATACGTGGCATAGCGCACCGTGTTCACACTTTGCGGATGAAGCGCCGCAAGCTCCGCGCCTTGCTCGATGCGCTCTTCAAGAACGCACGCACCTTTGCGCAGAATTTCCTGGAATTGCTTGCGCGCATCCTCACCCGCAGCCCTGGTGACCAGCGCGATGCCGTTTCCGCGCGATGCCGCTGTGGGCTTCACCATAAACGTTTCGTGCGCCTGGGAGAAATCGAGGAACTTCTGATAATCCGCCTCGCTGGAAATCAAACACACGTCGCGCTTGAAGAAGGGCGCGAACGCATCGTAGGTTTTCATCTTGTCCATGAACACGTAACCAGAAGCCGTGGAATTATAGAGGCGCGAGCAGAGAATCGTTCGCTCCAAGTCGCCCACAAAAGAACGTTTCTCCTGTTCAGACAAATGTGGAAAATCGTAGAGGAAGTATTCTTCGGGCGCAATCAAATACTGGTCCATGGCGGCATGCACCGCCGCCTTCACCATGTTAACGTATGCCTTGTTGCGCTGTTCGTCCGCAGAAAGAAAATGCGCAAGGCACTCATTGATCTGATGAGGATGCCGTTTAAGATAATGCGCCACCATGACCCTTCCGATAATCGGCTTCGGAAGGCCCAACACCGCACGCTTTATCAATTTCTTTCCCATGAAGCAAAACCAATCGAACAAACAAAATCGTACTCGTACCATGCGGCAATCGCGCCGCGTTATCGCGAAGCCTTATTGCGCACCGGCAAACCTCTCAAGCAGCGCAGCGTTTGCCAATATGTCGCCTTCGCCGATTTCCAGCGAAGTGACCTGCTGTTTTTCCTCGCATTGCCGTAAAAGCTCGCTGGCAATAAGCATATCGGTAAAACCGAGCCCAATAGCGTTGAAATAGATAAATTCATCATTGGACGCACGGCCAAGCAGCGGATTGGTGAATAAATCAGCGATCTCTGCGTAAATGTCGTTATCCGTCAGAAGGCCATCCTGATACATATGCGCAAGCGTGGGGCTCCCCCGATGCTTCAGAGCCGGCCACGAATCGCATACGATCTTATCCGCTTTCTGAACCACGGCATACTCGTCTTCATAACCGCCCACGTGGAAATACGTAGCGCCCGGCTTTATCCAGTCCGCTTTCAACACCGGCTCCTGCGCACTGATGGCGGTCACAATCAAATCCGCATCCGCAACCGCTTCGGCATAGCTTGCCGCAGCGTG
This sequence comes from uncultured Eggerthellaceae bacterium, assembly GCA_934631995.1. GTDB lineage: Bacteria > Actinomycetota > Coriobacteriia > Coriobacteriales > Eggerthellaceae > CAKUOV01. The sequence continues at coordinate 4,100 of CAKTYF010000065.1, forward strand.
AACAGACGGAACGGGCACCGCACGCGCCAACTCACTCGCAAGCGCTTCGGCATGTGCCGTGGTGCGCGAAGCGATAGCCACTTCCTGAAGATGCGGAAAAAGCGCACAGAGCACCATGGCGTGGTATTTTGCCTGTTCGCCCGAACCCAGAATCGCAAGCTTCTTCGGATTCGGAGCAGCAAGGCGCCGGGCCGCAACGCCAGACACCAGCGCCGTTCTGAGCGCCGTGACCAGCGCGGCCCCCATAACCGCGCGCGGGGAGCCATCGGTCGCATCTAAAAGCAGCACCGCTCCCGAGACGTTTTTCTTTCCCACCTGGGCGTTTCCTGGAAAAACCGACACGAGCTTCACACCCGACACCGCGTTTGACAGAAGCGTTGCCGGCATGCAGTTAACGCGCGTTTGGTTTGCGGCATCCAGTATCTGCGAGCTTTTTTCCGGCTGCAGGATTTCGCCCGCACGCCATTGCAGAAAGCCGTTTTCCAGGATATCCAAAAGCTTGGGAATATCGCCGTCCCACGCATCGATGATATTTTTATCGCTGACGAATTGCATTATGCTTCAGCCCCTACAAGCGCATCGCGCAAAAACGACGGGTATTCATCCTGGTCACTGGGATCAAACAGCGAGAAGAGCATCTGGTTGCCCGCTTTGTCAAGCACCGATAGCGTCTCCTTCACTTGGCGCATTCGAGCAAGCAGACCCCGCGCATCGTCCGCTTTCACGTGCACGTACGCAAACACTTGCTGGGCAGACCCCCATTGCTCAATGGTGTCGCCTTCTCCATGGACTTGAACGCAGGCGACAACGCCGTCCATGCGCAAAACGTCTTCCACGCCGCAAACGCGAGCAATAACGCCCGGCTTCAAATGGAGCGGCCAAATGGCATACGCGCCCGCTGCGGGCTGCGCGACAAGCTCACCGGCGTCGCTTCCCGTAGCGCACGCATAAAGCGCAGCCAGTTGATCAATGCCGTACATCTCTCTGACCAGGTAATACGTAAGCGAGCCACCGAATCGAAATCCCATTTCGTTGAACAGGAACGAACCATTGCAGTTAAATGCCTCAATCCATAACGGACCTTCGGTAATACCCATATCCTTGAACAGGGCAATAGCCTTGTCGTTCAGTTCGTCCAGATACTTCTGCTCATCGCGCGAAGGAGCAATTTGGAGCGCCATGATCGGTGCGCCCGCATCGCCCATTTTCTGGGAGCATTTATCAGCAATGCCCGAATACACAATAGAGCCTTGATGGGCCGTATAGTGGATGATCACCGCATCGCCATCAATGAAATCTTCAATAACAACGTCGCCCGCGAACGAAAAAGAACGTGCCAAATCAACGGCTGCATCCAGGTCGGCCGGGTTCGCAACTTTTGAAAACCCCCTGCTTCCGCTTCCGTCAAGCGGCTTTACCGCCAACGGATAAGCGCTTTCGGGAAGGCATTGCGCTTCCTGGTAGGAATAGCGGCGCGCCGTGGGAATGCCATACGCCTGGCAAAGCGCCTTGAACTGACCTTTGTCGCGCAACGCATCGAATTGCTCGGGGGTGCAATAGCACGGGTATCCCATTTTTTGGGCAACGCGCGCCATTTTATCCAGGTTGAACTCATGCACGCCCGAAAGCACGCTATCAATTCCCTGCTCACGACAACGTTCGCACAAGCCGTCCACGTCCGCCGTGCTTGCATCCCACGATTCATCGGCAAGACGTTTCGCAGGCGATGCCTCGGGCGCAAGGTAATCGGCAACCACCACGTAATCGCCCTGAGCCTTCGCGTATTTCACCAGTTCGCACGAGCCAATTGGCTTTCCTCCCAAAACAAGCAGCTTATGCGACATTCTTCCACCCCATCACGTAATCTCTTCGTGTCCTGTTTAGCAACCGCTCGGCTTCGCACCCAAAGCGCATTGACAGCGCGCGATGCGCACTCAACCCCACTCCGCGCACGGCCTTGCGCGAACCTCGCCCGAACCTTCGCCCGAACCTTCGCCCGAGCCTTCGCGCTACTCTTTTGGCAGGTCGCGCACCCAATCAAGGTACTCCTGCGGAATCTGGGCATCATTGATGGCCGTGCCATCCCAATCGTAGCCCATGAAACTTCCACGACGTGCCACCGCACGAGCAGCCGCGCTTTTCCGGTCAAGCGCAAAACGCACCAAGTTGACAAACATCTTGCAATCCGTTGAAAACGATACGTGCTCAACATACCATATATCGTTCTCAAGCTGGTCGTTCCAAGTCCATACGGCTTCTCCCAGCTGGCGCGGCGGACATTCAAGACCAGGGCGTACCGCCAACCGACCCCGATGCCGCGTGCTGTAGCGCTCCAGATACACACCGGGAAGCGGCCGCGGACCAATCAAGCTCATGTCGCCTTTCAGAATGCTCCAGAAATTCAGCAGCTCATCCAAAGAAGTCTTGCGGACGAATTTTCCCCACTTCGTGACGCGCACTTCAACGGGCAGCGGCTCTCCTTTTTCGTCCACGTCGTTTCTCATGTTGCGGAACTTCACGATGGTGAACAGCTTGCCATCACGCCCAATGCGCTCTTGCTTGAAGAATAGCGGACGACCCACATCGAAGAACGTCACCATGCCGATTATCAGATTAATAGGCAACGTGACAACAAGAATGACCAGGGAAAACACAATGTCAAGGAAGCGCTTTACGAAACGCACGTACCCATTGCGCGCCGGATCGCAAGGCTGCTGAATGGCATCAATCGACTCAAGCCTGTCAGCGGCCAACTTGCGCCCAATGAGCCGTATCTGCTCGCTCGTCAGGTCCTTTTGATAGGTGCTCAATCTACTCTCTTCCTTGTACTTAAAACGTAAACGCCCACGTCGCAGCTGCCGCGATCCGCGAACAACGCCGCTTGATTACGCGTTGTCGCGCTTACCGGAAAGCCCGCCACCGCGCACATCCATCACCAGCGCGCAAATCCGGTCCACGTCTTCCCGCGTCAAATCCGCATAGAGCGGCAACGTCAAAATATTGTCGCCTACATATTTTGCCACCGGCGTGAGCGAGGAATCATACCTGCCCCGATACGACTCAAGATCGCTGATAATGGGGTAGAAATACTTTCGCGCGAACACGCCGTTTTCCTTAAGGTACGCGAAAACGTCATCACGCGTTGCGCCGAATTCGCTGGGGTCGAAAAGCACGGGAAGATACGCGTAATTAGAGGTCACGCCCTTTTTCGGACGACACACCTGAATGCCGGGAACCCGCTCAAGCGTATCCCAATATCGCTCGCTCGCAACTTTGCGCTTTTCTATTTCGCCTGGCAGATGTCGTAAATTGCACAAGCCCATAGCGGCAGCGAACTCGTTCATCTTAAGATTTCCGCCGATATACGCCGCAGATTCCTGGCCGGTAAGCCCGTAATTGCGCCACTGTCCCAAACGCGTTGAAAGCTGATCGCTCGCATGCGTGACCAGTCCGCCTTCAATGGTGTTGAAGACTTTCGTCGCATGCATGCTGAACATAGAGGCATCGCCGAAATTCGCCACGCTTACCCCGTTGACGCGCACGCCGAACGCATGCGCCGCATCGTAGACAACACGCAGGTTGTGCTTTTCGGCAAGCGTCGCTATTGCTTCAACGTCGCACACGTTCCCATACACGTGAACAGGCACAATAGCGCATGTTCGCGGCGTGATAAGCGCTTCGATTTTCGCGGGATCCAGCGTGAAATCGTCAGGCTTGATATCGCAGAAAACCGGCGTCAGACCTTTCCTTGCAATCGCGTTCGTGGTGCTCAGGAACGTAAACGGCGTGGTAATAACCTCGTTGCGACCGTCTTTTCCCAGTTCAAGCGCCTCCAACGTACATTCCAGCGCGTTGTGGCCATTCACGAAAAGATCGGCATGCGGCACTTCCAAATACGCCGCAAGCTGGTCTTTAAGCTGCTCATGCTTCTCGCCGCAGTTCGACAGCCAATGCGAGTCCCATAAAGACCGAATCTCTTCGCAGTATTCCTCGAACGGGGGCATGGAAGAGCGCGTGACTGGTATGTTTTTCCGCTCCATCGTGCTTTCGCCTACTGTCCCTGGGCCTGGTATTTTGCTTCGGTTGCTTCCTTTGCCGGACGCCACCACACTTCGTTATCTTGGTACCACTTGATGGTCTGCGCCAAACCTTCCGCGAAATCGGTATGTTGCGGGCGCCAACCCAACTCGGTGCGCAGCTTCGTGCTATCGATGGCATAACGACGGTCGTGACCAGGGCGATCGCGCACCCAGTCAAAGTCGTCCGCATCCTTGCCCATACCTTGCAGAATGTCGCGCATGACCGTGATGTTATCGCGCTCGCCATCGGCGCCAATAAGGTACGTTTCACCCAGACGACCGCCGTTCAGAATGGCCCACACTGCGCTCGAGTGATCTTCCGTATGGATCCAGTCGCGCACATTCAGGCCGTCGCCATAAAGCTTGGGGCGAATGCCGCAGATGATGTTCGTGATTTGGCGCGGAATGAACTTTTCCACGTGCTGGTAAGGGCCGTAATTGTTAGAGCAATTGCTGATAGTCACCGGCACGCCATACGTGCGATGCCACGCGCGCACCAGCAAATCGCTGGCAGCTTTCGTGGAACTATAAGGGCTCGAGGGGCGATACGGAGTCTCTTCGGTGAAACGCGCGGGGTCGTCCAGGGCCAGGTCGCCGTAAACTTCATCGGTTGACACGTGGTGGAAGCGCGTTCCATGGGCGCGGCACGCCTCCAAAAGCGCGTACGTTCCTTCCACGTTCGTGCGTACAAACGGAGAAGGATCGGCGATGGAATTGTCGTTGTGGCTTTCCGCGGCAAAATGCACAATAGCATCTGTATCAGGCACAATACGGTCCAGCAGCGCCGTGTCACAGATGTCCCCTTGCACAAATGTCATGCGATTTGCAGGGATACCCGCAAGATTTTCGCGATTGCCAGCATACGTGAGCTTATCTAAAACGATCACATGCACGCCCGGCTGATTGTTTATCACCCAATGGACGAAGTTGCTTCCAATAAAGCCCGCACCACCCGTAACGATGATTCGATTAAACATTGCTACTCGTTGCTCCTGGATACCGAGCTTCCCTTGATTCTGCCCGAAAGAACGCTGTTCAGATACAGACCGTAATCGGAATGCGAGTATTTTTGCGCGGCTTTGCGCAGCATTTCTGCAGAAATCCAGCCGTTATTGAACGCGATTTCCTCCAAGTTGGCAATCTGGATGCCCTGCCGCTCCTCAATGACGCGCACGTATTCCGTTGCCGAGTACAGGCTTCTCACGGTTCCCGTGTCGAACCACGCACTGCCGCGATGTAGCAACATTACGTTCAGGGATCCGTCTTCCAGGTAACGGCGGTTGAGCGACGTAATCTCCAACTCGCCGCGATCCGAAGGCTCAACTTCCTTCGCCCACTGAACCACACGGTTATCGTAGAAGTACAAGCCGGTCACGGCATAGTTGCTCTTGGGGTCTTCGGGTTTCTCTTCAAGCGAGATTGCTTTGCCCTTGTCATCGAACTCCACCACGCCAAAACGTTCGGGATCGGGTACATAGTAACCGAACACCGTAGCGCCAACTTCGGTTTGAGCTGCGGTTTTAAGCAAAGATGTGAAGCCGCCACCGTAGAAAATGTTGTCGCCCAGCGTGAGCGCGACGGAGTCTTCGCCAATAAAATCTTCGCCAATGATGAACGCTTGGGCAAGACCATCGGGTGAAGGCTGCTCTTCATAGGAGAGCTTGATGCCAAACTGGCTGCCCGACCCCAGCAGCTTCTTGAAATTCGGAAGATCATGCGGGGTGGAGATGATAAGAATATCGCGAATACCCGCAAGCATGAGCACGCTCAGCGGGTAGTAAATCATGGGTTTGTCGTAGATTGGCAGGAGCTGTTTTGATGTCACCATCGTAAGCGGATACAAACGCGTACCGCTGCCACCAGCCAAAATAATTCCCTTCACCGGCAAAACTCCCTTTCGCTCGCGTTGCCATCCGTCTAAACCTTAACGATACAGTATCCCACTTCGCACGATGTCTTGCAACGGCGCGCGTACAGTAAAAGGTGATAGAGCTCCTGTTGTTTGTTGACAAATTACCCCACCTTTTGTCAACAAGGGGCACCTGCCGGCAAGGATCAAGCCGAACCGCGACGCTTCTTCCGGATGTCACCAAATCGCGGGCCATCTTGTCGGAAATCGGGCTCCAATGCGCAAAATATGACTGTTCGGGGTACCTCGAAGATGCAAAAGAGGCGTCAAGGCATCGCCTGTGTTGCCATTAGCCAGGAAAACCCCAGGTCACGAACTTCAGACAACGAGGCATGCACGTCGAAACTCCTTCCCACCTACCCCGAACGGGAATATTTTGCACATTCGGGTGAAAAAAACGACAACATGCCGCTGAGTGACCCAGGAAACGCACACCGAAGCCCAGCATATCGCCGACAGAACGCAAAAAAAAGCGCCTTCCCCCGATCAAGCGCAAGGAGAAGGCGAAGGAATTGTTGACAAAAGGTGGGGTAATTTGTCAACAATTTCACTCGTGGCAGCAAAGGACGGAAGCGCAGTAGTCGCAGGCGCTGGGCGTGCCGGCAATACCGCCCAGGCCGCTTTCGCGCAGCTCGAACGGAAGCGAGCGTCCTACCTGGAACATTGCCTCAACCGTTTGATCGAAGTTCACCAAGTTCGTTATACCTGCCAGCGCAATCTGTGCGCTGACCAGCGAATTTACCGCTGCCGTGGCATTTCGTTTCTGGCAGGGAACCTCTACCAATCCACCCACGGGGTCGCACACCAAACCCATAAGCGACGTCATGGCGTTGCTGGCCGCCGCCAGGCATTGCTGCGGCGTGCCGCCTAAAAGCTCCACTACGGCACTTGCCGCCATAGCGCTTGCCGTGCCAATTTCCGCTTGGCAGCCGCCCTCGGCACCCGACACCGTAGCGTTGCGCGCCACCAAGTGCC
>CAKTYF010000066.1 GCA_934631995.1 uncultured Eggerthellaceae bacterium
GTACACGCCTTCCTCGATAACGCCTGCTTCTTTAAAGCCGCGCGCCTCGTCGCATTCGCCCGCAACGTTGTGAAATGACCATTTGCCACCCGCAGCACAAATTGAATTATTCAATAGATCTGCAGCTAAATGGATATTGTAATTACGCGACTCAGTTGATGCCGAACCGTGCGTATATTCCGTGGTGAACGTTGAAATCTCGCCAATTACGCCGTAATAAAGCGCATCCTCGAACGACATTTCAGAAGGAGCTTCCGCAGAAGAAATGTTCACCGTTACCGCCTGACCATCGGCTGCAAGCGCTGCATCCTGGGGTGCGCTACCCGACGCGCCAAAAAGGGCGGCGTCCAACGCCGCAAGAGCGTCATCAACAAGCGGTATTTTGCCTGATGAATTTGTATGTACAGCTACATCGCCCGCTTTGGAGACGGAAAACGATACTTCCATGACGTCTTCCCCACCGTTTTCCTTCACATGAGAAAGAAGCACGGGGCGCGCCACCTCGGTATCGATGCAAGGAATAAGGCTCCATGAACCATTTTCTTGCACGATTTCGCTGGTGACCCATTCGCCTACGGAAACAGAAGTAGCGTTCCAGCCGGCATTTTCATATACGAAATTCGCGCCATCTGCAATGGCTGCGTTGACTTTATCGCACACTGCCTGAGCCGCCGCCTGAGTAATACGAACAGGCGCATCCTCGGGAATGGCAACAAAAGAATACGGTGAGTCATCCTGGGACAGAAAGCCTTCTACAAGCTTTTTCTGGAATGACGCATCGTTCATGAGAACACCATCTTGGCCAGAAGTAACGCTGCATACCCCCTGATTAACCGAGATATCGTAATCAATACGCTCAATACCAACGGTTGCGTTTACATCGTTGACAAAATCACGATATGCTTCGCCGAAATTGAAGATAGGATCAACTTGTTTTCCCTGAAAAGCCATGACAATGCGCGAGACAATATTCGTTATGCCATGAGCCTCTGCAACGGCAGCCTGTGCACTATCTTCCATATCAAACGATGCCGCTACGGCTTCAGGATAGACCGACCACGCTAAACGCCTCTCGTGTGCTTCTGCAACCGAGATGCGATCCTCGTCGCCCACTTCTTCGTTTCCTTCGGCGCTCACAAGCGCTTGCGCATCCTCGCTGGCATAAACCAACACTTCACGCTGCTCGTAAGTCGAACCATATGTTTCTTCCAGGAGCGCAACGATTTCAGGCGCCGTTTTGCCAGAGCAATCCACAGAACCGATATGCACCCCAGGATACGCCTTATTGAAATTCATACCATGATCAGCTAAAACAACCAGCACAAGAAACGCAACAACGGCAAGCGCGATCTTTCTTTTCGCGTGCGCGTTAGTACCACGCTTCGAAGAAACAGGCTGTTTTGCCGCATTGGTACGCGCAGTCGTCCGTTGCGAAGCAGCAGTTCGAACGCGTGTATTGGCGCGCACATTCGACTTTGCCGTTGCACGAGGATCTGCTGCAGCGGGAACACCTGCCGCAGCGCGAGCAACGTTCCTGCGAGGAGATGTTGAGGCATGCCGCGCAGATGAAGACGCAGCCTTTGTCGTTGCTGCCGGCTGGCATCTTTGGCTCGCTGCAGACACCGAAGAACTCGAAGAATGACGAGCCCCCGAAGCAGAATGCATCGAGTGCGCGCCAGCTGACGTTGTTTTCCTTGGCTTTACGCCGTGGACGGTTGATGCAGTACCACGATTCATCGCTGCGCTTCGCGTGGTGGACGCAGAAAAAGAAGCCGAAGGGGAATTACTTCGGCGAACGCGGGACGCAGTCTCTTTATCGGCTGGAATTCTCTTCTTCGATCCTTGGTTCATATTCGTTATTCAGTACATATATCCTTTGCCGCAATGCGTTCATGCGCAAAACGACATGCTTGTCTTACGAGTGCGGCTGCAGCATGCAAGCGCCTAGAGCGTCGCTTGATCCGCCTGCTCTTCGGCAATTGCCTCTCGGCGAGCCGCAAAACCCTTCTTAATATAATAAGCAGTAACGAACGCGGAAAGCACCAGACCAGCGTAAACAAACCAAATTCCACATGAGAAAACGCCACTCGAGAAGCCGGGCAGCCACGAAATATCGCACCAACCAAGGCCATCGACTTGAGGCCAGTTCAAAAGAAGGAGCGAGAATCCCACGAACAACAAGGTCGTAGAAACTTTCCCTGGATAAATCACCGCAACGCGCTTGCGATAGCGCTTGAGCAAGTACCCACCGCCGACAAGTAAAAACAGGTCGCGCAAAACAACAAACAAGACGACCCAAAGCGGCAAACGCCCAACAACCAGCAAGCACACCACGCCGGAGATCATAAGAATGCGATCAACCGCGGGATCAAGCAATTGCCCCAGCTTGGAGACGCAATGCGTACGACGCGCTACCTGTCCGTCCACGAAATCCGTTGCCGCCGCAAAGGCAAAAAGCACCGTTGCCGCAACATCATTTCCCTTAAGCAGCAAAACGATAAAAGCAGGCACCATACAAAGTCGAATGAACGAAATCGCATTCGGAATGGTGAATATCTTATTAGTCACTTCTTCAGTGTCAGACACGCGGTATCTCCCCTAACTCATGAAAAGGCCGAGCTGCAAAAGCTCGGCCCGTCTTTGCATCACCGCTTATTCTAGCAGTTATTCCATGTTTCAAGGAGAAGCGCAGCACACGCGTTGCTATTCCTTTACCTTCTTTTCCTTTTCGGGAACATGGTAGGTATCCGGTTCAGGCTTGCGCGTTACCGGTGCATACTGCGGAGCCATTTCCAAGCAGTTCTTGGGGCACTCACGCACGCAGAAACCGCACTGGATGCAGCGATACTCGAATACCGTCCACGTACGAGCTTCTTTATCGACCGTAATGGTATGGCAGGGGCAGCGCTTCTCGCAGATTCCGCATAGGATGCAATCGTCAACGTGGTTGACAACATGACCCTTGAGCTGCGGATATGCTTCCTTTTTCTCAAAAGGATACTTGACGGTTTCTGGCTTTTTGAACAAAGAGCCGAACGTCATCTTGCCAAGATTGAAAAATCCCATGACTCCTACCTTTCCGTGCAGCTAATGCAAGGGTCGATGGTCAGAAGAATGTTGCTCACGTCGGCAAGATCGCAACCCTCAAGCGCTTTCACCATACCGGCAAGGTTCACCGATGTAGGTGTGCGCATACGAACGCGGTCAAGGTACTTGGAATCATTGCCACGCACGTAATAGAAGCATTCGCCACGAGGCTGTTCCAAAGAGTTCGTTGCTTCACCAACAGGAGCATTGCCCTTAACCGGCACTGCGATATCGCCACTAGGAATCTGAGCAGCCATTTCCTTGATGATATCGATGGATTGCAAAACCTCGGCAGTGCGAACCTCAACACGACCATAGCAGTCGCCCGACGTAGCCGTAATGGGCTGGAAGTCGGTAAGGTACGCATAAGCGCCGTTGCCCTGCATGCGCATATCTTGCGGAACATTGGAGGCACGAACAAACGGGCCAACCATGCTCAACGCGCGAGCGTCTTCGGTGCTAATGTAGCCAACGCCCTGCAGACGATTGCGAACAGAGGAATCGTTCAAGAACGTCTTACGAATCTGAGCGTATTCGTCCTTGATACCATCGAGCGTGGAAATCATCTCATCGAATTGGTCTTTCGTGATGTCGCGCACCACACCGCCGACCTTCACAGCAGAGAAGATAACACGACCGCCCGTAGTCTTCTCGAAAATGGTAAGCACGCGCTCGCGCAAGCGCCAGCAATGCATGAACAAGCTTTCGTAGCCAAAAGCATCGGCAGCAAGACCCAGCCACAGAATGTGAGAGTGCACACGGGAAAGCTCGTGCCAGATAACACGCAAGAACTTCGCGCGCTCAGGAACTTCCACACCCATCAAGGATTCAACGGTCTCGGCATAGCCGTAAGAATGGCCGAACGAGCAAATGCCGCAAATACGCTCAGCAACGTAGATGAACTGGTTGTAGTCGCGCGTTTCAGTCAGCTTCTCAAGACCACGATGAACGAAGCCGATCTGCGGAATTGCCTCTACGACTTTTTCGTCTTCCACAACCAAATCAAGATGAAGCGGTTCGGGAAGAACAGGATGCTGCGGGCCAAAGGGAATTACGGTTTTCTGGCTCATTCCTATTCACCTTCCTTCTGAGCAGCTGCAGCTTTCGCAGCCTTCGCAGCCATAGCAGCGCGAACCTTCGCAGCTTTCTCGGGATCCATTGCAGCAAGTTTCGCTTCAAGCTCGGCATCGGCAGAAGCGTCGGCTGCCGGAGCAGCTTCGCCAGCAGCTTCTTTCGCTGCCTTTGCGGCTTTCGCGGCAGCAACCTTTGCAGCTTTATCGCGCGCAGCCTTCTGCTCGGGAGAAAGAATGGACATCGGGGTCGTTGCCTTGATGTTGTAGAAATGACCCTGGAAGTCAATCGCAATGCCTTCGATGTTCGCACCGAAAAGATCATGCGCTTCATTCTCGAAAACAAATGCCGCAAGGAAGTTATTCGTAACGGACGGAATCACATCCTTCGAGGTCAACCCCTCGATTTTGTAGTTCTTCAGAACAATGTCATCTTCCATCCAGGAATAAATGGCATCGAACACACCGTCATCGGTGCATACGCAATGCATCTGAACGAAACGCGCGCCAGAAGCCTTCTTGGCATCAGACAATGCGGGCAGCTCGCTCAGTGCAATTACCTGCATTTCAGTTTGCAAGGCCATGGTTACTCCTCCCCTCTTTCTTTCGGAGCGCAACCCTTTGCCTTTTCCTCCAGAATGCCCACCGCTTCAACAACGGCATCGATAAGAGCTTCCGGACGAACAGCGCAGCCAGGTGCGTATACATCAACGGGAATCGCCTTGTCAACGCCACCAATAACGTTGTAGCAATCGGCAAATACGCCGCCAGAGCAAGCGCAAATGCCGCAGGCGATAACAACTTTCGGTTCAACCATTTGATTGTAGATTTCCTGAACAACAGAGATATTCTGCTCGTTCACGCTGCCGGTCACCAAAAAGATGTCGGCATGCTTAGGATTGCCCGTGTTGATTACGCCGAAACGCTCGGCGTCAAAGCCCGGGCACAGGGTTGCCAACACTTCAATGTCGCAACCATTGCAGCTTGAGCCGTCGTAATGGATGACCCAAGGAGATTTCGAAGCAAAAGCCATTCGATCAACCCCTTCTCTACAGGAACAACAGGACGGCGAAGTTAATGCCACCCGTAACAAGAGCCACAACCCATGCGGACTTCAACATAGCCTGCCACTTCACGCGGGCGAAGTTGTTGTCGATAAGGATTTCCAGGAAGAACGTCAAAAGGGCAACCACAATGGCCAAGATGATGGACAAGGGATTATCCCACACGAAAAACATGCCAACCCAGCCCAAGAACAGCACGTTTTCAACCCAGTGCATAATCTCGACTTTCGCCAATGTGGGGCCGCTCATTTCGGTGGTTACACCGCGAACGATTTCCTGATGCGCATGATGCGACATAGAGATATCAAACGGGGATTTACGCAACTTGATGGTCAGCACGAACAGCAGACCGATGAAAATCAACCACGCACGGCAGATAATCGGTGTCTCAATGCCGAACAAATCGCTCACGTTGAACGAACCAGCGACCATGAATACGCCCACGCCCAGGATCAAAACCATAGGCTCGTATGACATGACCTGGATGATTTCGCGTCCTGCACCAACTTCAGCATAGGGAGAACGAGAGCTGTAAGCAGCAATGATGAAGAACAAACCACCCATGGTGACCAAGAAGATGCTCAGCAAGATGTTACCGCCGGAATAGAAGATGCCGCCGGCAACAATTGCAAAACCCAAAGCAGCGCTGATGTAGACAGCTTCTGCGCTGTTGGTGGAAACGTTGTCCTTGCCCAACAGCTTGCGAACGTCGTAGTACGGCTGAAGGATGCTCGGTCCTACGCGACCCTGCATACGGGCGGAGATAACACGGTCAAGGCCGCTGAGCAGGCAACCCAGAACGGGGGCAAGAATAGCAAACGCGATGATGCCAATAACGTTAGCGAGCAAAGGCATAGCCATGATTTCACCCCTTTCTTAGAAGCCCAAAGGGCTCAGGACGGACATTACAAAACAAGCAATAATAAGCACCGTGCAGAAAATAGTGGAGAAGCCGTTGAGCTTTGCTTCGCCAAACCAATCCGCCAGATACCAGTTACGCGCCGTTGCTGCGGATACGCCCGACAAAGCGTTCGTGAACTCGCGCTTTTCGTTATCCACGCTGATGCCGGCAAGATAAACATCAACTTTACGCGCCTTGGATCGACCAGGACCGGCAATAAGAACGATGAATACCAGTACGGTAAGAATAGCAGCAATCACCATGTTGTCATCGGTCAGAGCCTGCGAGGCAATCACGGACACAATGCCCGCGCTTGCAATGTACGGCTCAATGATGTACTCGGAGATAACCGGCATCAAAACACAGCAGATGAAGATGAGCGTTGTCATCAGCAGCAGCGCGATCCATTCGGACTTATGCACCGTTTTCTCCACGTTTTCCGTGGACTGAGCGATACCAGCCAGCTTGCCAATCCACTTTGCCCAAAACATAAACGTGGCAGCAGAACCAAATGCAAGAATCAGCAGCAAAACGATATTTTTCGTTTCCGCGAAGGACACCAAAGCGCCCCACTTTGCCATAAGCATACCCAAAGGAGCAATGAACATGCACATAATGCCAATCATCATCAAGCGAGCAAGGTGCGGCATGCGCTCGAACAGCAAGTCCATGGACTCAATGTCACGGCTGCCAATGTGGTGCTCTGCAGTACCCACGCATAGGAACAGCAGGGATTTTGCAGCAGCATGGAACAAAATCAGGAACGTGGCGGCCCAAATTGCCTCAGCGGTGCCAACGCCCGCGCAAGCAGTGATCAGACCCAGGTTTGCGATGGTGGAATACGCCAGAACGCGCTTAGCATTGCTCTGGGAAATTGCCATAAGCGAGCAGAACAGGAACGTGAAGCCGCCCACCAGGATAACCATGGTGGAAGCAGAAAGGCATACCGCGAAAATCGGTGCCAGCTTGACCAGCAAGAACACGCCCGCCTTAACCATGGTGGAAGAGTGAAGCAGCGCGCTGGTGGGAGTGGGTGCAACCATAGCGCCCAAAAGCCAGGTGTGGAACGGCATCTGAGCTGCCTTCGTCAGACCAGCGAACGCCAGGCAAATTGCAGGAATCGCCACCAAATTGGGGTTCGCAACGCCAAATGCCAAGAACGCATCGAAGGACAGCGTGTTGAAATTCACCACCGTGAAGTACATACCAACCAAGAACGCTATGCCACCCAGCAAGTTCATGATAATCTGGCGGAACGAGTTGCGGATTGCCTCTTCGGTCTTGGTGAAACCGATAAGCAGGAAGGAGCAAACCGTGGTTACTTCCCAACCGGTGAACATCCACAGCATATTGTTGGAGCATACGATAAGGAACATCGCCGAAAGGAAGATGAACATCAGCGCGAAGAAGTACGGACGGCGGTCCTTCGCTCCCTCGGGCTCGTGATGCTGGAAGTCTTCCATGTAACCCAAGGCGTATACGCAGATGCCAGAGCCAATGATGCCAATGATCAGCGCCATAAGGATAATCAGAGGATCAACAACAAGACCTGCGGTTACCTGGATTCCATGAGCCATGCCCAGTTCAAAAGCAAGCGCGCCGACAACTTGGATCAATGCCAAGACGCCAGCGAGAATGTTTTTGTACTTAATCGCAAAGCCGAGAATGATAATGGCGATAATAACGCCAATGCCCGTGCAAATCGTATCCACAACAGCCGAGCTGTATGTGATTAACTGATGCGAAGAGCCCAGGTTGAGCGCCGCGAATGCGATGGATGCAACAGCGATTGCCGCAGCTGAAACATACACGATTCCTTTGCGGGCGCCGTTTCCCTTAACTACGGCAAGCAAAGCCGCCGCAACCAAAGGGAACAGTACGAGAAAGCCAATGAGTGTCACAGCGATTCTCCTTCTCCCAACGAATACGATGTGCTTTTGCACGCGCTCAGCTTACCAAAGTTACCGATATGTTACGGGGCATATCGGTAAAGAATAGACAACCGAAGGGTAAAAGGAATGCAATTATGGTCAAAATAAGCCAATTGCGGCAGATTTCGTACCGTTTAGGGATGCGACTTCGAAAACCCACAAAGAAGTCACAGCTTCAACAAAGAACGACCACAAACATAATTCAGAGGCCTGCAGCGGAACCAACGGGCCTTAGCGCTTCCCGCTTTACGACTTCTTTTTAATCTTGCGCCTGCGTTGGGCAAACTTAAGCACACTCATACACATTTCGTGTCACATCAATGGGACACCCATCAGGTAAAAAAGCTTTTCAAGCGAGTCTTTAAGAAGTAGAATATATCATATGCTGCGAAAGAAGGAGGCATAATGTCCGGTATGGCAAACGGAAAGCTGCGCATTCTTTATGTCATGCGCATGCTGCAAGAAGAAACCGATTCCGAAAAAGGACTGTCCATGACAGCCATTATCCAACGTCTTGCCGACTTTGGACTAACGGTCGATCGCAAAACCATTTATACCGATCTTGATACACTACGCGATTTCGGAATTAAAATCGACACTGCGCAGCGCAATCCTGTTGAATATTACATCGAAAATCGCGACTTTGACCTGGATGAACTCATGCTTATGGTCGATGCCATACAAAGCTGCCGTTTCATCACGCAATCGCAATGCGAACGCATCTCACGCAACATCCGCTTGCTTGCAACCGACTACCAGCGGGAAAAGCTGGCGCGCCGCATCCATGTGGACGGTCGCGTAAAAGGCCGGGGCGATAAAACGTTCGAAAGCATTGATGCCATCCATGAAGCAATGCGCCTGAAGCGCAAAATCCGCTTCACATACTGGAAGATTGGCCCCGATGGCGAGATGCACATTCAGCACGATGGAAAACCCTATGAAGTAACGCCTGTTCGCGTATCGTACAGCAACGACTTCTACTATCTTACTGCCTGGAGCGATTCTCACCAAGGCATGACAGAGTATCGCATTGACCGCATGCGCAACGTTGCGCCTTCAGAAGAAAAAGCCACGCACAACGCTGAAATCAGCAACCATGAATTCAAAGTGCGCGATTCCCAGTATTTCGGCCGGTTTGATGGCGAACTCGCAAAAGTCACGTTCGCCGTTGACCAGGACATGCTTGGCGCTGTCTATGATCGCTTCGGGAAAGACGCTGAAATCGAAGAGGACGAGAACGGCAACTGCATTGCGCGCGCATACGTGCGCGTGAGTCCCCAGTTTTTCGGATGGGTTGCCGGTCTAGATGGTAAGGTCCGCATCGATAAGCCAACGAAGCTTAACGAAGAATACCACGATTACCTGCGCAAACTCATTGCCGATTAAGCTAATGCAGGCTTTCACACGAAGGGCGTGTCTCCAAGCAAGAGGCACGCCCTTCGTTTTTTTTAAGCCGCAGAAAATACAACGAACTCTTGAACTACAAGAAACTTCAGAACGACAGCCTTTCAGCCCGTACGCCACTTGCCACCCTTACCCACTGCCAGCATTTCTCGTTGCATTCATCGCGGTCGCGCGACACATTGATGCGTTTATGCTGATCAAGAGCCCCACGCCAAACGCAAATGCCTTCTGCAGCACGACGAACCACTAAATCGAACGTTTCAAAGCGATATAAGATCAAATCGATATCGACCCATGCATC
Organism: uncultured Eggerthellaceae bacterium; assembly: GCA_934631995.1. Lineage (GTDB taxonomy): Bacteria > Actinomycetota > Coriobacteriia > Coriobacteriales > Eggerthellaceae > CAKUOV01. The sequence goes on from CAKTYF010000066.1 coordinate 9,759, forward strand.
CTGGCAGCAATCCCAGACACGCCAGCTCTCGATATAGTCTTCGCTTGAAAGCAGGGTATCCAAATCTGCTTCGATGCCTGCAGCACATTCTGCGGGTTCAAAGACAGTGAAGCTCTCGCTTAGTATAAGTCTACCGTCACAGGAGAATACGGGACCGGCATTGCAAACCCGGGGCACGGAACCACTCTTGCTCGTGGACCCATACAGCATATTTGCATACTCGGTCATTTCCCTACATCTCCTTTCACCGTGATTTCCTATTGTTGTTGCCATAATAGTCCATGCGGTTTCATAGCATGGGCACTCTATGGGACACCCGCGAAAATAATTTCTTTTCGCATGTTTCACAACAAAAGAAAAAGGCCAGAAGCCCAAGCTTCTGACCTGCAAATTCATGGTCGGGTGAACAGGATTTGAACCTGCGACCCCTTGACCCCCAGTCAAGTGCGCTACCAAACTGCGCCATCACCCGTTGCAAAACAGCTTGTTTATAATACGCATTGCTCCAAAATAAATCAAGCTTATTTTTGAAAAAGTTTGACTTTTTATTCGTTGCACATCAAAAGACAAGCTTCACATGCACGATCGAACAACAATCTAGACGTTATTTCATGTTTACGCAGTGGTTGCGCTCGCCCGTTTTCAGGTACATCATAACGTCCTTAACCGCCATGATGGCGCAATTATCTTCCGATTCGGCCGTGGAAGCGCCCAGATGCGGCAGCACAATAGCGTTTTCCATTGCCATAACAGCGGGAGTCGCAAAATCGGTCACATATTTACGCACTTTGCCGGAAGCAAGCGCCTGCGTCATGGCTTCTGCATCAACCAACGTATCACGCGAGAAGTTCAAGAAAACGCATCCGGGCTTCATTTGCTCGCACGCAGCGGCATCAATCATGCCAATGGTGCTCTC
>CAKTYF010000067.1 GCA_934631995.1 uncultured Eggerthellaceae bacterium
TTCTCGATCTCGTCGAACAGCACCACCGAGTACGGGCGCTGAAGCACGGCCTTCGAAAGCTGGCCGCCCTCGTCGAAGCCCACGTAGCCCGGAGGCGAACCCACCAGGCGCGACACGCTGTGCTTTTCCATGTACTCGGACATGTCGAAGGAGATAAGCGCGTCCTCGGAGTTGAACAGGAACTCGGCCAGCGCCTTGGAAAGCTCGGTTTTGCCCACACCGGAAGGACCCAGGAAAATAAACGAACCCGCAGGTCGTTTGGGGTCTTTCAGGCCCGCGCGCGAACGACGGATAGCCTTGGACAGCGCCGTAACGGCTTCGTCCTGGCCAATAACGCGCTCGTGCAGCACACCTTCCATGCGCAGCAGCTTCGCGGTTTCCGTTTCCGTAAGGTTGGACACCGGCACGCCCGTGGTCATGGACACCACGTCGGCCACTTCTTTTTCCGTGACTTCCTGGATTTCCTTGCCGCTGTCTTCGGGAAGGTTCTTTATTGCCTCGTCGCACTGGGCGCGCAGCTCTTCTTCCTGGTCACGCAGCTGCGAGGCCTTCTCGTAATTCTGCGCAGCAACAGCAGCAGTGCGCTCTTCGGTCACCTTGCGCAGCTTTTCTTCCAGCTCGCGCACTTCTTCGGGCAGCACCATGTTGCGGATGCGCATGCGCGCGCCCGCTTCGTCAATCACGTCAATGGCCTTGTCGGGCAGGAAACGATCCTGAATGTAGCGCTCGGACAGCGATACCGCCGCTTGCAGCGCTTCATCGGTGAAGTGCACGTTATGGTGCGCCTCGTAACGGTCGCGCAGGCCCTCCATAATGCGAACTGCCTGCTCAGAGGTGGGTTCGGCAACCGTAAGCGACTGGAAGCGACGCGCCAGGGCACTGTCTTTCTCGAAGTGCTTGCGGAATTCCTCAAGCGTGGTGGCGCCAATAACCTGGATTTCGCCACGGCTCAGCGGCGGCTTCAAAATGGCCGCAGCGTCAATGGAGCCTTCGGCGGAACCAGCACCAATCAGCGTGTGAATCTCGTCGATGAACAAGATAATCTTGCCATCATCCTGCACTTCCTTGATGCATTTCTTCAAGCGCTCTTCGAATTCGCCGCGGAACTTGCTGCCTGCCACCAGCGCGGACACATCCAACGTGACAATGCGCTTGCCGCGCAACAGGTCGGGCACCTCATTCGACACGATGAGCTGGGCCAATCCTTCCACCACGGCGGTTTTGCCCACGCCCGGCTCGCCCAACAGCAACGGGTTGTTCTTCTGGCGGCGCGACAGAATTTGCATCACGCGCTCGATTTCTTTCGCGCGGCCGATAACGGGGTCCAGCTTGCCATCGCGCGCTTTTTTCGTAAGGTCGGTGCCGAATTCCTTCAGGATGCTCTCCTGCGAGGACTCGCCGCCGAACGGATTATTGCCCGCCAGCACAGGGGTCTGCCCCACCAGATCATGTAGCACGCCGCGGATGTCGTCGCCCGACACGCCCAGGCGGTTCAGCACATCAAGCGCGGTTCCTTCGCCTTCACGCACAATGCCCAGAAGCAAGTGCTCGGTGGAAATGTAGCTTTGGCCCATTTGCAGCGCCTCGCGCAGGGAGTTCTCCAAAACGCGCTTCACGCGCGCCGTGAAGTTCAAATGCCCTGATACGTCGGCGTTTTCATCGATGGACACCACCTGAGGGATCATGCCCACCACGTCTTCATATTTAACGTTCAAACGATCCAGCGCCTGCGCGGCAAAACCGTCCTTTTCTTGAATCAGACCCAGCAAAATATGCTCGGTGCCCACGTAAGGCTGCTTGAGCGCGCGCGCCTCGTCCTGAGCCAGAACAAGCACTTTGCGGGCTTTATCGGTGAATTTCTCGAAAGCCATACCTGCCTCTTCCGTTTTCGCAAAAATGTTTTTGGGGTATATCTTACCGCAACATGACAAATATGGCTGCGTTGTGAACTAAACGTCATTCTCAGTGGCGCTGTGAAGGAGCGCGGGAGCGGTTTTGGCCTGCCTCGTTTCCGTTGACGCCCGCCAATGGCAACGAGGCTGATTCGGATTTAATTCCGCTTCCCTTCGTCGCGCCACGCTTTTCCCGCGCCGCACGATACCCCCCTGCCGCACGATACCCCTGCTGCACCCCTTCGCGAAGACAAAAAAGATGCGCGATTACGCAAACAGGGAGCGGCTATTGAGCTTCATCGCCAAACGCAAGCCCATTCGCCCCCCGGACAACCTGCGCCGCAGCCGTATTGGGTATCGCAAGAGCACGCGGCCGTGCGGAATCGAGTTGCCAGCTGACTGGCTAGCCTACGGCGCAGCTGCAAGGGCATTGCGCGCGGTTGCCTGCTGCGGCAATGCCTCGGCAGGCAAAGACCCGCGCCGCAGGGGGTTCGCGAGGAGGCGGTTGTTGCGTGCAGCCAACCGCGGCAGACAAAGGCTCGCACAGCAGAGGGGTTTTACGGAGGAGGCGGTTGTTGCGAAAACGCCCCCGGATTCGGGCAAACGCACGATAATCGGTGGTCGCAAGGCGCAAATCGGGCCGTTTTCCGGCATGCGGGACGCAGCGAGAAAAACGCTCCGGCAAAACCCCAGGTCGGAGAATTGCGCGACTGGGGCACGCCTCCCTGCCGAATCGCCGACCACCGATTATCGTCGATCTGCCCGAGTTTGCCCCCTCTTTTCCAACAAGGGGGGCGCCAATGCAGGAGGAGGAGCAATTCGTCTCGATTTGGATCAAGGACGTGCGTAGAGGGGGGCACCAATACGGAGAGAACAGAGGATATCGAAAGGAAAAGCGCGCATCAGGAGCATACAAACCGCGCGGGGGTGCAGCAGGGCGCGCTGCATCGAACCGGGCTGGACTGTGCTGCGCGGGGACATGCTGCGTCGAGCCGCACGGGGCTGCGCTGAGCTGAGCTACGCCGGGTCAGAACGCGCCAAGAGACGATCAACACCTTTGCGGAAGCGCGGAAAACACCAACAGAGGGAAGGTCGCGCCGCCAAGCCAGCAGCAAAACGAAAGGGTCCTCCCCCTGAATGCAAGGAAAGGGCCCCAGAAGCGCCAGCAAAAGGTTGTGGCATTAGCGACAGACAATGGCTCCCTTTGCCGGCCGGAGAAGGCGAATACCCGACCGGAGGCTTATCGGACGGGTCGGGTGCGAGCCCAGACGTCGCCTGCTGCAGCGCAACCCGCGTCGTGTGGCGCGCCCTGCGCACAGCATGTCAACTGCTGCAACGCCGCATCGCCCTTGGCGACGACCCGCCGCATCAGCGGCGCAGCGCCGAAGCTTCGCTCCTGTACCGTGTTGACAAACTACCCCACCTTTTGTCAACAAATGAGGGGGGAATCCGCCGCAGCGCCGAAGCATCCCGCTGCATCGCCTACAAGGGCACCGGCAGCAGTGTCCCCCGCAACAGCCGCAGCACCGGCAGCAGTGCCCCCCGCAACAGCGCCGAGCCACGCCACCCGCAGCGTCCGCAACAAGCCGCTATGCGCCCCAGCCGCGCAGTGCCGCGTACTGGATGGCAAACGCATCGTTCGCCGTCACCTGGCCGTCGGGGCCGCCACCTGGAGCACCGGTCACATCGGCACGCGCAAACAGCGCCGCATAGTCCGGACGATCCTGATAGAACGTTGTTGTGGCAATGTCGTACGCAATCTGCGCATCCACCGCATTCAGGCGGCCATTGCCGTTCACGTCGCCCATTTTCCCAGATAGATAGCCAGGAGCCGCCGCACCACGGTCAACACGCGCGTACTCGGCATCAACGTGCGCCGCATCATATGCGGTGCCCGAGCCGCCCACTAAAGACGTGCAGCCACTGAACATATTATTGGAATACGCCCCCGCAGGAATAGCAAACGAGTTCGCAGCGTAAATCGTACGCAAGCTGCTGCAGATCCCGAACATATACGTAGCATCGCCCACACTCGACAGGTCAAACGAACCCAAATCAAGTACTTCAAGCGCGCTGCAACCGTAGAACATGGCGTTCGTGCAGGTCACGTTCGCAGTATTGAATGACGTCAAATCCAAGGCTTTAAGCGCTGCGCAGCCATGGAACATCATGGTCATGTCCGTAGCGCTGGCAGTGCTGAAACGCGAAAGATCAAGCGACTTGAGCGCCTTGCATCCCGTGAACATCCCTTGAAGGTTCGTTGCCTTCGCAGGGCTGAAGGAACCCAGATTCAGCGTTTCAAGCGCCTTGCAATCCTGGAACATGAAGTACGCGTTTTCCAGGGATGCGCCGTTGAAGTTCGAAACATCAAGTTCGGTAAGTTTCTCGCAGAACCTGAACATCCTGTCCATTTTCTTGACCTGCGAAGTATCGAAACCCGAGACATCCAGCGAGGTCAGGCTCGTGCAGTAATTGAACATATCGGACATGCTGGTTGCCTGGGAGGTATCCAATCCCGAAAGATCAACAGACACCAAGTTAGCGCAATCCCAGAACATGTGCGAGCACGTTGCCGCCACAACGCCGGGCTTGATAACTGCCGACGTGATGGATCTTGTATCGTCGACCCATGGCGGATACACGCCCCAGTTCGCCAACTTAGCGCGCGTCAAGCCACCAATCGGGCGCACCGTAAGCTTGCCCGCGGAATCAATCATCCACTCGCAAGTGCCCGACTTTGTCCAGCCATCCGTAGCGCCAACGGCGGTGTACGTCTCAATGCCTGAAGTGCGCGCCTTATTGTCGGCATACATCGCGGCGGTGCTTTCAAGATACTTGCCAGCGGTATTCTTCCAAACGCTCTCGGGGAATCCAAAATACGTAAGGTCAAGACCAGCGGGTATGGTCAGCGACGAAATCTTCGAGCAGCCGCTCAAAATATACATCTTGTCGTTCAAGCTGCTGAAATTGAAGCGCGACCAATCAAGCTTCTCAAGCGCGCTACACCCCTCGAACATGGTGCGCATGCTGGTCACGCTCGAGGTATCGAAGGACGCCAGATTCAGCTCGGTAAGGCTCGTGCACTGACGGAACATCGATGCCATGCTGATAACCTCCGCGGTGTCGAAGGAAGAGACATCCAGCGAAGTCAGTGCCGTGCAGTTATAGAACATGCTGTTCATTTTTGTCACATTTGCCGTGTTGAAGTTCGTTAGGCTCAGCGCGGTCAGGCTCGTGCAGCTGTCGAACATGTTATCCATTCTTGTCACGTTTGCGGTATTGAAGCCCGAAGCATTCAGCGAAGCCAGGCTCTTGCAGCCGTCGAACATACAATCCATTCTTGTCACGTTTGAGGTATCGAAACCTGAGACATTCAACGAGGTCAGGCCTTCGCACCCACGGAACATGCTGCTCATGTTCGTTACGTTCGAGGTGTCAAACCCGCTCAGATTAAGCGAGGTCAGGTTATTGCACCCCTGGAACATACCGGCAAGATTCGTTGCCTTCGCCGTGCTCAGGCCACTCACGTCCAGCGCGGTAAGCGACAAGCAGTTATAGAACAAGCCGCTCAAGTTGGTAGCATTCGCGGTGTCCAGGCTGGAAAGGTCAATCGATGCCAACTTCTCGCAGTTGCCAAACATAAAGCTCAGGTCCTGCGCTTGCGCGGTTTCCAAGTTGGAGATATCAACCGAAACAAGATTCTTGCAGTCAGAGAACATGCTACCGCAGTAATTGGCCACTACGTTAGGCTCAATGTAAACCGAGGTGATAGACGTAAGATGATTCATCCAGGGAACCCAGCCGGGATTCCATCTTCCCAGCTTGCCGCGCTCCATGTTCGGAAGCGGGCGAATGGTGAGCTTACCCGCGGAATCAACCATCCACTCGCAGGTGCCCGACCGCTCCCAGCCTTCTGTGGTTGCGGGTATGACGTACGTCTCGGCGCCTTCGGGGCGCGCTTTATTGTCGGTCTTCATTGCGTCGGTGGTTTCAAAAATATTGCCGGCGGTGTCCACCCAAAGGCTTTCAGGCAGATTAAACATAGCGAGATTTTGGCCACCGGGAAGCGTAAGGCGGGAAATCTTCGGGCAGTTCCGGGTGATATACAGCTGATCCAGGTGCGCAACGTTATCCAGATTGAAACGCGAGATATCCAGCACTTCAAGCGCAGTGCACCCCTGGAACATGCCGCGCATATCCGTGGCGCTGGTGGTCTCAAGCGACGACAGGTCCAGCTCGGTAAGCGCGGGGCAATTATAGAACATGTCGAAGAAGCTGGTCACCTTCGCCGTGCTGAAGGAAGAAACGTTAACCGAGGTCAGAGCCGTGCAGTTAGAAAACATGTTGCTCATATTCGTCGCATTTGCCGTGTTGAAGTTCGACAGATCAAGCGTGGTGAGCTTTTCGCAACCAGAGAACATATCGGCCATGCTGTACTTTGCGCCGGAGGTGTCAAAATGCGCAAGATCAAGCGACGTCAGGGATTTGCAGTTGCGGAACGTGGCAAAGAAGCTGGTCGATTGGGACGTATCCAGGGATGAAATATCAAGCGACACAAGCTTTTCGCACCCATCAAACATGCTGGAAATAGACGTATTCTTTGTGGTATTGAAGTTCGAAAGGTCAAGCGACGTCAGATTCGCGCACTTGGAGAACATGGCGTTCATGCTTGTCACGATTGCGGTATTGAAACCTGAGACGTCAAGCGAGGTAAGCGACGTGCAACCAAGGAACATGCAGCCAAATGTCCTTGCTTTTTCCGTGTTGAAACTTGAGACGTCAAGCGAAGTGAGCGATTCGCAGTTGTAGAACATGTGCTCGAAATCGGACATATTCGAGGTATCGAAGCTTGAGATGTCCAACGATTTCAGCGATCTGCAGTTCTTGAACATGCAGGTTGCAATCCATGCCTGCGAAGTGTTGAAGTTTCTCAGGTCCAGCGAAACAAGCGACGAACAGTCCTCGAACATGCTGTAGAAGCTGGACACGCGCGAGGTATCCAGGCCCGACACATCGGCAGTTGTCATGTTCTTGCAGCCGTAGAACATATAGTTTGCCCAGGTCGTGTACACGCCGGGCATAATGACCGCCGACGTGATGGATTCACGCTGGTCATACCAAGGCACAGCTTGCTCGCCGCCGCCAGAGTTCTGGCCCAGGCTGCCCGATGTGCCGTTGCCCAGCGGACGGACGGTGAGCTTGCCAGCGGCATCGATCATCCACTCGCAGTTACCCGCTTGCGTCCAGCCCGGAGTCAGGGTGGCGTCGGCGGGAGTGACGGCTGCGGGTGCGGGGTCGAGCGCTGCAGGCGCGGGCACGGGTTCCGAGACAGCTGCGACCTGCGGTTCCGGCGCTGCCGGCGCCGGGTCGGGCGCTTCGGCAGCGGGTGCCAGTGCAGCTGCCGGATCAAGGGCCGGCGTTAATGCCGGCAGCGGCTCAGAGGCGATGGGGGGGGTCAGGACACCAGGCGCTGCGGGCGCTGCGGCGGCAGGCGCGGGTGCTGCGGGAGCTTCGGCACCTTCCGCTACCGACTCCGTTTCAGGTGATTGCGTTGCGGCGGCTGGCTCATCGGCTGCAGCAGCCACCAGGGGCGCAGCGTTGGCATCGGCGGCCGGCAGCGCAAACGCCGGCACGGGCAAAAGCCCCAATGCCAGTACGACGGACAGGAAGATGTTCGCGGTTTTTCGCGAAGCAGGAGTTCGCTTTTTCATTACCCACCTCTTTCTGTAATCGGTGCCAATACCACGGCTTACAGTATACAGAGGTCAGAGGCGTATTTTGCGCCTATCAGGAAGAATGGGACACGTGTCCCACTTTCACCCCGATTTTTGCGCCATAAGGTCACGCTTCGCGCGCATGCGCCATGTTGACAAATTACCCCACCTTTTGTCAACAAACGAGGGAGAATTCAGACGCTTTCAGCGGCGGCAAGGAAATGAGCCGACGTGCGACGCTTTGGATAAGTTGAGCGAGTCGCAAGCTTGAAGAAGCATTATCCAAGCGGAGTCCGCTCAGCGAATCGCTTGCCGCCGCCCCTCAACCGAGTCAGCAACCCGACCCGGCCAACGATTCCACGCAGCGTGAAAAAGCTACTCGCTTTCGCCGCGCAGCCACAAACCGGTCTTGCCGCCGTCCTTCTTCAGCAGGCGCACGTCCATGATTTCCATGCCGCGATCAACCGCCTTGCACATGTCGTATACCGTCAGGCAGGCAACGGCGGCAGCAGTCAGCGCCTCCATTTCAATGCCCGTCTTGCCCGTAACGCCGCAGGTCGTGGTCACGTGGATGCCCATGCGGCCATCTTCACGCTCACCTGCGAAAACAGGCTCGCACTCCACTTTCGCCTTCGTGATGTTCAGCGGATGGCACATGGGAATAAGATCGCTCGTGCGCTTGGACGCCATAATGCCTGCCACACGCGCACACGCCAAAACGTCGCCCTTCGCTGCCTGGCCGCTGGTAATCAGATCGAGCGTTTCCTGGTGCATAGCAATAAAGCCCTCCGCCACCGCAACGCGCTGGGTCTCGGCCTTGGCGGATACGTCCACCATGCGGACGTCGCCCTTTTCATCGATATGGGTAAGCTGCTGTTCGTCGGACATGTTCTTCTCCTTCGCTCATAATGCAAGTTCAAATCAAATGAAGCAGAGCGGCAACCCACCGCCCAACCACCACCGCTGCCAGCAACCTCAGCACCGAAATTGTTGACAAAAGGTGGGGTAATTTGTCAACAAATTAGCCGCCGATCTGGGACATTTTGCGCTTCGTGCCCACGGTGTTCTCGTTTTCCTTGGGCTTTTGGAACACGGCTTGCTCAAAGACGACACGCGCGGCGCCTTCGCCACCTTCGCGCAACGCCGTTTTGATGTCAAGCTCGTCATCGCTGAACAGGCACGTGCGCAGCTTGCCATCGGCCGACAGGCGCACGCGGTTGCATTCGCTGCAGAAGTGGTTGGACACCGGCGAGATGAAACCGACCGTGCCTTGTGCGCCCGGGAAACGGTAATAGCGCGCAGGACCGCCGCCCCGAGGCTTGTCCTCGGTGGGCTCCAACGCGGGAATGCCCAGCTCAGCCGCGTGCGCGTTGATAACGCGCAGCATCTCTTCGCAGGAAATCACATCAGCTATGCCCCAACCGCTGCCATCGGTACCCGAGCTTTCGCCCACGGGCATGTATTCAATGAAGCGCATATGCAGCGGACGGTCGATGGTCATCTTTGCGAACTCAAGAAGATCCTGGTCCAGGCTGCGCACCACCACGGCGTTCACTTTCACCGGATCAAGACCCACCGCAAAAGCTGCCTCGATGCCATCCAGCGTGGACTGAAGCTTGCCGCCGCGCGTCACGAATGCAAACTTATCGGCGTCCAGCGTGTCCAGCGAAATGTTCACGCGCGCCAGGCCCGCCTCTTTCAGGTCCTTCGCGAACTTGGGCAGCAACACGCCGTTTGTAGTCATCGAAATGTCCTCGATGCCGGGGATGGCAGCAATATCGCGCACGTTTTCAACCATGCCCTTGCGCACCAGCGGCTCGCCTCCCGTGAGGCGAATGCGCTTGATTCCGCACTCGGCGGCGATGCGCGCGATGGTCACAATTTCGTGACCGCGCAGGATTTCAGCGGGACTCATAGAGACGACGCCCTGCTCAGGCATGCAATAGATGCATCTGAAATTGCACCGGTCGGTCACCGAAATGCGCAGGTAATCGATAGTGCGGCCGAAGGTGTCTTTCAAGTCGCCCTCTCCTTCTGGAACTTTTGGAGCCATTTTGGCAGGCTTCCAAACCATTTATCTTTTGTTCAGATTATAGCGAAGAAACCTTCTTTCGTGCGGTGCATATTCCTTACTGTGCATAAGAGTAGGGCGAAGCCGCGCGGCAACGGCCTATTTCGATGCATCACCAGTCCATTCGGTTGGCCGTTGCCTTTCAGCAACGCCTTTCAGCAAACAGACCATCAGATACGTGCATCTTGTCGAAAAATCGGCGCCAATACGCTCAAATCAACGGTACGGGGTAGGTGAAAAGGTGCCTGCAGCGTTCTATCGCTTCTAATCAATTTCACGACCTGGGCTTTTATTGGCCCAATCTGCTCAAGACACCCTTTTTCGCCCTTTATTCACGCCCCTACCTGCCCCGCATCGTCGATTTGCGCGTTTTTTGACTGAAATTTCGACAAGATGGACCCAGCAACAAGTTTTCGGGAAAAAGAACGACCCCGCCAGCAAGGCAGAGGGATGCGTCGCCAGCGTGGCTAACCGCCACCCCAGCCAAGCTGCACGATGGCAGTCAGCGCAAACGGTCGAAGCGCCGCTCTCGTGACGCCCCCCACAATCCAGCCTCTATCCCAACAGAGCGGCGGCAGCAGCCATGCGTTCCGCGATAGGCACGCCAAAGGGGCAATTGTGCTCGCACGCATGGCACGCCACGCACTTGCTTGCCTTCGCGCGCAAAGCGTTATAGTGGCCCTGAATGGATTCGGGCACGCTTTCATGCAAAACGGCCAGGTCATAGTACTTATTCACAGTTGCAATATTGATGCCCACCATACACGGCTG
>CAKTYF010000068.1 GCA_934631995.1 uncultured Eggerthellaceae bacterium
GGATTATGGAGTATCTGAACCATATTCCGGTGAGGGACGAAAAGATTACCGTTGAGAACCTGGAGATCACCGTTTCCGAAGTGAACGCCCACCGTGTTTCCTTCATCACGGTTCGTCAATTCGAACGTGAAGACGTTGAGGAACAGGATTCCTAGGGCTGCGCAGCGCTCTCAACCCGTGGCGCATTGGTGAAACTCGTGAAAATAGACGCTCACATTCATATTGCCCTTGATGGCTCCGATTGGCGAAAGGCGAAAGCGCGCCATGCAAACGGACCCGATGAGCGCTGGATTCGCGAGACGCTTGCTGCATATGCGCAGGCGGGGTTCACCTACCTACGCGATGGCGGTGATAAATGGGGTGTTTGCACGCGCGCGGCGCGTCTTGCGGGCGAATATGGCATTCGCTATGCAACTCCTGCGTTTCCGTTGTATCCCAAAGGACAGTACGGTAGCTTTTTAGGGCTGTCGTTTGCTGATTTCGCCGAATATCGCGCGCTTGTTGACCAGGCGATTTGCCAAGGTGCCACGTTCGTGAAGCTCATGCTTTCGGGTATTTTGGACTTCGATTGCTATGGGAAGATAACAAGCCCTGGTTTGCCGGCGCCCGCTGTGGCGCAGCTTGTTGCGTACGCTCATGAAAAAGGCTTGCCGGTTATGGCGCACGTAAACACGGCAGCGTTGGTAACGCAGGCACTTGATGCGGGCGTTGACAGCATTGAGCACGGCTTGCTCATGGATGCCGCCACGTGCGAGAAGCTTGCTGCTAGTAATGTTGTGTGGGTTCCTACCATTGCCCCTGTTCAAGCAGCACATGATTCGGGAAATTTCTCACCTGAAGTCACGCAGCGCATTTGCCGTGAGCAAGCGGCAGCCGTTGCAGCGGTGGTGAAGCGCGGCGGCTTGGTGGCGCTGGGATCCGATGCCGGTTCGGCAGGCATGCCTCATGTTGTCGGAGCGCTGCGCGAGTATGAGCTTTTGAGCGTGCCCGATGCCGCATTGCAACGTGGCGCCCACGCTCTGGTGAGCCGCTTTCCTGGCTGTTAGGAACAGATGCTTCCGGGAGCAAATCGTTTGCCGTTCGTTCCCGTGCATTTTTGATTATTCCGTAGCTTGGAAACAATTCATCGCTTACCTGAAGTATAATCAATCGATATCGTTTTTTGCGAAGGGCGGTACGTGCGCAGTTGGCCACCGAGCGACTTCTGCCGATTCGGGCTGGCACATCCGATATGCAGACGCAAACGCGCCGCGACCTTCGCAATGCAGGACTTTTCCATGAATGCAGATGGGAGACATGCTATGAAAGAACTGAGCATTGGCGGCATGAGCATTGCCCCAGGTGTTGTTGAGACTATCATCTCTGTTGCTATGAGCGAAGTTGAAGGCGTGACCGCTGTTGGCGTGACCTCGGTAAATGGCCTGGTTGCCGCTATTGCGGGCAAGGGCAGCGCGCAGGGCATTGATGTTGATGTCGATGCAAACGGCCAGCTTGCTGTTGACGTTCATGTAGAGGTCTCTTACGGTCAGCCGCTTCCCGAGATTGCCGCGCGCATCCGCCAGGCGGTGTTCGATGCCGTAACGTCGCAGATCGGCATTCCCGTGGGCAGCGTTGACGTGTATATCGACGGCGTTCAGTTCAAAGACTAAATCTGCCGGCAATGTCTTATGGCGTGGCGCAATAAGCCACGATAGCTTTTACCCGCTTTACCGCTTGAAAAGGAACAACGAGTTTTTATGTTGAAGAATAACCACCGTAGAACCTGTTCGCGCCGTGCTGCGTTGCAGCTGCTGTATTCGGCCGAAATCACCGATCAATCTATTGCCGAGCTGCTTGCTGCGGGTGATGCAATTGTTCTTGAGAACGAAGATCAAGAAGCGGCTCGCCCCGATGATTATGCCATTGCGTTGCTGCAGGGTGTGGAAGAGCATCGGGAAGAGATTGATGGCATGGTTGACTCTTCTTCGGAGAACTGGGCAATTGAGCGTATGCCCATCATGGACCGCTCCATTTTGCGTATTGCCGTGTTCGAAATGATGTTCCTGGAGGATATTCCTCTGTCTGTCTCGATTGACGAGGCGGTTGAGCTGGCAAAACGCTACGGCGGCGAAGACGAGTCGCATCGTTTTGTGAACGGTGTTTTGGGTCAAATTGCCAAGCGCCTTGAAGCATAAATAGGGTATTTGCTATGAAACCCGCCGAATCATACGAGACCTTCCCCGAGATAAAAGAGCGGCTTGATTGGATTGTCGATCAAGTTTCCCGCGATGATATTCCTCTCGAAGAGGCGCTTTCCTTGTACGAGGAAGCGGTGAAGCTGGGTGCGCGCGTAAGCGCGCTTATTGAAGATGCTCAGGGAGAAGATGAAGAAACTGCAGCTCCAGAAGGTGAAGATGCCTCTGAAGCAAGCAGCGCTGAGGAATGAGTTGCCATGGCGAATGATCGACTTTTAGATGTTATCGATGAACCTAGTGCCTTAAAGCTTCTCTCCAACGAAGAGCTTGAAATTTTGGCGGGTGAGATTCGCGAAGAAATTGTGGCCACTGCTTCTCATACGGGCGGCCATGTGGCGTCGTCGCTGGGTGCTGTTGACATTATTGTGGCGTGCCACAGCGTTCTGAACTGCCCGAAGGACAAAATCGTGTTCGATGTGGGGCATCAGGCATACGCGCATAAGCTGCTTACGGGCAGGCGCGAGGCGTTTGCCACGCAGCGCACGTTCGGCGGCATTTCCGGCTTTCCGAAGCCCAGTGAGAGCCCCTACGACGCGCATCCTTCGGGACATGCTTCCGATTCTTTGTCGGTTGCGTTGGGTCTGGCGAAAGCGCGCGACTTAGCGGGCACCGATGAGAAAATCGTTGCCATTATTGGCGATGCCGCTATTGCGGGCGGCATGGCATTCGAGGCACTTAATCACATTGGTCAAGCTCAAACACCCATGGTTATCATCTTGAACGACAACGAAATGTCAATTTCGCGCAACGTGGGCGCGCTTATGAAGCATTTCGGCGCCATGCGCTCCTCGACCCAATACCAGCAAACGCGCGATTCCGTGCAAGACGCGTTGGAACATTCTGGCAACGCGGGGCGCGCTTTAGTTCAGTTCGGCCGCAGCATGAAGGACTCCATGAAGCAGTTCTTCCTGGCCAGCTCCATGATTTACGAGCAGCTGGGTATTCAGTGCACTACGCCGATTGACGGTCACAACATTGGGCTTTTACGCGAAATTCTGCAAACGGCGCTTTCCGCGAATGGCCCGGTTATTGTCCATGTGGTCACGAAAAAAGGCGAAGGGTATGCCCCCGCGTTGAATAACCCCGTGGATTTCCATGGCGTGGGCGCGTTTGATCCCGCAACGGGCAAGGCGCTGAAAAAGCCGAGCACCGCTCCTTCGTATACGAACGTTTTCGGCGATGCGTTAGTGGCGGAAGCGCGCAAGGATAAGCGCATTGTTGCCCTGACCGCCGCCATGAAAACGGGTACGGGCTTGACGAATTTTGCCGAGGAATTCCCCAAGCGCTTCATTGATACCGGCATTACGGAAGGCCACGCCGTTGGTTTGGCGTCGGGTCTTGCGTTTGGCGGCTTGAAACCTGTTGTTGCTATTTACTCGACGTTTTTACAGCGCGGTATTGATCAGGCGATTATTGATGTAGCGTTATCTAACCTGGATGTTGTGTTTGCTATTGACCGCGCTGGTCTGGTGGGCGAGGATGGCCCCACGCACCACGGTGTGTTCGATCTTGCGTATATGCGCATGATTCCGAATATGCGGGTTTTGGCGCCCTCGAATGAGGCAGAGCTGGTCAACGCATTGCATACCGCTCTTGAACTGGGCGGACCGTTTGCAATCCGGTACCCGCGTGGTGCCGCGGCGGGTGTTCCGTTGCCGGAAGAGCCTTGCGTGCTTGAGCCCGGTCGTGCGCAAACGCTGCGCGAAGGAAGCGATGTTGCGCTGTTGGCATTTGGCCGCATGGTGGGACACGCGCTGAAAGCGGCGGAGCTGCTGGAAGAAGCAGGTGTGAGCGCGCGTGTGGTGGATATGCGTTGGGTGAAGCCTTTGGACGCTGATGCGGTTGTTGCCGCAGCGGACACGAAGCTTGTGGTAACGCTGGAGGAAGGCGTTATCATGGGCGGTGCTGGTTCGGCAGTTATGGAGACTATGGCGGATAAGGCACTTACCACGCCCGTTTTGCAGCTGGGCATTCCCGATGAGTTTGTGACGCAAGGAACGGTCAACGAGCTGTTCCGTTCACTTGATTTGCATCCAGAAGGCATTGCGCATTCTGTTTCCGAGCGATTGGGTCAGTTGGCGTAATGCGCCGAATGGTACTAAGTTGAGCAGGGGAGACGCGTTTTTATAAGCAGCGTCCTCTGTGTTCGTTTGGACAGGCGTTCTTACGAACGCGAACCCGCACGAAGCAATATGAATCAAGAAAAAAGAAAGGCGCTGGGCAGATTTGCCAAGCGCCTTTTTCGTGCGAGAATTTCGTTTGCTTAGTTCTCTTTGTAAACGATGAATGCCTCGTGAATCTGCCCATTCCTGGTAATCTGATCGAGTTCTTCAGTGGTGCTGAAATGAAGCTCGTCGATGGGCCAAGCATAGTCGCCACGGTTCATGGCGTAAACGTAACCCCAGCAAATGCCGCCTTCGTCGCGACCTTTTTCCTGGGCGTTCACCATTGCCTGAGCTGCTTCCTGGATGGGTTTGAGTTTCGGCTTCGCGTAGATACGATCGCCTCCGATAGGACCTTGCATACTATCCTCCTTACGGTAAGAAACACTGTTTAAAACACTGGGAAGATAGTAGCGCGTTGGCTCGGATTTTCGTAGTCCGATAAGAGCAACGAAACAGGAACCCAGCTCAACAAAACGTGGATGCGACCGCTTGTGCCAGTATAACCGCAGGTCACAAGGGCGTGGAAACAATCTACGAGCGGCAGAAGGGGAGCTTCAACGAATTCTTGAGGGTAGCATCAACGACTCGATGATGTTCTTCGGGCAAAACAAGGCATATGCTTCAATCATCCTAGAAAACAACGAATTGGAGGATATGACATGTGCTTCAGACCAGCAGCCGCAACCGCCGGAAAGATTGCTTGCCCGATGTGCGGCCACGAAAATGATATTACCGATACCGTATGCGCGGAGTGCGGCTTTGCCGCTTCGACTCCGGGTATGCCTTCCGCTCCGGGCGCTCCTGCTGCCCCCGGTGCTCCGAAAGCTCCGGGCGCTCCCATGGCTCCTGCAGCTCCCGCTGCTCCTAAGGCTCCTACGGCGTAATTTTATTTATCCCGTGATGCTCTTAGGTCCCCTTTCTTCCCTAAGAGCATCAATTTCCCCTCTCTTTCAAGGATGCACTCTCTTTCCCCTCCCCCTCAAATGCATCCGATAACACGAAGAGCGTCCCGCAGGGCGCTCTTCGTGCATTATGTGCAGCTTTATGGTTTGGGGGTAAGCGCTTAATGGCGTGGGCCCTGTTAATTCGCTTGCGCCCCGTTGAGGGGCGCAGCGGTTCGTTTGCAGCACGTATGACGCGCTGAGCATGCACGCTGCCAGCTTGTCTACTTGATCAGGGTAAATCTATTGCTACCCGCGTGCTCTACTTCGTAGAACTCGTTAAGCGAGTTTACGAATTCAGTGAAAGCGGGGGAGTCCAGATCCTTTTTCAGGCCAATGAAGCCGATCTCAATTTGATAGGAATCAGTGAGCCCACGTGCGATTACTTGGGGATTGTCTCCCTTAAAAAGCAGGCTGCCAAGAGCAGGCATGAACGCCACGGCTTCGCCCGCTTCCACGAAGCGCATGCGGAACTTGAATTCCGCGGATGCCATGATGATATTTTTCTCTCCGAAGCGATCTGCCAGCGTATCGTAGAGCGATGTATTCGTGCTGACAATAGGATGACCTGCGATATCAGCGTTGGAGAGGGCATCTTTCTTCGCAAGCTCGGAATCTTTATTGACAATGCATTCGTCGTAAGTGCGCAGATAGGGGCGGTACGTGTAGCCCAACTCTTCCAAACGACGGATGTACTGCGTGTTTTCCTGCTTTTCAACATCGAACGTGCAAATCACGCCCACCTGGTTCTTCTTTGGCTTGCCGCTGGTGTCTTCCAGGCTTTGATGCAGCGTGCTGGTAATTTCGTCGCTGCTCATCTCGCGGAAAACCAGGGGCGAATCAAGCCGATCCAAAAACGAGATGGTGTGGGGCGGAATGAAGCACAGGCCGCAAATGCCCTGGCACAGCAGGTAAATGCGATTATCTTCTTCGGACTCTTTATCGGAAGAGCCCAGTTCAACGGCGAAATCAGTCAGCTTAGCATATTGCTCCACCACGTTTTGCGCAACGGGAATCAGCGCTTCGCCTTGTTCGGACAGGGCCAGCTTATTCGAATAGCGAATCAACAGCTTACAATCCAGTTCTTTTTCAAGCTCATTCATCGCACGGCTCATGCCTTGCGGCGAAATGAAGTTCAAGCGCGCTGCATGAGTGATGGATTTCGTTTCGGCAACGTCAAGAAAGTAACGCAGATAATCGATATTCATAATTCCCCCCGCAGAAATAAAGCGCGTCTCTCCTTAGCACGCGCCAGTGTGCAGAATATCACTTTTTTGCGCTTAAAGCGAACGTTTATCGTGCCCCCACAAACGCTTGGGCCCATGCCCCCACAAAAGGTGGGGGTAGCTCAACTTCTTGCTTATTTTCCCGACAGGCGGTCGTTTTTATACTGCAAGCGTAAAGAGGGACGCCTCTGGCAAGTGAAGTAAAGACGATGGAGAAAGTAGGAGGAGTATGAAAACCGCTGATAAGACAGTCGTGCAGAACATGTCTCTGTGCTCTTTCGGCAACGGTGCAAACATCACCGCCATTGACGCAATGGACGGCAGGGTCGTTCGTATGCGCCCTGTGCATTTCGATGATTACTACACCAAAGAAGATTTGAACTATTGGACGATTGAGGCAAAAGGCCATACGTTTGAGCCTTTGATGAAGTCCCTGAATTCGCCCTTCTCTTATCTGTACAAGTCCCGTACGTATTCGCCGAACCGCATTCCTTTCCCGCTGAAGCGCGTGGACTGGGATCCTAAGGGCGAGCGTCACCCCGAGAACCGCGGCAAGAGCAAGTTCGAGCGCATCAGCTGGGACGAAGCCACCGACATCATTGCTGCGGAAATCGTGCGTATCGATGAAACCTATGGCCGCAACTCCATTTTCGCTCAGGCCGACGGCCATGGCGAGACCGGCTCTTTACATGGCCCTCACGGCTGCATGGCAAACTTGCTGGACATGACCGGTGGTCTGACCATGCAGGCTCGCCAGCCTGACTCGTGGGAAGGTTGGTACTGGGGTGCAAAGCACGCTTGGGGCCAGGAGCCTTTGGGCCAGAATACCCACCAGCACAACCTGTTCAAGGATATCTCCGAGAACTCCGATGCCGTTCTGTTCTGGGGTTGCGACCCCGAGACCACGCCGTGGGGCTGGTCGGGCCAGCAGGCAAGCCGCCTGTGCTTCTGGTTCACCGAACTGGGCATCAAGCAGATTCATATTTCTCCTGACGTGAACTATGCAAACGCCGTTCACTCCGATATGTGGATTCCTATCCTCCCGAACACCGATGCTGCATTGCAGCTGGCTATCGCTTATGTGTGGATGACCGAAGGCACCTACGAGGCCGACTACATTGAAACCCACACCACCGGTTTTGACTGGTTCCAGTACTACGTGCTGGGCAACGAAGATGGTGTTCCTAAGACTCCCGAGTGGGCCGAAGAGAAGTGCCACGTGCCCGCATACCGCATTAAGGCGCTGGCTCGTTACTGGGCAAAGCATCGCGTTTCCATTGGCCACTGCAACGGCGGTTCCTTCATTCGTTCCGCATACTCTCATGAGCCGGGTCGTCTTGAGGTATACCTGTTGGCTATGCAGGGTGTTGGCCGTCCGGGTGTTAACCAGGTCAAATTCATTGAATGGGCGCTTATCGGCATGGACTCCTTCAATCCGCTGCCTCCGGGAGAGTTCCTGCCCGAGGTTCGCGCTTGCTACCACGGCGCTGTTCTGGGCGAGCTGCCCGCATCCTTCATCCCCAAGACGAAGGTTCCGGAATGCATTACCGTTCAGCCGGGCGAAACGGTTACCTGGTATGGTCATACCACCAGCCGCCATCACCGCACCGACCAGTTCAAGGAATTCCACTTCCCGCAGGAAGGCGACGCCGGCATCAAGATGATTTGGTCCGACACTCCCTGCTGGTCCACCTGCTGGAACGGCGGCAACAAGTTCCAGGATGCATTGCGCAACCCCAATTTGGAGTTCTTCTTGGTTCAGCATCCTTGGTTCGAAAACGACACGCTGTTCGCCGACATCATTCTGCCGGTTTCCACCAAGCTGGAGCTCAACGACTTTGGCGTTGACACCTACTCGGGCCAGTTCAACCAGATCATCTGGGAAGAAGCGGCAATCGATCACGTGGGCGAGTCCCTTTCCGACTACGAGTGCGTGTGGGAAGTTGCTAAGAAGCTGGAGAAGTACGGCGGCATCTACGAAGACTGCGCCGAGAACTACTCGGGCGGCCTGACCGAAGAAGAGTGGATCAAGATTGGTTATGAAGGCTGCGGTCTTCCCGAAGAGCAGCAGGACCTGGAGCTCATCAAGAAGCAGGGTTACCAGACCATGCCGACCCGCGAGGGCTGGGCAGACGAACCCGCCGGCATGATTGAGTTCTACGAGGACCCCGAGGCTAACCCGCTGGAGACCCCCACGGGCAAGATCGAGTTCTACTCCATGGGCCTGGCCAACTTCTTCCCCGATGACAAGGAGCGCCCGATTGTTGCTCACTGGATCGAGGAATCCGAGAGCCATCACGAGCGTATTTCTTGCGACCGCGCAAAGGATTACCCGTTCCTGCTGGTTTCCAACCATCCGCGTTGGCGCATCCACGCAAACTACGATGACTGCGTATGGATCCGCGAAGTTGAGACCTGCAAGGTTATTGGCAAGGACGGCTACGCCTACGAGCCCATCTGGGTTAACCCTGTTGATGCCGAGAAGTACGACATCAAGTCCGGCGACATTATTGCCGTGTACAACGAGCGCGGTACCGTTCTGGGTGGCGCGTACGTGACCGAGCGCATTATGCCGGGTGCGGTGTACCAGGACCACGGCGCCGAGACCGATCCGATTGTTCCTGGTTACGGCGGAATTGACCGCGGTGGCGCGAACAACCTGATTGCTCCGAGCAACACTTCTTCCAAGAACGCTGCAGGCGAAGTGACCGGCGGTTACTTGGTTGGCCTGAAGAAGATTGACATCGATGCTCTGATGGCTGAATATCCGGAGGCATTCAAGAAGGATCACTACACCGTTGAGTCTGGCACCAACGTTTGGGACGCAATTATGGATGGCGAAAGCCATGAAATCAGCAAAGCACTCGAGGGGGTTTGCTAATCATGAAGAAGTTTCTGTTTGACGCCAGCCTGTGCAATGGCTGCTATGGCTGCCAGTTCATCTGCAAGGATGAGCATTGCGGCAACGACTGGTCTCCTTATGCTGCTAAGCAGCCCGTTTCCGGTCAGTTCTGGTGCAAGCTTGAGCAGGAAGACCGCGGCAAAGTGCCCGAGGTCAAGATCAACTACAAGCCGGTTATGGGTGCTCAGAACGAGAAGATCCGCGAGTACGCACCTGAAGTGCTTATGGAGCGCGAAGACGGTCTGATTGTTCTTGACACCGAGAAGGCAAAGGGCCGCAAGGACATTGCCGAGAAGTTCGAGGGCGTGTACTGGAACGAAGAGCTCCAGCTTCCCCAGGGCTGCACGGGTTGCGCTCACTTGCTGGATGATGGCTGGACCGTTCCGCGTTGCGTTGACATCTGCGCAACGGGCGCTCTGACCTTCGTTGACGAGGAAGAGATTCCTGCAAACGCCGAGCCGTCTTGCGAAGGTTCTCATGTGTACTACATGAACTATCCCAAGCGCTGGGTGTACGGCTGCTTCGTTGATCGCCAGAAGAACGAAGTGCTCATTGGCGCCGATGCCAAGCTGATCGATGCTTCTGGTGCAGAAGTTGCCGCCCTGAAGACCGATGACTTTGGCGAGTTCCGCTTCAAGGAGCTGGGCAACGAGGCATACAAGGTTGTTCTTTCCGCTGAAGGATACCAGGAAGAGACCTTGGTTGCCGATACGTCTGAAGAAGACGTTGTGCTGGGCGATATCTTCGCAACGGTTGCATAAAGCAGCGTTACGTAAGGTAGCTATATAAAAGGGGAGGGCCTTGCCAGGCCGGCAAGGCCCACTGACTGCTCATTTTAGGAGGAAAAATGGCATCTGATGCTAAAGGCAATAAGACCACGATGAAATACATCTGGATTATTGTCGCACTCGTTTTGGTCTTGATTGGCC
>CAKTYF010000069.1 GCA_934631995.1 uncultured Eggerthellaceae bacterium
CTCGTATCCTCCTGCGTTTTGGTCTTCGCTCCTTCTAGGGTTCGTTTTAAGTCGCTCCGTGCAGCCTTATTTCCAACTATTGACAAGTTTCCGAAGCTTTTGGAACGATAGGGTAGGTGAAGAGGTGCAAGGTTGTCTGTTCACTATTACCCACCTGGGGAAACGCCGAAAATCAGCATCAACGGCTTCTCGAAAATCGCATTTGGCTTCCAAAAGCTTCGGAAACTTGTCATTTTTCGCGCTCTGCCCTGCATGACGAAAAGCTCAAGAGAAGAAAAAGGCGCTATGGCGGTGCGCTGTACGAGCTCGAAAGCGCTTCGACCCTGCCAGTGGGAGATTCCCTGTTGCTTTCGTGTACTCAGGGAGCGCTTTTGATACAATGTCCAAGGCAAAAATCGCAACATCAATCACAGCAATGAAAGTGTAGAACATGGCACAAGCATCTGCCGCATACGGCAACGATAGCATTCGACAACTGAAAGACGAGCAGCGCGTACGCCTGCGACCTGCGGTTATTTTCGGCTCAGACGGCCTTGACGGCTGCGAGCATGCAGTATTCGAGATTCTTTCCAACTCGGTTGACGAGGCACGCCAAGGGTATGGTCACCTTATTACGCTAACCGTTTTCAAGGACAAATCAATTCAAGTGGAAGACAACGGCCGCGGCTGTCCGCTTGACTGGAACTCGGTGGAGAAGCGCTTCAACTGGGAACTTGTCTTCTGCGAGCTGTACGCCGGTGGCAAATACGACAACAATCAAGGCGGCGATTACGATTATTCCCTGGGCACCAACGGCCTGGGTTCGTGCGCAACGCAGTACGCTTCTGAATATATGGACGTCACCGTGTGGCGCGAAGGAAACAAATACCAGCTGCATTTCCAGAAGGGTAAAGTGGTGGGCGCTAAGAAAAAAGCGCTCACGGTGGAGCCAACGGACGAAACGCGTACCGGAACTACCATTAAATGGCGCCCTGACCTGGAGGTATTCACGTCCATCGATATTCCTGTCGAGTGGTTCCAAGAAACACTGCGCCGCCAGGCGGTTGTGAACGCGAATGTGACGTTCCGCTTGCTGGTGGAAGGCGACGAGGGTTTTACCCAGGACGAATTCTGCTATCCCAAGGGCATTGAGGACTATATTCTGGAGAAAATCGGCCATGATTATCTGACCGAGCCGTTTTTCATTCAAGCCGACCGTCGCGGCCGCGATCGCGACGACCTACCTGATTACAGCGTGAAAATCACCGCGTGCTTCTGCTTCTCACGCGGCTTGCAGATGCAGGAGTACTACCACAATTCCAGCTGGCTGGAAAACGGCGGCTCGCCCGAAAAAGCAGCGCGCAGCGCGTTTACCAGCGCGATTGATGCGTATATCAAGCAGCAGGGCAAATACACGAAAAACGAAACGCCTATTAAATGGCAAGACGTGCAAGACTGCTTGGTGTTGGTGACGAACTGCTTCTCCACGCAAACAAGCTACGAGAACCAAACGAAAAAAGCCATTAACAATAAGTTCATCCAGCAGGCCATGACCGCGTTCATCAAAGAACGCATGGAAACGTACCTGATTGAGAACAAGGCCGCAGCCGATAAAATCATGGAACAGGTGCTCATCAACAAGCGTTCGCGTGAAAACGCCGAGAAAACGCGCCAGAGCATCAAGACAAACTTGCAGCAGAAAACCGACATGTCCAATCGTGTGCAGAAGTTCATTGACTGTCGCTCGAAAGACAGGGATCGTCGCGAAGTCTACATTGTAGAGGGCGACTCTGCAGCGGGCGCCTGCCGCCAGTCGCGCGATGCGGAGTTTCAGGGCATTATGCCTGTTCGCGGTAAGATTCTGAACTGCTTGAAGGAAGATTATCCGCGTATTTTCAAGTCCGAGATCATCATGGACTTGCTGCGCGTTTTAGGCTGCGGCGTAGAGGTCAAAGACAAGCGTTTGAAGAACTTGGGTACGTTTGATCTGGACAACTTGAACTGGAACAAAGTCATCATCTGCACCGATGCCGACGTTGACGGCTACCACATTCGCACGCTTATCCTGACCATGCTCTACCGCCTGGTGCCCACGCTTATCAACGAAGGCTACGTATATATCGCCGAATCGCCGCTCTACGAGATCAACTGCAAAGAGAAGACGTACTTCGCTTACACGGAAGCGGAGAAGGCGGGCATTCTGGAAGAGATTGACGGCCAGAAATGCTCCATCAACCGCTCCAAAGGTTTGGGCGAGAACGACCCCGACATGATGTGGCTGACCACCATGAATCCGGAAACGCGTCGTCTGATTAAGGTGCTGCCGGAAGACGTGGTGCACATGGAGACCATGTTCAACTTGCTGCTGGGCACCGATGATGAAGGCCGCAAGCGACACATTGCCGAGCACGGCAAAGAGTACCTGGATCAGTTGGACTTGCAGTAGGTTGGATGAGTCATGGCAAAAAGAACAACAAAGAAAGAAACCGCGAAGCGTCGCGTGAATAACCCGAGCGTAATTGGCCTGCACTCCGAAGTGCTTGAACAGCCCATTACGCAAACGCTTGAAGTGAATTACATGCCGTACGCCATGAGCACGAATGTGTCTCGTGCGTTCCCGGAAATCGATGGTTTCAAGCCGTCGCACCGCAAGCTGCTCTACACCATGTACAAGATGGGCCTGCTCACGGGCGCGCGCCAGAAAAGCGCGAACATCGTGGGCCAGACCATGAAGCTGAATCCTCATGGCGACGCCGCCATCTACGAGACCATGGTGCGCTTGGCCACGGGAAACGAGGCGCTGCTCACGCCATTCGTGGACTCCAAGGGCAACTTCGGCAAGTATTATTCTGGCGACATGAGCTACGCTGCGTCCCGTTATACGGAGGCAAAGCTTTCGCCCATTTGCGCGGAAGTGTTCAAGGACATCGATAAAGACCCGGTGGACTTCGTGGATAGCTACGACGGCGCCATGCAAGAGCCGCGCCTGCTGCCAACTGCTTTCCCGAATGTGCTGGTCAGCGCGAATAAAGGCATTGGCGTTGCCATGGCATCTGACATTTGCGGCTTCAACTTGAATGAAGTCTGCGAAACCACCATGCGCTTTTTGAAAGATCCGGAATGCGATTTGTTCGAGACGCTTCCCGCGCCGGATTTTTCCACGGGTGGCGAAATTGTGTATAGGCGCTCGGAGCTTGAGCGCGTGTACGAAACGGGCACGGGCGGCTTCCAGATTCGCTCGCGTTGGCGTTACTTGCCCGAAGAGCGCATTATTGAGGTGTACGAAATTCCGTACACCACGAAGACCGACGTGATTATCGACCGCATTGTGAAGCTTTCCAAGGAAGGCAAAGTGCGCGAGATTGTGGACATTCGCGATGAAACGGACTTGGCGGGCTTGCGCATTGCCATTGACATCAAGCGCGGTGTTGACCCCGAGCAGCTTATGGCGAAGCTCTTCCAAATGACCACGCTGCAAGATACGTTCTCGTGCAACTTCAACGTGCTGGTGGATGGCTATCCGCGCGTTATGGGCGTGCGTCAGATTCTGGGCGAGTGGGTGGCATGGCGTGTGGAAAGCACGCGTCGTCGTGTGACGTTTGACCTGAATAAGAAATCCGAGCGTCTGCATTTACTGCATGGTCTGGAAGCCATTTTGCTGGACATCGATAAAGCGGTCGAGATTATTCGCCATACGAAGCTTGAGGCCGACGTTGTGCCGAACTTGATGGAAGGTTTCGGCATTGACCGCACGCAGGCAGAATTTGTGGCGGATATCAAGCTGCGCAACATCAACGAGGAATATATTCTGAATCGCACGAACGACATTGCAAAGCTTGAAGAGGATATTGCTGAGCTGAACAAGATCTTAAGCAACGAAAAGAACATCAAGCAAGTCATCTATAAAGAGCTGGCTGCCATCAATAAAAAGTACGTAACGCCGCGCAAGACCGGCATGGTTGAGCCCAGCGAGATTGTGGAAGTGCCAACCGAGCCCGAGGTCGAGGAATATCCCGTGACCATCCGCGTGTCGCGCGCGGGGTACTTGAAGAAGCTCACCGAGCGCGTGTTGCGTACGAACGCCGACCACAAGTACAAAGACGGCGACACGCCGTGGCTTGAGTTCGAGTCAAATAACACGCATGAGCTGCTGGTATTCACCGATAAGGGGCAGTGCTACAAGTGCAAAGTGGCGGCATTTGAAGATACGAAATCGGCGCAACTGGGCACGTTTTTGCCCACTGAGCTGGAGCTTGACCAGGATGAAAGCATAGTGTGGGTGCTTGATCCAGGCGAGTACAAGTACAGCGTGCTGTTCTGCTTCGAAAACGGTCGCGTGGCGCGCGTGGCGCTTTCGGGCTACGCCACGAAACAAAACCGCAAGAAGCTGAAAAACGCCCTGTATACGGGCAGCCCGCTTTTGCAGGCAATTATTCTCACGGAAGACCGCGAGCTGGCGTTGTGTTCCAGCGACAATCGCGTGGTGATGTTCGACACCGCGCTTTTGCGCACGAAGACCACGAACAACACGCAAGGCGTGCAGGCGTTTACCATCAAGGGCGCGCGCCACGTGATTGCGGTGGGCAGTCTTGAGGAATTCGTGGGCGCAGCGGCTGATCCCGAGCGTTTCCGCGCGGCATCGCTACCGTCAACGGGATATCCCATTCGTGAGCAGGATCAAAAATCGCTGTTTGAGTAGGTACACTAAGCAAGCGGTTTAGATGGTTCGTTTGAACAGGGAAGCGGTCTTGGATTATTCCGGGGCCGCTTCTTTTTGCTGTATGATTGAAGAGCCGGGGCATTGGGTGCTCGACTGTAATCGGGGTGCCTGATCAACGCCTCTAAACGATTCCGACACTTTCTCCTTTTCTCAAAAGGAACGATTCTGTATTGGTTGTTTTCTGACGTGCGGCGGTGTTTTATACTACTTACAACAGAAAGCGCGCTTGGGGAACGACGGTCTTCGGCGGGGCGCACGAATTGTTATTGCGGGGTACGATATGGCTAAACTGCGTTTTAAGAACAAGCAAGAAAATCAAGAAATATCGGAAGAGCAGGCGTCTGAGCAGGCTATAAGCCCCGAAAATCTTATTGACGTGCGTGCTCTTACGGAGCGGTTGGTGCAAGACCACGACCTTTCCGACTCCGATGTTGATGAGATCTTGGAGGCAACACGTCTTCGCCAAAAACAGCAAGTGCTCACTGTTGCCGAGCTGAATGAGATTATGGAAGCCGCGCGCGGTGGCACGCGCACGAAGACGTTCGATAAGATTCCGATTCCGGTACGCATCTTTGCTATTGGGTTTATCATCGTGGGTGTTTTGGCGTTGGTGCCGGCGTTGCTCATTGTGCTTTCCGCGTTCAACATGGATTTCTCTGATTTGCTCGGCCGCGCTAACTTGAAACAATATACCGTTACGACGATGGTCGTTGCCGTTATCGATGCCGTGGCATTTGTGGTGCATGCGTCGTTGAACGTTATTATTGGTATCCGTCTTTTGCGCGGGCATCGCGCGAAAGCGGGCGTTCTGCTGTGGAGTGCAGTTGCCGTTGGCGTTGTTGCGTTTGTGTGCGACGTGATGATTTCCGGTACGCATGCATCGGTTCTTTCCGAGCTTATCAGCGTTGTGTTGCTTATTGGCTTCTCTGTGTATCTGAACCCGGCTATCGAGCGCGGGGAGCGTTTGCGTCGCGGTTTGCGCGATATCGACTTGGAAACGCACGCTGAAGCGGGTACGCTTGGCCTTGCCGATAAAGGCCAGGGTTTCATTCGCCTGGATTTCTTCAACGTGTTCTGGACGTTTGTAGTGTGCTGCATTTTGGGCGATGTGGTTGAGGTGGCGTTTCACATGATTGCCGTTGATCCTGGTGTGTACCAGGATCGCGCAGGCCTGCTTTACGGACCGTTCAGTCCCATTTACGGCGTGGGCGCGGTGCTCATGACGATCGCGCTCAACCGCTTCAAAGATAAAAACGTGCTGCTCATCTTCGTGATTTGCACGATTATCGGTGGTGCGTTCGAGTACTTCGTAAGCTGGTTTATGGAAATTGGCTTCGGCGCTGTGGCGTGGAACTACGACGATCAATGGCTTGGTTGGCTGTTTGGCGGCCGCACCTGCCCGCTGTATGCATCGATGTTCGGTCTGTTGGGCGTGATATGGATTAAGGCCATGCTGCCGTGGCTTTTGAAGCTGATCAACCGTATTCCTTGGAACAAGCGTGTCGTTGTCACCACGATTTGCGGCATTCTTATGGCGGTGAACTGCGTTATGACGCTGCAGGCGCTTGACAACTGGTATTCGCGTAGCGCTGGCATAGAGCCTATAACGCCCATCGAGCAATTCTACGCGGAGCATTATCCGAATGACTTCATGGAAAACCGCTTCCAGAGCATGACGATTCATCCCGAGCAGGCGGCGCGTAGCTAACGCTTGGCGGGTATCGGGCGGGCACCCGGCAGATCGTTGGGCGGCTCGCGGTTGGTCGGGTGCGGGTGCCTGGTGAGCTTTTGCGGGTGCCCGATAGAGGCAAAGGATCACACGATATGGCAAGTGAAAATGATGAAGAAATAGTGCGCTACTTGCGCAATAATGCTGCACTGCGCGATGCGCTGGGGCTGAGCGCGGATGCGTGTTTGAAGGTTGAGCCGCTGGGAAAAGGCGAGCATAACGAGAACTACGTCTTTTGTGAAGAAGGCGCAGCGCAGCGTTTCGTGCTGCGCGTGAACCGCGTTGCTCAGCCGTTTCACACGAAGCAAGTCGCGTATGAGTATGCCGCTTTGCGTGCGCTTGAGCAAAGTGGTTGCACGCCTCGTCCGCTGTATTGTGATGCTGGCGCCGCCGCTCTTGGCAATGGTGTGCTGGTGGAGAGTTTTTGCCCTGGTAGCGAGCTTGATTTCGACAATCTGAAACCGGGCGATTTGCAAAAAGTTGCGCATCTTATGGCAAGTGTTCATGCTGTTCCCGCCAATGAATCATGCGGGTTGTATCGTCCCGATGATCCGTTGAAACAGCTTTTCAACGAATGCGTCGATCGCTTCTCGGTGTATAAGGGCACGGCGTTGGAGGACGCGCGTTTCACGCGCTGGATCGAGCGTTTCTTTGCTGAGACGCAGAAAAAGGTCGAGGCAAGCCCTGGTCCCGACGAGAATCGTCGCATCATCAATACCGAAACGCTGCCATCGCATTTTCTGTTGCTGCATGACGGCGGAGAAGGGAAGGGCGCTGCCGCATGGAGTGCGACCACTGAGCCGGGTGCTGCGGCGGATTCGGGTGCGGCGGAGTCGGCTTTTGGCACATCGGGCGGATGTGCTGTAGCTGGGGGCGCGGGAGCGCTGGCGCCTTCGAGCGACCCCGGGACGTTCGTTGACTGGGAGCGTCCCATTTTGGGTGAAGTGGCGCAGGACCTGGCGTTTTTCGTTGCGCCGTCCACCACGTTTTGGGATAGCGCGTACTTGTTCCCGCATAAGGACATCCAGCCGTTTTTGGACGAATATTGGCGCGCTGTTGACGGCCGTTTCGACAAAGGTGCCTTCGAGGCTCGTTTCGATGCATACCTGGCTGTGTCTGTTTTGCGCAGTCAGACTTGGTTTTGCAAGAACATCGCGCGCTACGCTCAAGGTGCAGGCGCCCATACCGTTCAGCGCACATTTGATAAATGGGATATCTATACATCCGACGAATTCAACGAAATGCTCCTGCGCGAATGCTTCTAGCTTTGCTTCGCGCCTGTATCTGCATTCGCACAGCCGGGTAACAATGCCAGTGCCGTGTCAGCTGCTGCGAAAGGTTCTGCTCCCGCAATTGAAGGGTCTGGTGCCGTCCTTCTTGACGTCCCTGCATGTTTGTTCCATCTATCCGGCCGTTTTCGCGCCTATTTTCTGACAAGATGGTCTGCTGCTCAGTGATTTCCGGCCCGGAACTGGGTCGTGAGGGCGACGGCTGGCACCAACGACTCTGCAGGGCTGCCCGGCGGCAAG
Source organism: uncultured Eggerthellaceae bacterium (assembly GCA_934631995.1). Classification (GTDB taxonomy): domain Bacteria; phylum Actinomycetota; class Coriobacteriia; order Coriobacteriales; family Eggerthellaceae; genus CAKUOV01. The sequence continues at coordinate 7,958 of CAKTYF010000069.1, forward strand.
AGCTCGCCTCACGACTCCGCTTGTGTTGCGGAACGGGGGACGGAGGTTTGTTCCAATTCGCCCAGCTTGCTATTCTTTTCTTTCCGCAAGGAGACTTCGGTTCGACCCTTGCCGCCAGGCGCCCTTAGGGATCGTGCGTCGGGGGTTTCGCGTCCTTTTTTGATTCCTCGACGGCATGTTGTCATTTTTTCCGTGCAAATGCGCGCAAATCGACGGTACGGGGCAGGTGCGGAAGAGGTTAGCGCGTTGGAGACCGCCAGAGGATTCTTGCGACCTGGGCTTTTGCTAGACGCAATTGGGCTGAAGGGTCTATAACTGCCTTGTTTGCATCTTCGACCTGCCCCGTATCGTTGATCTAGGCGTTTTCGTGCGCGATTTCCGACAAGATGGCTGGCGGCTTGGCGAATCGGGGAAGCTGGGAGGGGGCGGTCGGCGCGAACGGTTCTACGAGGAGTCTGACGGCAAGTGCTCGCCTCGCGACTCCGCTTGGATAATGCTTCTTCGGGCTTGCGGCTCGCTCAACTTATCCAAAGCGTCGCAGTTCGGCTCGACCCTTGCCACCAGGCGCCTCGTAGGGTTCATTTGGTCTGGCCGGTCCGCACAAGGCGGTAAAGCTCGCTGCCTCTTCGCTTGGCTCATCTCTTGTTTGGGGGTCATTGGTGCGCTGCGGTGGTGCTGGGGCTCGCGCATGAATTGTTGACAAAAGGTGGGGTAATTTGTCAGCAAGATAGGACATGCGGCTCAAGATCGGGGGCCTAGGTTGGACACGTGTCCCAATCTTTCTGCTGCACCCGAAGTAGGACAGCGTCGGCCTGTATACTGCATGGTGTGGTATCAGAGACGTTTCCTGAAAGAGGTGGCCTATGAAAAGACAAGCTCCTGTTTTGCGAAGAACCGCGAACGTCCTTCTATCGGCCGTGCTTGCGCTGGGGCTTTCCCCGGTTGCGGCGTTTGCGCAGGTCGCCGATGCGCCCGGCGCGGCAGCCGATGCAGCACCAACCCTGACCCCCCCCCGTTTCCTCTGAGCTGGTAGCGCCGCAATCGGCCCTCGCGCCCGCCGCCGCGCAGGCTGCATCCGGGCAAGCCGCCGCGCAGGCTGTATCCGAGCGAGTTGCCGCGCAAGCCGCCGCGTTCGCTGCCGAACCCGCAGCACCTGCCGTTGCAGCTCCCACCGATGCCGCAGCGCTCACTCCCGGCTGGACGCAGGCGGGCACGTGCGAGTGGATGATCGACGCCGCCGGCAAGCTCACCGTCCGCCCTTTGGGCAACGGAACGTCGGGTAACTTGGGTGCGAATCCTGCAGGTAATACCCAGTCCGCGCCTTGGCGCGAACAGAGAGATTCGATAACGTCCGTGGTTATTGAGCCGGGCGTATCAACCACTTGGGCGAATTACATGTTCTATTACTGCACGAACCTTGTCACCGCCGATCTTTCCGGGTTGGACGCTTCGAACGCAACGAATTTCATCAGCATGTTCGATGGCTGCCAAAAACTGGAGACAATCGATTTGGGCGGTCTTCAAACCTCCAAAGCGACTTACATGTCCTTCATGTTCAAGCATTGCTGGGCGCTTAAGGAACTCGATTTGTCGAGTTTCGACACCACGAACGTGATCTATATGAGTGAAATGTTCTATAGCTGCAAGTCTATCAAGTCGCTCGATCTGACGTCCTTCGATACTAAAAAAGTTCAGCTCATGCAGGGCTTTTTCCAGGGATGCGAGTCGCTCGAGTCGGTTGATTTATCGACGTTCACCATTACTCGCTCTACGAGCACGGCTCACTTTTTCCGCGATTGCCCAAGTCTTGAACGTCTTGTGCTTGCGGCAGGAATCGATCTGGTTGGCTGCGTGATGTACGAGCATGCCTGGATCGACACAGCGGGCAACGCGTACGCGGATTCGAATGAGATGTTCGTGGCAAATGCGGCGCGTCCTTCGGGTGTTGAGACGTTTGTTTATCCGCAGACAACGGAAGGCTGGACCCTGTCCGGCTCGTGCGAATGGATGATTGATGGCACGAAGACACTTATCTTCAGGCCGGTGCCCGGCGTGCCTCGCGGCACGTTGGAAGCGTGGTCGTGGAAGGAGACGTGTCCTTGGGATTACGGTGCCAGCTGGGTCACCTCTGTGCGAATTGAGCCCGGTGTGTCTACTGTCACCTGCGATTATATGTTTTGGAAGTTCCGGAAGCTCGCTTCTGTGGACCTTTCAGGACTTGATACCTCCCGGGTAACGAGTGCGTACCGGATGTTCTTCAACTGCAAATCGCTTGAGACGGTCGATTTTTCCCCTCTGGACACCTCAGGCGTTACAAATATGAGGGAGATGTTCGCGGGATGCGCGTCGCTGCTGGCGGTCGATCTTTCGGGCTTCGACTTC
>CAKTYF010000070.1 GCA_934631995.1 uncultured Eggerthellaceae bacterium
GGAATATCGGACACCAGCACGCCTTGATCGTTGGAATGGTGCTTCATACGCGGAACGGTCATTTCCGCCAGCACCACGTTGCCATGCGTCAAGTTCGACATGACACTCATGGAACCGGCCATGGTTTCTTCCTCAATCAGGTTGGCAATAAGCGTGGTCGATGAAACGCTTTCAATGCCCAGCTCTTGGAAAATGCGCATGTTGCGCGGGTTGTTCACGCGCGCCACGCAGCGGTTCACGTTGAACACGCGCTGGGCAATCTCGCACGCAACCAAGTTGTTGTCGTCTTGACCGGTTGCCGCCACAAACACGTCGGCGCGGCGGATGCCTGCGTCTTCCTGGTACTTGGAGTCGCAGCCATCGCCATGAATGACCAGGTAGCGGCCTTGCAGCACTACCGAAAGACGGTCCGCAACCTCCAAATCACGCTCGATAACGGCAACATCGTTACCGCCCTTCAGCATGAGCGCCGCCAGATATTCGCCAACTTTTCCTGCACCCGCAATAACAACGTACATGATGCGCCCTAACTTTGAATGAAGCGTGAAAACTGCTCGATAAGTTCGTGGCGCACGCACGCCAGAACCGTATCGCCCTGGTAGAGGATGGATTCTTTCGTGGGAATGGAGCTTGCCGAGCCATCCGAACGCTCGAATGCGATGATGCGAATGTCGTGATCGCGTTCCATTTCCGACACGCGAATGGTGCGGCGCTTGAGCCATTTCAGGTTGAGCGAGAAGCGCAGCACTTCGTATTCGCCGAACGTGTCCAGATGGGCGCCGTGGCCCGAAACGATTTTCGAGAACACGTCTTCTGCCACCAGCGACGTGCCGCACACGTAGTCAATGCCCAGCTGCATGTAGGCGCGCTCGTGATCAGGATTGTACAAGCGCGCGATAACATGGGGAATGCCGCACAGACGGCTGGCAACTTCCGCAACCATCAGATTTGTGTTGTCGTACTGGGTAACCGCTGCCAAAACGTCGCATTCCGCCGCGCCCGCGTGGTTCAGAACCTCTTCGTCGAAGCCCACGCCACGCACGGTTAAGCCATCGAAGTTGCGTCCCAAGTTGCGAAACGCCTGGGGGTCGCGATCGATGACGCACACGTTGTTGCCGTTTTCCGAAAGCAAGCTGGCAAGCTGCGAGCCCACACGCCCGCACCCTACAACAATAACATTGCTCACGATTTCCCTTTCCTTTGCTTTGAAGCCTTGGGGCCTGGGACGAGGCTTTGCAGCGCGCCCCGTAGGACAGTTTGCCCGTAGCCCTTTTCCAGCTCCATCTTATTGGCTACATCTTAGCCATTTCGCCCAACGTGTTGTTGTACCAGTTCGCCGTGTTCGGTGGGCAGTACTTTGCTGCCGCCGAATATGTAATGGAATAGCCGTAACCATCGGCCAGGCCCTTCACGTGGGCGTAAATGGCGTCGGTCCAGTTAAACCAAATGGAAGCGCCCCAGCCCCATGCGTTGTGAGGCAGGAAGCAGTGCGCGCCCTTGCCGCTTTCCGTGTTGGAAATAGCCGGTGACCAGCGCGGATCCACGCCATAATCCCACGCGGCCTGGGCAAAGTCGCAGCCATGGCCCGCCAGGTTCGAACCCGCCAGATACGCATCAATACGCTGCGTCCACTCCTCCACGAACGCCTCTTCGCCCACGGAGAAGTCAACTTGCGCCACAGCGCTTTCGCCGCCATACGCGCGCTGTTTCGCCTGAACTTCCTGGATATGCACGCGTTCGGCCGCAAGGCGCGCCTCTTCCTCTTCACGGCGCTGCTGCTCAATGCGATCGGAAAGCGTCTTGAAGTCGGCTGTTGCGTTCAATGGCGCCAAATCGTTCAATGCGGTGCGGCGGGCGAACGCGTTCGCGAACACATCGGTGGTCGTTGTATTTGCGCTGCTCGAAGCGGCAGAAGCGCCCGATGCCGACGAAGCTGCGCCCGATGCGATGGAGGAAGTGGAGGCAGAATCTACGCCCAATATGCCTGTTGCGGCTTGAGCGTCTGACCCATCGGTGCCGTCCTGGGAATCCGTCGAGCCCGCCGAGGCACCCGCTCCTTGAGCAGCCGTAGCGGACTGCCCGGCTTGAGCAGTGGCGTTTGAAGCACTCGGCGGCGTAATATCGCTGCTCACCGTGATGCGCGCCTTGAACGACCCCGAGGAACCCAGGCCCATTGAAACTTGATTCGGCGTGAGCATATTCGAAGAAGCGAACCCAATAACGGCGGCAAGCACGCACGCGCACACGCCGCTGATAACCGCTTTCGCGGCAAAGCTCTTCTTCGCCTTCTTCACACTTTTTCTGCTGGCCATACAACCTTCTCTAAATCATCGGCACTGCCAATAAACGATGCGTCTTTCGCCCGCGCGGGAAGACGAAAATGCCTTGTGCGCAGCGAAAACCGTTCATTGCGGCCGCATGTTCAACTAATAAATAAGCAAATATTGTAGCATCTGGCGCGAAAAGAGCCTAATCGGGCGCCTTCGCATATGAAGGCTTCTTCACGTTTTGTTCGCTTTTCGCGCTTCTGGGTATGCGGGCGCTTCGGTGCGCCGCGCGCGGGTGGCGGCACATCGCCACTGGTCCGTGCCCCCTCTACGCACGTCCTTGATCCAAATCGGGATGAATTGCTCCTCCTCCTGCATTGGCGGCCCCCCTTGTTGGAAAAGAGGGGGCGAATTCGGGCAAATCGACGATAATCGGTGGTTGGCGATTCGGCGGGGAGGCGTGCCTCAGTCGCGCAATTCTCTGACCTGGGGTTTTGTCGGAGCGTTTTTCTCGTTGCGTCCCGCATGCCGGAAAACGGCCCGATTTGCGCCTTGCGACCACCGATTATCGTGCGTTTGCCCGAATTCGGGGGTGTTTTCGCAACAACCGCCCCCTCCGTGAACCCCCTCTGCTGTGCGAGCCTTTGTCTGCCGCGGTTGGCTGCATGCAATAGCTCGCCGCGTATTCCGCCTAGGTCCGCTATCGTGAATAATTTCGCTATTTTTCTCAATATGGGCGGGTGTCTGCTAAAATCATCATCCGTATGTACTTTTATATTTGAGCGTGTGATAACGTGCGCCTTTATGGAAAGGATTTGTTATGGGACTGTTTTCTTCCGATCTGTACACCCCCGAATACAAGCCCACAGGTGATGAGATTGCCGTGTTCACCACGAACAAGGGCACCATTCGTGTTCAGCTTGCAGGCAAAGACGCTCCTATTCATGTGGGCAATTTCGTTGAGCTCGCACAGAAGGGCTTCTACGATGGTCTGACTTTCCATCGTTATGTGCCGAACTTTGTCATCCAGGGCGGCGACCCCAAGGGCAACGGCACGGGCGGCCCCGGTTATCGCATTCAGCAGGAGTTCACCACGAACCCGAACAACTCTCACGAGGATGGCGCACTGGCCATGGCTCGTTCCTCCAACCCCGACTCCGCAGGCTCTCAGTTCTACTTCTGCCTGGGCGCTCAGCATTTCTTGGACCCGAACTACACGGTTTTCGGTCAGACGTTGGAAGGTTTCGACACCATTGCCGCGTTGCGTCAGGGCGACACCATTGAGAGCATCGTGATTGAGAACGCAGCTGAATAAAGCAACTTTTCGCCTTCGGGCATTATGGTGAGGAAATCTATGAACAACGAAGTATTCCAGCAAGCGCAAACAGCTTATAATGCAAAAGACTACGCATCGGCTCTGCAGCTGTTCTCCAGCTGCATGCAGGATTCCGTTTTTGCTCTGCAGCCAGGTGAAATGGGTCTTTTGTGCCACCAAATGGGCAACTGCCTTATGAAGCTGGGCAACAACAGCGAAGCCATTAACGCGTATTCTCAGGCAACGGGCGATACCACCTACGATGCTTTGGGCGCCGTGAACTGCAACATGGGTTTCGCGTATGCCGCGCTGCGCGATTACGAAAATGCCGTGACGCGTTTTGGCAATGCATCGAAAGACGCGAAGTACGATGCGCATTATAAAGCGTATCTTGGCATGGGAAATGCCCTGCTCAAGTTGGGTAAAACTGCCGAGGCAGGCGTTGCGTTCCGCGAAGCCGCCCTTGATGAGAAAAACCCCGATCCCACGAAGGCGCTTTTGAATCTGGGTATTTGCTTCATGACGCTGAATCGTCCGGCGGATGCTATCACGTCGTACGAGAGCGCGTTGCAGTTCCCCATGAAGTCGGCAACGCGCAATAAGCTCTATGCTAATTTAGGCCAAGCATACGTTGCCTGTGGTCAAATGCAAAAGGCGGTCAACGCGTTTGAAATGGCCCTTGCCGACAAAACGTATTTCCTTTCCGATTCGGCAAGCGTTGATTACCAGCGCGCGGTGGGTAACGTTGCGCAGGGTACTATGGAGATTCCGCGCCAGGAAGAACCTGACTATACGGATGCATCGGGCTTCGATGTTGTTTCCGATGCATATGACGCCGACATGTATTATGACGACGATGCGTACGATCCCGGCCATTACGATGACAATTCTGCGAGCGCGTATCTGCCCGAGCGTACGCCCGATGCCACGCAGGATGCGTTCTTCAACGCTTCCGATGAGGAAGTGGATAATTGGTCGCGCAACATTGAGGTGCAGAAGAAACGCGGTCGTGGTTGCGGCTTCAAGATTTTCATCACGTTCATGATCTTGATTGTGCTTGCGCTGGGTGCTGCCGTTTTCGCGTACACGCAGGGTTACGGCTATCCCACGCAAGAGGCAGTCATCTCGCAATTCTTCGCTGATCCCGAAGGTGCTTCCGACAGCGTTTTTTCATCGGGCATTACCGATAAGCAAAAGCAGGATATGCTTTCTTCCGTTATCAGCGATTCGAACGCGCAGATTGAAGGCGTCAATCGTTCCATGTCGAATGCCACTGCATACGTGACCGCCGCAACGTCTGCCGGCGGAACGGTGCGTTACGAGGTTTCGTTGGCTCGTGACGGCATTGGTTGGAAGATTTCCGATGTAGAATTGTACTTCACCAGCCAGAACTAGCCTTAGGCTTCTCGTTTTTGTTGATAAGGGCGAAACCACAGGGGTGGTCTCGCCCTTTTTGCCAGAATTGTAAATAACACAGGAAGGATGTTTGCATGGCAATTGAGCGTACTTACAGCATGATTAAACCCGATGGCGTTGAGAACAGGCACGTGGGTGAGATTATCTCGCGCATCGAGCGTGCTGGCTTGACCATCGAGAAGATGGAACTTACCATGGTTACCCCCGAGCAAGCAGCAGAGAACTACAAAGAGCACGAGGGCAAGCCGTTCTACGACGGTCTTATCTCTTACATCACCAGCGGTCCCGTGGTCAAGATGGTTATTGCCGGCGAAGGCGCCGTTGCTGTCATGCGCAAGCTCATGGGCGCGACGAACTGCGCTCAGGCAGCCCCGGGAACCATCCGTGGCGACTTCGGTTTGACTGTTGACCGAAATGTTATTCACGGTTCCGACTCTGTGGAGTCCGCTGAGCGCGAAATAGGCGTATTCTTCGGTTAAGAGGTTTTCGGCATTATTTGGCGTCCGTTCGCTTTCCGTTTGCGCGGATGCGGGCGGACGTCCTGCCGATTCGGTTAACGAAGAGGGAGGGCCATGCTTTATCGTGTTATCGATGCGGATGAGGTGCCCGCGCTGGTCTCAGCATTTCTTACGTCGTACGAAGTAATTGCTCCTGTCGATCATGGAGAGATTGCAACGTTCGACGTCATTACGTCCCCGGAGCAGATAAGTAAAGCTCCCCAGGGTACGCAGTCGTCTTTGCGGAAGTATTTCTTGCCGCCAAAAGAGACGCTTTTTTCTTTCGATGCTTCAAAAAACACGTTTACCGATTTTCAGATGCACGTGCCGCCACGCGTCATTTTTGGCGTGCACGCTTGCGATATCAATGCGCTGAACAGGCTTGACCTTGTTTTCCGTTATGGAAAATACCCCGATCCTTACTATATTGCCCGCCGCGAGGCCACGCTTATTATTGGCGTGGGCTGCATGCCTACACAGGAATGCTTCTGCAACCTGTGGGACAGCGACGAGGCGCATTTCGGTTACGACTTGTTCTTGCAGGACTTGCAAAACGGGCATGTTCTGGTGAGCATCTCCAGCGTAGAAGCAGCCAATATTTTGGAAGCCACGTGCGATTTGCGCGTTGCAAGCGACGAGGACCGTATTGCGTTTCGTCAGCGTACGCGTGCTCGTCAGTCGGCGTTTTCGCGCAGCATTCCCGATGTGCAAGAAGTTGCCATGCTCATGGACGTTTTTCATAGCGATGCGTTCTGGGAGCAGTTGGGAAGCCGCTGCCTTTCGTGTTCGGCGTGCGCGGCGGTTTGTCCTACGTGCTTCTGCTTCGACATTCGTGATGAGCTTGATCCCAATGGCGTGACCGGAGAGCGTCGTCGCGTGTGGGATGCCTGCACATCGCCCCAGTTCGCCGTTGTTGCCGGCGGTCACAATTTCCGTCCCACCACGCGCGAGCGCGTGCGTCATCGCATGTATCACAAGCTCAACGGTTTCCTTGCGAACCACGACCGCATGCTGTGCGTAGGTTGCGGCCGTTGCGTGCGCGCGTGCAAGGCGCACATCAACCCTATCCGCGTGCTTGAGTTCTTTGAGAGAAAGGCGGCGGAAAATGATTAGCGAAGAGCTGAGAAGCGTATCCGTAAGCCCTTACACCGCTTCAGCCGAGCCGCTGTCGGGCGAAGAGCTGATGGCGGCAAATCCGTATCGTCCGTGGCCGGCGCGTATCACGTCTATCACAGAGCTTACGGAAACGGAAAAGCTGTTCGAGTTTCGCCTGATAGACGAAAAGATTCGCGAAGCGTTCCGCCATAATCCCGGTCAATTCGTGGAGCTTTCTATCTTTGGTGTGGGCGAGGCGCCCATCTCCATTTCCAGCTCGCCTACGAAGCGCGGCTTCATTGAGCTGTGCGTGCGTCGAACGGGTAAATTCACCGAAGAGCTGCACAAGATGCAGTGCGGCGATATTGTGGGCATTCGTGGGCCTTACGGGCGCGGTTTTCCCATTGACAAGATGCGCGGCCACGATGTGCTGCTGGTTGCGGGCGGTTTAGGCATTGCGCCGCTGCGCTCGTTGATCAACAACATCCACGACGAGCGAAGCGAATTTGGCAAGATCATCATCATTTATGGATCGAAATCTCCGTCCGAGATCATGTTCCGCGATCAATTTGAGATGTGGCGCCATCGTAAAGACTTCGAGCTGCACCTGACGGTGGACAATCCCGATGATAACTGGGATGGCGAAGTAGGCGTTGTCACGAAGCCGTTTGCCCAGCTTGAGATCGATCCCGATAACACGTTCGGCACGCTATGCGGGCCTCCTGTCATGTATCGCTTCGTTGTTGAAGAGATGCGCAAGAAGAACATCAGCTACGACCACATTTACATGAGCTTTGAGCGCCACATGAAATGCGGCATGGGCAAGTGCGGTCATTGCCAGATTGGGCATCAGTACGTATGCATTGATGGCCCGGTGTTCAATTACTGGGAAGCTAAGAACATTCAGGGGTCGATGTAATATGGCAAACTACGCTGTTTCGTTGCGCGGCGAAGGCGTGCCGCGCGTTGTGTTCTTCGCATTCGCCAGCTGCTTTGGCTGCCAACTGCAGGTCACGAATAAGGAAGCGTACCTGCTGGACGTTTTAGGCCAGATTGACCTGGGGTATTGGCAGCTTGTGAGTGACGAGCCGCTGCCCGATGAGTTCGACGTTGCCGTTATCGAGGGTGCGGCGACCACGCAAGAAGCGCGCGATCTTCTGGTTGAGATCCGTAAGCGCGCGAAAGCCGTTATCGGCATTGGCGCGTGTGCGCTTACGGGCGGCATTCCCGGCATGGCCTGCGATGGGGTAGACGCCCACGCGCATGACGTGTATGGGGATACGCTTCCCGAAGCATGCGGCCAGGTGGTTTCGCCGGCATCGATCAAGCACACCATTGACGTTGATTTCGAAGTGCCCTGCTGTCCCGTTGATTTCTATCGTTTCGTAGATGTTTTGCAGCGCGCGCTGCAGGGCTCGAATAAAGCCATTTCCAGCACTACGATGTGCGGCGAGTGCAAAGTAAACGGTACGCAATGCCTCTATGAGCAGGGGCAAATCTGTATGGGGCTGGTCACGCGTACGGGCTGCGGCGCACGTTGCCCCGGTTTAGGTCGCGCGTGCAATGGCTGCGCGGGCATTTCCCCCGATTGCAATTTGGAATCCGCTTATGCGGTAGTTGAATCGTTCGGTCAAGACGTGGACGTGTTCAAGCAGCGCTTGCGTATGTTCAACGCTGGCGCGCTTGACCTGGAAAAAGAAAACGAGTAAGGGCACGACTAAGGTACAGGGAGCACGTGTATGAGTAAAGAAGTGTTGACGCTTGAGCACATGGCCCGCGTAGAAGGCCACGGCCAAGTCAAAGTATCCATAAAAGAAGGTGTTGTTGAGTCGGTTCAGATGCAAATCGACGAACCTGCTCGTTTCTTCGAAAGCATGGTGCGCGGACGCCGTTTCGATGAGATTCCCTATATTGCTTCGCGTATCTGCGGCATTTGCTCGGCAAATCACGTGATTACCAGCCTTCTTGCTATTGAGCAGGCGTTTGGGGTTAAGGTCACCGAGCGTACGCGCATGTTGCGCGAGCTTTTGGTGTATGGTTCCTATCTGCAAAACCACGCGACGCACTTGTATGTTCTGGCCGCGCCCGATTATTTGAAGCAGCAAAGCATTTTCCCTTTGGCGGACGCGAACAAGGAGCTGTTTGACAAGGCACTTGCGCTGAAGAGCCTGGGAAACGAGCTGTGCTGTCTGGTGGGCGGCCGCAGCATCCACCCCATTACAGCGGTGGTGGGCGGATTTACGTCTGAGCCCACGGCGCAGCAGTATCTTGACATGGCTCAACAGCTTGATCAGGCGCTCGAATTCGCTCTTACCACGGTGGATGTGTTCAACGGTTTCCCTGTTCCGCCGCTTGCAACCGATGGCGAAATGATGGCCATGGTACAGGATGGCGCGTATCCTATTTCGCTTTCCCGCGAATTTGAATTCGTGAAATCCGGCGCGCGTTTTGACTGCACGCAGCTTCACGATGCCATGGAAGAATATGCCGTGCCTCATTCTTGCGCACTGTTTGCTCGTGCGCGCGAAACGAAGAAGCCGTACCTGGTGGGTGCGCTGGCTCGTATCAACGCATCGTGGAACAACTTGACGCAACAAGCGCGTTTTGCTGCGGCAAAGGCGGGATTGCGTCCGCCTGAGCGTAACCCGTTCAACAATAACGTTGCGCAAGCTGTTGAGCTGGTAGACGCCGTTGAGCGTTGTGCGGCGCTGTGCCGCGCTTTGGCGGCAGACGAGTTCGAGGGAACCACAACGCCGGTGGCATTTACGCCGCGGGCGGGCAAGGGTATAGGCTTTACCGAGGCGCCACGTGGCACGGTGTTTCATGATTTGGAATTCGACGAGCAGGGCTACGTTGTGCATGCCACCATCGTTACGCCCACGGCGCAAAACGTTGCAAACCTGGAAGCCGACATGATGAAGCTTGCATGCGACTTGGCGGCGCAAGGGGTAAGCGAAGATAAGCTCAAGCACAGTGTAGAAATGCTTGTGCGCGCCTATGATCCCTGTTTTTCGTGCTCAGTGCATTAGCAAACTGTCAAAAAAGAGTGCTCAACGCCTGCTTTTCATGGATAAACATGGTTTTTTACCATGGGGAGCAGGCGTTGGAGCAATGCAAAGCTGGTGTATGGTAAAATTCGCACTTACGTGAAAAGTTAAGTGGGAGAAACCTGTATGTCCTTTTTAGATTCGCTCTCTTCAGGAGATTTTCTTTCGAGTTTGGGCTCGCGCTCTTCAGTCGATCTTGCTATCGACTTGGGCACGGCCAATACGTTGGTGGCAATTCCCGGCGAGGGCATTGTAATCAACGAGCCTTCTGTTGTTGCTATTGAGAAGAGCACTCATCGCGTTTTGGCTGTTGGTACCGAAGCCAAGAACATGATCAACCATACGCCGGACGCATTTTCGGCGGAACATCCCCTCAAGGATGGCGTTATTGCCGATTACGACGTAACGGAAGCTATGCTCTCCGCGTTTATCGACCGTGCGATTTCGCGCAAGTACCCGTGGCAGGCTAAGCCGCGTATTGTCATTTGCATTCCGTGCGGCGCTACGTCTGTTGAAAAGCGTGCTGTTTTCGAAGCGGCTATCCAGGCGGGCGCGC